>JAOAPR010000091.1 GCA_025463005.1 Bryobacterales bacterium | reverse complement strand
GTCAGCGAGCGAAGTCCGGCAATCACGCCAATCAGAAACGCAAGAATGTGTGTGGTCATACCATCCACCTCGCATCGGTCACTTGTAGTCTAAGATTACAGGAGTATGCGTATTCGTTTTCGGATCTGGACGATGTTTGCGGGTGCGTGTTTGTGCGCTCAAGCCCAGTGGGTGAACCATCCGACTCCCGGGGCTCCTCGAACGCGCGAAGGCAAGGTGAATCTCACCGCGCGGGCTCCGCGTGCGAATGGCAAGCCCGACCTATCGGGGATCTGGCAAGCGGAGCCCGCGCCGATAAAGGAATTGATACGCATGCTGCCGGGCGGGAGTAACGGATTGGGCGAAGACCCGCCCTCGAAGTATTTTCTGAATATCCTCGCCGATTTCAAACCGGAAGAGGCGCCCCTCCAGCCCGCTGCCGCGGCAGCCTTCCGGCAACACGCGCAAGGGCTCGGTGGGGATTCTCCGGCGACGCGGTGTCTCCCAGCGGGTGTGCCGATTGGCGAGCTGGTCCCGAGTCCATTCAAGTTGGTGCAGACGCCCGGACTGATCCTGATTCTTTCCGAATACGACACATCCTTTCGCCAGATATTTACCGATGGGCGCAAGCATCCTGGCGATCGGCAGCCCTCCTGGCTCGGCTATTCGGTCGGCCGCTGGGACAGCGACACCATGGTAGTGGACAGCGTAGGCTTCAATGATCAGAGCTGGCTGGATGCATTTGGCCACACACACAGCGACGAAATGCACGTGACGGAGAGATTCCGCCGGCGCGATTTCGGCCACATGGACGTTCAGATCACCATCGACGATCCCATGACGTTCACCAAGCCAGTGACGATCAAGTTCACGGAGCTTCTGGTTCCGGATACCGAGCTTCTGGAGAGCTTCTGCGCCGAGAACGAAAAAGACGTTGCCCACTTGGCGAGAAAGTAAGTTCCTACAGCGGGTTGACGACTAGCGTGTCCTTGGCATCCACCTTGTCAAATTGCATCGGGAAGCTGGTTCCGCCGTAGTAGGCGCTCCACTGGTCTTTGTAGTGCCGCGAAAGCACGTGTCCGGATTCTCCAGTGGTGATGTTGGCCTGCGATTGATCCAGGTTCGAGAGATCGATCACCATGCGCAACGATGGGCCCAGGCGCTGCGTGGTCTGCTTGATGCTGGTGGATGATCCGCTCATCGGCACCGGGCCGATGTTGAAATATCGCCCGATCACGGGCAGTGCGCCGCCTATTGGATGAGCCAGACGCAGCTCGATCCATTGGCCGTAGTCCCAGGCGGCAACTTTGGATCCCTGCATCTTTTCTCCGGCGCTGACGGCCGCGGCCAGCGAGGTTACGAGCAGTTCATCGTAATCGCGGAACCACCCGGGGGGGCGTTCGCGCAACAGCCGTTCGATGACCACGGGAGCCAGCCGCGCCGCATATTCGCTTTCGGCGCCCGGAGCAGCAGCGCGTGCCGCGGCTTGCCGCAGCTCGGTGTCAAGCAATGTCGCGACCATGGGGGCTGCGATCTTCTTCTCCATCTGTCCGTTCCAGTTCCGCAGCGTCTCCGCGGCCTCGCGCGCCTGAGGATTCGAACCCGGATGCTTGTCCCACGCCTGCACGGTCTGATGCGCCAGAAAGTGCAGATAGGACGAGTACACATCTTTCTGGACGCCCAACATATCCTCGGGCTTCCATTTCTCATGCTGCGAAAGTAGAGTGCGAATTTCGCTCGCCCGATAGGGAGGCGCAAAACCGCCGTTCACGACGTAGGGATAATTTTCCGGAAACGGATTCTGATTCGCGGACACGATCATCCCGGATTCGGGATTGAACACCTGCGGAAGATCGTCGTAAGGAATGAAGCCGGACCACGTGCAAGTGTTTGTGGATCCGTCGGCCGGAACATCTCCGCGGCAGCCTTGACGGTTCGGCAGCACGCCCGACGCGTGGTATCCGATGTTCCCGTCCACGTCGGCGTATACGAAATTCTGCCCCGGCCCGGAGTAACGCCGCAGTGCCTGATTGAACTCGTCCCAATTTTCGGCGCGATCCAGCGCCAGAAATGGAAACTCCACCTTGCCCATCTCGGCCGCAGTCCAACGAAGCGAGTAATTCTGCCCTTCGTCGTTCAGAAATACGGGTCCATGTTCGGTGAGCCACGCATCCGTTTGCACCGGCTTCTGCCCCTTGACGCCGATCCAATCGCGCTCCAGCACTGCCTGGCGGAGCTGGCCGTTCGCCTGATACCGTCCCGTCTTGGCGTCGATCTGCTCCTTGTAAAGATCCTGGACGTCGAATTCGAGATTCGTCACACTCCAGGCGATACGCCGGTTGTGGCCCAGGATTACCGCTGGAATACCCGGCAGCGATTCGCCGGTTACGTCGAGGTCGCCGCTCTTGAGATGCACCATATACCAGGGCGATGGGATCGACCATTCCAGATGCGGATCGCCCGCCAGAATGGGCTTGCCGCTAGCCGTGTGCGCGCCGGAAACCGCCCAGGCGTTCGACCCGGGAGCCACTTCGGTTCCGGTGCGGGCGGGGTAAAGAAACTCGACCTTTTGACGGTCGCCTTTTTCGAGCATGTGCAGCTTTCGGATCTCCTCCGGCCAGGAGGTGGTGAGCATGCGATACATCTGAAGGGCGGCCAGCAGAGTATCCTCGATGCGCCAGGGGCGCGGGTGATAATTCAACAGAGTGAATTCCAGAGGCAACTGTCCCCGATGCGTTTCAAGATAATAGTTCACGCCGCGAGCATACGCCGCGAAAATAGTTTTAGCTTCAGGGGTGAGGTTTTTCGCCTGCACCTCGGCGATGCGCTCCAGGCGCAGCCTCCGCGATTCGCGATCCTGATCGAGAGCAGAAGCTCCCACCACCTCCGCCAGCTCACCTGCGGCAAGCCGTCGCATCCCATCCATCTGCCACATCCGGTCCTGCGCGGTGACGTAGCCCTGCAGAAAAATCGCATCCTCCCAGGACCCGGCGGAGATGTGCGGCACACCCAGGACATCGCGCACCACCGAGGCTCGCGCGGTAATCGGCGCGGCGATCTGGCCCGAAGTTTGGGGCAACGGTCTCCAGGCGAACCAGTAGACGGCGCCTACGAGTGCAACCAGCAAAACCGCTATGCTCAGATTGATCGCCCGCAAAAGAGGCGTATTGAATAACAAACTTCGATTGTAGCGGACCAAAATGTCACTCCGCTTCACACTACTGCTGGGCATCGTCGCCCTGAATGCTTTTTTTGCCGCTGCCGAAGTGGCACTGGTGTCCGTCCGGCGCTCCCGGCTCAGTGAGCTGGCCGCTCAGGGCAACGTGTCTGCGCGCGCGGCTCTGGAGCTGCTCGCGAATCCCGAACGCCTGCTGAGTGTCACTCAGGTTGGCGTCACGCTGGCGAGTCTGGGGCTGGGCTGGGCAGGTGAAGAGACTCTGTACAACCTCATCCTGCGCCTGTTTGCGCCACTCCTCACGCCTGCGCGCGAAGTATTCTTTCACGGCTTGAGCTTCGCCCTCGCGTTTCTGGCAATGAGCTTCGTGCACGTGGTGATCGGCGAGGTGGTTCCGAAGAACCTGGCGCTCGAGAAAGCCGATCGTCTGGCGTTGCTGGTGGCGCCCGTACTGCTGATTTTTTATCGCATCTCGGCGCCCTTCGTATTCGTGGTCGAACGAACCTCGGCGGGGCTGTCCCGAGCCCTGGGTCTCAAAGGCCACGGGGGAGGGGGACATTCGGCCGAGGAGCTTAGGTTCATTCTCGAATCCAGCCGGCGCGAAGGGCACCTGGAAACATTCGAGGAGGACGCGATCCAGAAACTGCTGGGGTTGAAGGAAATCTACGCGCGCGAGATCATGACGCCGCGGATCGATGTCGTCTCCGTGTCAGCCGAGGCGAGCTTGGACGAGCTCCTTCGGATCACGCTGGAACACAAGTACTCGCGGGTCCCGGTTTACGAAGGCAAGCCCGAGCACATCATCGGATTCGTCCATTACAAGGACCTGGTGCGCGTCTGGCGCGAACGGAAGAACGCCACGGATCGCCGCCAGCCTGCGATCCCGTTCCGTCTGCGGCGCTATTTACGCGAGGTTTTGGTGGTGCCGGAGACCAAGCCGTTGAACCAGCTCGTGGATGAATTTCGCGACCACCACACACATCTGGCGATGGTGGTGGACGAATTCGGGACCATCACCGGCATGGTGACTCTGGAGGACGTGCTGGAACAGATTTTCGGGGAAATCGGCGACGAACACGATGTGCGTAGGCCTCTGCCGGTGGCCGGTGCGTTGGTGATCGAAGTGGACGGCAGCACCAACATCCGCGATCTGGCTTCGCAGTACGGGATCGAGCTGCCGGGCGACGCCGGCTTCGAGACCCTGGCGGGCTTTTTGCTATTCCGCCTGGGCTATATTCCAGCGCCCGGCGATTCCGTGACGCATGAGCCGCACACGTTTATCGTTCAGGAAATGGATCGCAACCGGATCGCCCGGGTGAAAATCGTCACCCAGCGGCCGGTGGAGGCGCCGGTATCTGATTCGCAGGCCTGACTGGCGTTAGTCCTGCTTGCTGGCGCCTTGCCCGGCTACCTCGCCCAGCAATTCCCGAACGGTTCGTCTCAGCACCGGGTGCCGCACATCCGGCGCCAATTCTGCTAAGGGCGCCAGCACGAATCGACGCTCCGTCATGCGCGGGTGCGGGATCTGCAGTTCCGACGATTTCACTACTGCGTTCCCATACAGAAGAATGTCGATGTCGATCAGCCGGGGCCCTTTCGGCGTTCGTTTCAACCGCCCCATCTCCCGCTCGATGCGCTGGATGCGCTGGAACAACTGGCGCGGAAACAGGTCGGTCTGCACTTCGATCACTTGGTTCAGAAACCAAGGCTGGTCGAGAAGATCGCGCGGCTCCGTTTCCCAGATCGAAGACTTTCGCGTAACGCGCAGACGTTCGGCGGACAGCCGTTCGATGGCTTCCGCCAGATTAGCGCGGCGGTCTCCCAGGTTAGTGCCCAGTCCGAGATACGCGACTCTCATCAGAAGAGCGTGTTTTGGGCGCCCCGAATGCGCCGCGGAATCTTGAAGTATTCGAAGGCCTGCTCGGTGGCCATTCGACCGCGCGGCGTCCGGTCCAGGAAACCGAGCTGGATCAGGTACGGTTCGTAAACTTCCTCAATGGTGTCCGGTTCTTCGTCGATGGAGGCCGCGATGGTGTTGAGACCCACCGGACCTCCGCCATATTTTTCAAGCACCGTCAGCATGATCTTCTGGTCGATCTCGTCGAGCCCGAAGCGATCCACTTCAAGCAGGTCCAGCGCACGCCGCGCCACGTCAGCATCCACGTGCCCCGCCGCCCGCACCTGCGCATAATCCCGCACGCGCCGAAGCAGGCGGTTCGCGATACGAGGTGTACCCCGGCTCCGCCGCGCAATTTCCTCCGCGCCCTGGTTGTCGACTTCGATCTCGAGCAGCCTCGCGGAGCGCGTCACAATTCGCGCCAGCTCCTCCATCTCGTAGTGATTCAGCCGCAAGACCAGCCCGAAGCGGCCACGGAGGGGGGCGCTGATCAGTCCCTGCCGCGTGGTAGCGCCGATGGCGGTGAATTTCTTCAGCTCCATCGCGACGGTGCGGGCGCCGGGTCCGGTTCCGATCAGGATATCCATCCGGAAATCTTCGAGCGCCGAATAGATCATCTCCTCCACATCCGGCAGCAGCCGATGGATCTCGTCGATGAAGAAAACCTCGCGGTCCTGGATGTTGCTCAGGATTCCAACCAGGTCGAGTTTTTTCTGCAGCACGGGTCCCGAGGTCTGCTGGATGGTCACGCCCAGCTCGGCCGCGATGATCCCGGCGAGCGTGGTCTTGCCGAGGCCCGGTGGGCCATACAGCAGAACATGGTCCATGGCCTCGCCCCGGCGCCGCGCCGCCTCGATGGCGATCGCAAGGTTCTCCTTGACCTTGGCCTGGCCGGCGAAGTCGTCCAGTTTGCGCGGGCGGAGCGTGGCCTCGAATTGCCGCTCCTCTTCCTGCAGCGACGCGGAAACAATGCCATCTTCGCGCATGAAGTTACAGTGTACTAACTACCCTGCCATTCGCCTATCTCACCAGCTTTAACGCTCTGCGGAACAGGCCGTCAAAATCGTTCCCTTCGCTGGCCGATTTCGCCTTAGTCACGGCCGCTTCCGCCGACGCCCGCGACACTCCGAAATTCGCCAGCGCCGAAATCACGTCTTCTTCGGTGCTGTTGAAGGCGCTCTTGGCGGAGGCAGCAGCCGCGCGCGCGACTCCCGGGAGCAGGTCCAGCTTGTCGCGCAGCTCCAGCACCATGCGTTCCGCCGTTTTCTTGCCGACGCCGGGAATCCGCACCAACTGCTCGATCGATCCCTCGCGGATCGCCGTCGCCAGATCCGGCGCCGTCAGCCCCCCCAGCGTCGTCACCGCCAGCTTCGGCCCGATGCCGCTCACGGTAATCAGTTTTTCAAACAGAGCTTTGTCCGCCGCTGATACGAATCCGAACAGTGAGAGAGCGTCTTCCCGCACATGCGTATGAATGTGCAACTGCACCTGTGAGCCGATCTCAGGCAGCGATGAATACGCCGATACAGGGATGGTCACTTCATAGCCCACACCACCGGTGTCGACGATCACGAGGTTCGGATGTTTTTCGAGGAGCGTTCCCCGGAGATGGGCGATCATTAAGACTTAGGATACGGAAACTGAGCCCGCACAGGGCCGGCGCGTTCGTGAGCGACCTCAAGATCGCAACCATTGCGTCGCGCCAGGCTCCGTTGTGCGGGCAAGAATAGGGACATGCGGCGAAGATTTTTTGTGGATGAGGTGCGGAACGGTCACGCCCAGTTAGCGGGCGAGGAAGCTCGCCACCTGACCCGCGTCCTGCGGGTAGAAGCCGGGCAGCGCTACGAAATCTCCGACAATCGCAATGTGTATCTGGCGGAAATCGAGACCGCCCGCAAGGAAAGTGTCGTTTTCAAGACGCTTGAAAAACTCCCCGCGCTGGCGCCCTCGGCACGCTTCGAGCTGTACGCCGCACTCATCAAGTTCGATCGCTTTGAATGGATTGTCGAAAAGGCAACCGAGCTGGGCGTGACTGAAATCGTTCCCGTGGAGGCAACGCGCAGCGATCGCGGGCTGGAGAAAGCCGCCCTGAAACGTCTGGAGCGCTGGCGCAGGATCGCGCTCGAAGCCAGCCAGCAGGCCCGTCGGGCGCATCTGCCAGAGATCGCCGAGCCCGTTTCGCTGGCCCAGGCCCTCGCGCGACCCGGGAGATATCGCTACGCGCTGGACGAAGTCCCAGGAGCCGCACCGCTCCTGAAAGCTCTTCCTGATGTGCGTACAGTGCAGGATACTGTCGCCATCCTCACCGGCCCGGAAGGTGGCTGGACCGAAGAGGAACGCACTGCGTTTGCCGTGGCGGGATGGACGCCGGTCTCCATGGGACCGCTGATCCTACGCGCTGAAACGGCAGTGATTTCGGCGCTCGCGGTCGTATCACAGGCATGGCTGTTAAACTAGGACGTTGATCCATCGTCTGGTTTTCGAGAATCTGAAGCACCGTCCGGTGCGGACGCTGCTGAGCATTATCGCGATTGGCGTGGAAGTTACGCTGATCCTCACGCTTGTCGGCCTCAGCCGCGGCGTGCTGGATGACATGGCTTCGCGTTCCCAGGGCACCGGAGCGGATATTCTCATTCGCCCTCCGGATAGCGCCGGGTTCACCTTTTCGCTCACCATGCCGGAAAAGATTGTGGACGTCGTCCGCGGTCAGCCGCATGTTGCGATGGCCACCGGTACATTTGTCAAATACATCGACTCATTCAATTCTATTACCGGGATTCACCTGGATGAGTTCAATGCGATGAGCGGCGGCCTGAAGGTACTCCAGGGCAGGCTGTTTCTGGGTCCCGACGATCTTTTGGTCGATGAAGTTTTCGCCAGGCAGAAGCATCTTCAACCAGGGAGTCCCTACGAATTCGCCCATAGCTGGCGCGTCTCGGGCATCGTCGAACAGGGTAAGCTATCCAGGACATTCGCCGATATCACCGCGCTGCAGCAACTTTTCTCCGCGCGCGATTTAGTGTCCACCATCTACGTCAAGCTTGATAATCCCGCCAACACCAGCGCCGTCAAAGAAGCTCTGCAGAACGAGCTACCCACATATAAGATCGATTCGATCGAGGATTTTGTCTCGTTGTTCAGCACGAACAGCGTTCCCTATATCAAGGAATTTACGAGCGTGGTGATCGGCGTATCGGTCTTGATCGGATTCCTGGTGGTCTGTCTCTCCATGTATACGGCCGTGCTGGAGCGTACCCGTGAAATTGGGATTCTCAAGGCTCTGGGAGCTTCTCCGGGATACATTGTCGGAATCCTGCTTCGGGAGACCGTGGTTCTGGCGTTGATCGGAACTGTGGTCGGAATCCTGATGACCTACGGAACGCGCGCGCTCATGGCGGTGTTCGCTCCGCAGATGCCACAGGAGATCGTGCCGGATTGGTATCTGCCGGTCGCCGCCATTGCTCTGACCGGCGCGATCATTGGCGCGCTGTACCCCGGTATGCGCGCGGCGCGTCAGGACGCGATTGAGGCGTTGGCGTATGACTGAAATCGAAGCTCAGAATCTGACCAAGACCTATCGCGTCGGCGAAGTGGAAGTTCACGCGCTGCGCGGAGTCGATCTCAAGATCGAGCGCGGCGAGTTTGTGGCGATCGTGGGACCCAGCGGCTCCGGCAAATCCACCTTGTTCCACATTCTGGGGGGACTGACGCCGCCCACGTCGGGCACGGTGTTTATCGACGGGCGCGACCTGCTCAAGATGAGCGAAGCGGATCGCACCAAGCTTCGCAAGACCACGGTCGGTTTCGTATTCCAGAAATACAATCTGCTGCCGACCTTAACCGGCGCAGACAACATCGAAATCGCGCGGGATATCGCCGGTAAGAACGGGAAGGAGCCCGATCCCCAATTTGACGACATCCTCAAGCTGCTGGGCATCGCCAGCCGGCTGCACCACAAACCCCGCGCGCTTTCGGGCGGCGAACAGCAGCGCATCGCGATCGCCCGCGCTTTAGTCAATCGCCCGGCGCTGCTTCTCGCCGACGAGCCCACCGGAAACCTTGACACCGAAAATTCCATCGCCGTTCTATCCATCATTCAAGGCCTGAATAAGCGTCTGGGCCAAACCATTCTCATGATCACTCACAACCCGGAAGCCGCCGCATACGCGCATCGGACGGTGACTATGCGCGACGGCCGGATTGTGTAAAAGTAACCGTAATGCGCGTCGCTCCCGTCTTGCTGGCCAGCGTCGTCGCGTTCGCCGCGATTGAGGGAGCGGTCTTCCACACCGGGGTGTATCCCTGGATCCTCAATCCGGATGGCTCCACTGGCTACCTCGAGACCATCCTTCGTCACGAGCGAGAGCGTCCGAAGAACGGTCCGCAGGTTTTGGGCATCGGCGATTCACGCATGATTCTGCTGCCCAGGATCTCGAACCAGCACACCGCAGAGACCGGCTACACGTTCGGAACCATAGCCGTCGCGGGGTCCTCGCCACGCTCCTGGTATTACATGCTGCGCGATACGGATCCCACCGCTCGCCTATATCGTGCGATCGTGCTCGCGCTGGAAAGCTACGATGACGCCGAAAAGTGGGGCGATGAAGCCGACAACGATGCAGATCTAAGCTACGTCATCGTGCATCTGCGCTTGACCGACCTGTGGGAGTACAGCCGCTCTTTTCACGCCCCAAAACAGCAATGGAAAGCGGCTCGCGGGATTCTTCTAAAAGAACTGGTCTACAAGCGCGATTTTGAGAATTTGCTGCTACATCCCGTCGGCCGCTTCAACAACGTCAGGCTGTCTCGTCGCGATTCTTTCGGCTGGTTTTACGGGTATTCCGGGCCGCCGGATACGGTTTCGGACTATCGCATCGATTGGGAAACAAAGACCGTAACCGCTCCGCCGAATGCCGACCCGGCGCGTGTAGATGGCTTGAAGACTCGCCTGCTGCTTCCGCTTGCGCCGCAGAGCGGAAACCAAAGCAGCTACCTGAAATACTGGCTTGGCAAAATTCACGAACGCTATCGCGACGCGCCGACGCGCCTGATTTTTCTCCGGCTGCCGCGCGGTGGTTTCGTGCGACCTGACCAGGCCCCTTACAATCCGCATAGCTCGGTGCGCGAGCTGGCCGCGCAACCCAACGTCACGCTCATGGACGAGCACTTCTTCGATTCCCTGGAAAAACCGGAACTGTTCCAGGATGAAATGCACCTGAATGGACCCGGCATGAATCGCTTCTCGCTCATGATCACCGAGGAAGTGCGCCGTATTCTGGGCCCGCCGCGCTAACCCCGCATGCTGTTCAACACTCCCCAGTTCTTCCTGTTTCTGGCGGTGACGCTGGCGGTCTTCTATCTCGCGCCGAAACCCGCACGAAAGTGGATTCTGCTGATCGCCAGCTATTTCTTCTACATGAGCTGGAACTGGCGGTTCGCCCCCCTGCTGCTTTCGCTCACCGTCATCGACTACGTGGCGGCGATCTGGATGGAGCGCGTCGAGACACCGCGGCGCAGGAAACTATTTCTGGTTCTCAGCCTGGCTGCCAATCTCGGATTTCTGGGCTTTTTCAAGTACTACAACTTTCTGGCGAGCATGCTGGCCGAAGCGCTGCGCAAGGATTCGCACGCGTTCGCGCTTTCGATCGTGCTGCCGCTGGGGATCAGCTTCCACACATTTCAGAGCATCTCCTACGTGGTGGACGTCTATCGCGGCGAGCAGAAGGCTATCCGCAATCCGATCGATTACGCCCTGTTCATCGCGTTTTTTCCTCAACTGGTGGCCGGTCCCATCGTCCGCGCTCGGGAGTTTTTTGCGGATTACTACAAGTGGGCGCCCCCGGTCAGCGAAGAGACGCTGCGCGGTGTTCTCTGGATCCTGCTCGGGCTGACCAAGAAGATGACTCTGGCCGACCAGTTCGCGCAAATTGCGGATTCGTACTTTAAGAACCTGGCGGCGCATCCCGGCGCACCGGCTGCCTGGAGTGGTGTGGGCGCTTTCGCGATGCAGATCTTTTTCGATTTTTCCGGCTACACCGACATGGCCATCGGCATGGCGCTGCTGTTGGGATTTCACTTTCCTACCAACTTCCGGCGCCCATATCTGGCATTCAGCATCACGGATTTCTGGCATCGCTGGCACATTTCGCTTTCGCGCTGGCTACGCGATTATCTTTACATTCCGCTGGGCGGAAACCGGCACGGCGCGCTGATGACATACCGCAACCTGATGATCACCATGCTGCTCGGCGGCTTGTGGCACGGAGCGAGCTGGAATTTCGTGATCTGGGGAGGCTATCACGGCGCGCTGCTGGGTCTCGAACGTGTTTTCGGCCGCAAACATTTTCAGGAACCGCCGCACTGGCTGCTCTATCCGTTCCGCGCGGCGATTACATTTGTGCTGGTCTGTGTCGGATGGGTGTTCTTCCGGGCCGCCACCTTGCACGACGGTGTGTACGTGATCCAGCAGATGTTTTCCTGGCACGGAAAAGGGATTCTGATCCCCGCCTGGCTCGGCTGCGTGCTGGCTGTGTCGCTGGTGATCGCGGTGTTGGAAGAGCGGACCGAGTGGATCGAGCGGCTGGCGCACGGACCTGCGTGGGCCTACGTCGCCGTGGTGGTGACGCTGCTTTTCTCGGTCGAGCTGATCGGCGTGACTGAGAAGGCCGTGCCGTTCGTCTACTTCCAGTTCTAGGGAACCTTCTACTTGATCCGGTGTCTATCCGGATATGTTCGAACAATCGCTTCTCATCAATCACGCGGGCGCGCGAAAAACCGCGACCTTTGCAGTATCTCTGACGGCACAAATTGTCGTCGCCGGTGTCTTATTGGTAGCGCCGCTCTTGTATCACGAAGTGCTTCCGGCATTGCGAGTGCCGGAAATCATGCCCGTACTGGCCATCTTTCGCCCACCTGAGCTGCCTGCCGCCGAGTCGCAGCCGTCGGCTCGATCGAGCGGCCTCGCCTTGCCCCATGTATTCAGGGTGCCCGTGTTTACCCACTCCGATTACCCTCAGCCGAGCGCGACCATCATCGATGGCGACGTGCCGTTGATTCCGGGCACTTCAGTTTTTTCGGGTATGGCAGCTCTTCCCGTCGGATCTCCCAACTTGCCGCGATTCGAAACGCCGCCTGCAACAACCGTTGTCCAGCCACCAGCCCCGGTGCGCGTCGGCGGCGATGTGTTGTCCGCGAAACTTATCAAACAGGTGTTACCCGCCTATCCGCAGTCCGCGCGCCAGCTCCGCATCTCGGGGACGGTTCATTTGCTCGGCTTTATCGCCAAAGACGGAACCATTCAGAGACTGCAAGTGTTGAGCGGGCATCCACTGCTACGCCAGGCTGCACTCGATGCGGTGAGCCAGTGGGTTTATCGCCCTACGGTGCTCAATGGCCAGCCAGTGGAAGTGGAGGCGCCCATCGACGTGATCTTCACGCTTTCACGGTAATGCGGAGCCACTTCTTGCCGACGCGTGCGGTATTGTTGCCCGCCGGCAGCGGCGAAACCGGATTGGTGGAACGCTCGCCATTGATTTCCACCGCTCCGGCCTTGATCAACCGCTCCGCTTCCGAACGCGAGCTGGCGAGCTTGACCGACACCAGCACTTGCGCCAGGCGATTCGGCCCGCTTAGGATCACTTCGTCCATATCAGACGGCTCGGCGCCCTGTTGCACCTCGCGCGCGAAATCCTCTTCGGCCTGCTTGGCGTCCGCAGCGGAGTGGAAATCCGCGACGATTCGCCCAGCCAATTCTTTCTTCACCTCCATGGGCTCCCGCGACTTCAGCGCGCCGATCTCAGGCAGCGAGAGGTCCGTCAGTAGCTCCCAGTAGCGCCACATGAGCTCGTCCCTGATCCCCATGACCTTGCGGAACATGACCTTGGGCGGCTCGGTAATGCCGATGTAGTTGCCCTTCGACTTCGACATCTTGTCGACGCCGTCCGTCCCCACCAGCAGCGGCACCGTAGCGACAATCTGCGGCGGCTGGCCGAAATCGCGCTGCAGCTCGCGGCCGACCAGCAGGTTGAATTTCTGATCCGTTCCGCCAAGCTCGACGTCGCACTTGAGCGCCACCGAATCGTAGCCCTGCGCCAGCGGATACAGCAGCTCATGCATCGAAATCGCCGTGCCTTCCTTGAGCCTCTTGGCGAATTCGTCGCGTTCCAGAATCCGCGCCACCGTGTACTTGGCACTCAGCCGGATCAGGTCTTCGAACTTCATCGGCTCCAGCCATTCGCTGTTAAAGCGCAACTCCGTTTTGGCCGGATCCAGAATCTTGAACACCTGCGACTTGTAGGTTTCGGCGTTCTGATTGATCTGCTCGCGCGTCATGGGAGGACGAGTGATGTTGCGTCCGGTGGGATCGCCGATCAGCCCGGTCATGTCGCCGATGAGAAAGATCACGGTGTGCCCCAGGTCTTGAAAATGTTTCATCTTGCGCAGCAGGACGGTGTGTCCCACGTGGAGATCGGGCGCGGTGGGGTCGAATCCGGCCTTAATCCGCAGCGGGCGGCCGAGCTTAAGACGCTCAGCGAGATCTTCCTCGCGGATGATCTCGACAAAGCCTTTTTTCAGGTAGGTAAGCTGTTCGGATACGGGAAGCACTTCGTACCATTGTAGATTGGAAGTGTGTGGATTCTTTTCGTTATGGCTACTCTCCTGACCGCGGCCTCGGCACAAACGGCGTACGACCGCTTCTTTGACGAGTATTACTTCCCCTTAAGCCCCACCGCAGCCACCTCGGCGGGGATTCATAAGTATGACGACAGACTGGAGGATTACTCCAAGACGGGTGTCGCCAAGCGCGTGGCGGCGCTCAAGAAATTCGAGAACGAATTCACAAAGCTGCCCGAATCGCCCGATCGAGAGCTGGTGCTGAATTACATCCGCGCCGCGCTGCTGGAACTCGAAACGGTGCGCGGCTGGGAGCGGAATCCGGACAACTATTCGAGCGGTATCACCAACAGCGCCTTCGTCATCATGAGCCGCTCGTTCGCGCCGCCCGAAGCGCGCCTGAAATCCCTCACAGCGCGCGAACGACTGATGCCCAAGGTTCTCATGGAAGCACGAGAGAACCTGAAAAATCCGCCGCGGATTTACACCGAAGTCGCGATCGAGCAGATGCCCGGCAATATCTCTTTCTTCGAGAACGATGTTCCGCTCGCGTTCAAGGCCGTGACCGATCCGAAGCTGCTAGCCGATTTCCACGCAGCCAATAACGGGGTCATTGCGTCGCTCAAAGAATACGAGCAGTGGATGAAGGAAGATCTGTTGCTGCGCTCCCAGGGCGATTTTCGCCTAGGGCCATCTACGTACGCGAAAAAGCTGCAGTACGAGGAGATGGTCGACATCCCGCTGGACCGGCTCCTGGCGATCGGCTATGACGACCTCCGGGCCAATCAGAAACGATTCGCCGAGACCGCGGCCCGCATCGATCCCAAGAAGACGCCGCAGCAGATTCTGGAAGAGATGGAAAAGGATCATCCTCCGCCGGACAAGCTGCTGGATGCCTTCCGCGATACCCTGGGCGGGCTGAAGCAGTTCATCGAGGACCACAAGATCGTCACCATCCCGTCGCCGGTGCCGCCGATCCTGGAGGAGACGCCGCCGTTCATGCGGGCATTGACGTCCGCGTCCATGGACACGCCCGGTCCGTTCGAAACCGTCGCCAAGGAAGCGTTCTTCAATGTCACTTTGCCGGAAAAGGACTGGCCGAAAGAGCGGGTAGAGGATTTTCTGGGAGCATTCAACCGCGGCACGATCCTCAGCACTGCGACTCATGAGGCTTATCCCGGCCACTACGTGCAGTTCCTATGGATGCAACATGTGGATTCGAAAGTTCGCAAGCTGCTGGGCGCGAGTTCCAACGCCGAAGGCTGGGCGCACTACTCGGAACAGATGATGCTTGATGAGGGCTACACCAATGGCGATCCGAAAATGCGCCTCGGACAATTGCAGGATGCGCTGCTAAGAAACGCACGCTACATCGTGGGGATCGAGATGCACACCGGCAAGCGGACGTTCGAGCAGGGGGTCGAGTTTTTCGAAAAGGAAGGCTACCAGACGCATGAGACTGCCCTGCGCGAAACCAAGCGCGGCACCTCTGACCCGACCTATCTCTACTACACGCTCGGCAAGCTGCAGATCCTCAAGCTTCGCGCCGATTACCGCGCCAAAAAGGGCGCGGCGTTTACACTCCAGGAGTTTCATGACAGTTTCATGAAGCAGGGATTCCCGCCCATCAAGATCGTGCGGAAAGCCCTGCTGGGGGACGATTCGCCAACGTTGTGAGTCACTCCAGCCGGAACGCGTTCACACCCGAGCTGACGATAACCACGTACTGCTTGCCGTCCTTGCCCATGTACGTCATCGGATTCGCGTGGCCGCCTGCATCGAGTTTGGTTTCCCACAACACTTTGCCGCTGCGCGAGTCGAACGCGCGGAAGCGCTTGTCGATGGTCGCACCGATGAAGACGAGTCCACCCGCAGTCGCCATCGGACCTCCCGGCCCGACCGCGCCGGTGTTGTGCATCCCCTTGGCTTCCAGCTCGTCCATGGTTCCGAGCACCACGTTCCAGGCGATCTCGCCCGTATTGGCGTTGACCGCCGTCAGATGCGCCCACGGAGCCGGCTGGCAAGGGAGCTGTTTCGCCGGATCCCAAAAGCGCGCGTAGTGCGTGCCCGCGCCCAGAGGACTGAAGCGCGTGTAGGTATCGTCCTGCTTCCGGAGGATGCCCATCCCGGCCTCGTCGATGGTGTTCACGAACACGTACCCGAGCTTCGAATCGACCGCGACGCCGCCGTAATTGACCCCGCCCACTTGCCCGGGGAAAATGATCCGGTATTCCTTGTCGCTATAGGACGTGTACGCGCCCGAGTTATGAATGCCGCCGATCTGCTCCACCAGATCGCG
>JAOAPR010000085.1 GCA_025463005.1 Bryobacterales bacterium | reverse complement strand
GAGAGCGAAAATAGTGATCGTCGGCTTCGCCCCACCCAGGTCAGGCGCTGCCATGTTGTAAATGCCAACGTAACCGGAAACCACAGCAACATATTGCTTGCCGCCGGAGGCATAGCTGACCAAGCCTCCAGCGATTGGACCGCCGACACTGTGCGTGTAGAGCACATCTCCGCTCTTCGCGTCGAAGGCTTCGAAATTCCCGTTTAGTTCGCCCGTAAACACCACGTCACCAGCGGTGGCTGTAACGCCTCCGATCATCGGCTTACTGGCGTGGTATTTCCACCGCTCGACGCCGGTGGAGGCGTCGAATGCGGTGAGCCATCCCGATGCGTCGTTCCAAGAACCGAATTTAGTGTCGCCGCCGAAGAACAATATCCCTTTCTTCTTGGACTCCTCCGGATCGGGCGGCTTGTCTGCCGCGCGAATCTCATGACACCAGTCGGTGGCTGGCACGAAGAGTGTGCCGAGCTTAGGGCTGTAGGCTGAGCCGTTCCATTCGTGTCCACCCAGTGTGCCCGGGCAAATGCGAACAAAATCCGTGCCTATGCGCGCGTCCGTGTTTTGCCGGGTAGTGAAGGGAACGGTGTACAGTGGCTTCCGGCTTTCGCGATCCAGCACGCGCAAGAGACCGTCTTTGCCCGTTAAGGCGACAACGGGATGGTTCTGCCCGGCGTCGGTGGCACTGAAAACCGGAGCTACGTGCGTGACATCGTAATCACGAACATCGTGCGGAATCGCCTGATAGTACCAGGCAAGCTTGCCCGTGGCGACATTCAACGCGACGATCGAGTTGGTGTAAAGATTCGCGCCAGGGCGATCCTTGTCGTAAAAGTCGGGTGCGGGATTGCCCACCGGTACAAACAGAAGGCGCTTTTCCGGATCGTACGACATCGGGGTCCAGACATTTCCTCCACCATTCTTGAGCGCTTTTGGATTGTTTCCCCAACTCTTGACGCCTGGTTCCCCCGGGTCGGGCACGGTATTGAATTTCCAAACCCGATCGCCGTTTGAAAGTTTGAATGCGCTCACCCAACCTTTGGCTGCCCATTCGGCGCCGGCCGGCCCAATGAGGATAAGGTCGTCGACAATGAGAGGCGCCATGCTGAGAAAGTACCCGTCCGCGGAGCTTGCAATCAGGCGATACCACAGCTCCTTCCCGCTTTTGGCGTCCAACGCCAACAGAAATCCATCAGCAGTGCCACGAATCACTTTGCCGTCTTTGAGGGCCGCGCCCCGCTGGGTATTCTCGGTCTCCTTTCCATGGGGCTGCCACTTGTGTTGCCAAAGGACCTTGCACGTCGCCCCGTCCAGAGCGACCGTGTAGTGCGCGGTGGTAGCGTAGAGCACGCCGCCATATACCACCGGCGCGGTTTGCGACGGCTCCTGCTCGGGAAACGTATAACTGCACACCGGCGTAAGTTGTTTCACATTATCGGCGGTGATTTGCGCCAGGGCTGTGTAGCGCGTCCCGTGATAGTCATGGTCGACGTAGACCCAGTTGGTGCTATCGTTCAGCGCGTCGTTCAAATCTTTCTGCGTGGGTCCCGGCGATTGAGCCATCGCCGGAAGGGCGATGAAAACGGACAAACCAGCCGTGGCTAACATTCTGTCTTGCATCTGAATTCCCCGAAGCCCGGATTCAAGCATCTTCGGGGCCAAATGACGTCCACGCCGGGATGTTCATCTGGCTCACCGCAATCTGTCGAACATCAAACTTCGTCCGTCTATCAATAGACGCCGCGAACGGACGCGAAATATGGACGCCAGCTCGACTGTCAACGCCCTGCAAACCATCGGAGCTGACCCTGAGGAACTCCAGTGGCCCTCCGAATGCCAGTTCTGTGGAAGAGCCATGCAGCATGCCGTCGAGTTCAAGAACTTCGAGCCCACTCCAGACATCAAAAACCGAATTGACACTTTGGTTGCCCGGATCCGGAAAAAGGCGAAGAGCCTTGCTCCTGATCCGGTCTTCCTCAGATGCGCCGTGGAACAGGTGCCGGTCCATAAACTCTTTCGCGTCTCTATTACGCTCGATGTTCCTCAGAAGACGCTGGTAGCCAAGGAAGAGGCTCATGACGCCGATGCGCCTATCCGGGCGGCCTTCGAGGAAATAGAGCGGCAATTGGACGCCTACAAAGCCTCGCTGCGAGGAGAACAGTGGTGGAAGCAGACTCACAAGCGAAAGGAGCTGCGGCGCCTGAAGATCGGAGGCGGCGAGTCCTCAAATCAAGATCGTGAGTGGTTTTTCGCCCTGGTCAACCCGCATCTCGAAAAGCTCAACGACGTTGTCCGTCACGTGCTCGCCATGATGGAAGCACGCGGGGATCTCCCTGCCGGGGCACTGGACCCTGAGGATATCGTAGGCACAGCGCTGCTTCGTGCCTACGACGCGTTTTCCAAAGATCCCGCCCAAGGCGATATCAGAAGCCGCCTGATCCGTTTCGCGCTGAAGGCGATTGAGGCGGAAGTCCGGCGCAGGAAGAAGGAACGCGAACAGGATGTCCCCGTAGAGCGTGGAGTTCCTGAGACGCCTCCCCAAGAGGAAGTGACCAGACTGGGCGAAGATATCCTGTACTTCTACCAGCCGGACGAAGTTCTCAAGGTCGAAGACGTGATCCCCGATCTTGAAACCCCCTCGCCCGAGCAGGAAGTGGAGCAGAAGGAGCTCCGGGAGTGCGTCAGGAGAGCTCTGCGCGCCATGCCCAAAGAGTGGCAGCACGCCCTGGTATTGCGCTACGAGCTCGATATCAGTGGTCCGGAGCTCGCACGCGCTCTCGGAAAGCCCGAGGCGGAAGTGGAGCATATGATCGAGACAGCGCGCGGACAACTTCGCGAGGTGCTGTTGGCGGCCGGTTGTACTTTGCGCGGGCCCGGCGATCCAACGAATCTGACAGGTCGTCCAGCCGCCGTTCTAGATGAAATTGTGCCGAGGAGCTAAAACTATGGGCGTCTTACTCCAAATGCCAACCACCTCTTCGCCGCGGCCCTATGATGGCTTTGAAAAGCAGTTCATCAACGGGGCCTGGCGGCCGGGTCGTGTCCCCCGCTTGCTAAAGGACACCAACCCGTACACGGGCGAGATACTGCTCGAAATCCCTTCCGCGGACCAGACCGATGTCGACGAAGCATATCGCTCCGCCGCTCAGGCTCAGCCGGTCTGGTCCAAAATGCTGCCTCTTCGCCGTGCGGCGGTGATGCAGGGCATGGCCGCGGCCATGCAAGCGCGACGCGCCGAGATTGTCTCCTGGCTGGTGCGCGAATCCGGCAGCACGTGCCTCAAAGCGGAAATGGAATGGGAGTCCACTCACGCCGTTGCGCTCGAGAGTGCTTCCATTCCGCACCGGATGGAAGGACGCGTTCTGCCCGGGGATGTTCCCGGCAAGGAGTGCCGCGTTTACCGCAAGCCCGTGGGCGTTGTGGGCGTGATCAGCCCCTGGAACTGGCCTCTGCATCTGAGCGCCAGGTCCGTGCTGCCGGCACTGGCCTGCGGCAACAGCGTGGTTCTGAAGCCCGCGAGCGATACTCCGGTAACGGGCGGCACGCTGCTCGCAAAGCTCTTGGAAGAGGCCGGTCTGCCGCCGGGCGTCCTCAACGTGGTGCTGGGCGCTGGAGGCGACCTTGGCGACGCATTCGTAACACATCCCATTCCGCGCGTGATCTCCTTCACCGGCTCTACAGCGGTCGGCAAACGTATCGCGAAGCTCTCCGCCGAGTCGCCCATTTTGAAACGGCTCGAGCTCGAACTGGGCGGCAACACGCCTTTCGTGGTGCTTGCCGATGCTCCCCTGGACCATGCCGTGGAAGCGGCGGTATTTGGCAAATTCCTGCACCAGGGCCAGATCTGCATGGCGATCAATCGCATCATCGTGGACGATTCCATTTACGACCAGTTTCTCGATCGATTCGTCGAGCGCGTCCGCAGTCTGAAGGTCGGCGACCCGGACCGGCCCGACACCATGATCGGTCCCCTGATCAACTCCAGCCAGCTCGAACGGCTTCAAAAACGCATTCGCGGCGCGCGCGACGCTGGCCTCCAGCAGGTGGTGGGAGGCGAACCGCGCGGCTTGGTGTTGCCCCCGCACGTATTTCGGGATGTGAGCAACGATCACGATTTGGCCCGCGAAGAGCTGTTTGGCCCCGTCGCGCCGGTGATTCGCGCTCACGGCGAGGAAGACGCCCTCGCCTTGGCGAACGCCACTCAGTATGGCCTTTCCAGCGCAGTATTCACCAGCGACCTGGATCGGGGCGCGCTCTTTGCGACAAGAATCGAGGCCGGCATGGCCCACGTCAACGATCAGCCAGTGCTCGATCTGCCCAACAATCCCTTCGGCGGTGAAAAGAATTCAGGTATCGGCCGCTTCGGTGGCACGTGGGCCATTGAGGCATTTACGACGGACCAATGGGTGACCGTGCAACATACGCCACATCGTTACCCTTTTAGCGCAAGAGAAGTGACCGCCCCCTGGGCAGGTGGATGAAACTTGGCGGATAA
>JAOAPR010000019.1 GCA_025463005.1 Bryobacterales bacterium | reverse complement strand
AGTTCGGTGAACCAGGAGCTTCTGGTGCGGAACGAATACTTGGCCGCAGAGAATCGGATCTTGAGGGCGAAGCTGCCGTCTCGACTGCGCCTTTGCGATCCCGAGCGTGCCACTCTCGCCGAGATCGGAAGGCGTCTAGGGCGCAAAGCGCTTCGTGAGGTCGCCTGCGTAGCCAAACCCGACACCATCCTGGCCTGGTACCGAAGGCTAGTCGCCCAGAAGTTCGACGGCTCTAAACATCGGCAGTATTCTGGACGCCCGCCGGTTTCATCAGAAGTGGAAGCTTTGGTGGTCCGGATGGCGCGAGAGAACTCCGGCTGGGGATATGACCGGATCGTTGGTGCGCTGGCCAACTGGGTCATCACGTGTCCGATCAGATAGTGGGAAATATACTCCGCCGCCATGATATCGTTCCGGCTCCCAAGCGAAGCCAAATCACGACGTGGAAGGACTTTCTCGCCGCTCACATGAATGTGCTGGCGGGTTTTGATTTCTTCACAGTCGAGGTGCTCACTTGGCGAGGGCTGGTGACCTACTACGTGCTGTTCTTTCTTCATCTGGAAAGCCGCCGCGTGAGCGTGGCCGGGATCACGAGACATCCAGATCAGGAATGGATGGAGCAGATTGGTCGAAATGCGACGCAGGAGACGTGGGGCTATCTTCATTCGTGTCGTTATGTGCTGCACGATCGCGACACAAAGTTCTGCGCCTCGTTTAGATCTGCGCTGGCGTCGGGCGGCGTGGAGACCATTCCGCTTCCGGCAAGAAGCCCGAATCTAAATGCTTTCGCGGAACGATGGGTTCGCTCGGTCAAACAGGAATGCCTGTCCAAGTTGATCCTATTCGGTGAGGGTCCGCTGGCGCGCGTACTGACCGAGTACAGCCGGCATTATCACAGCGAAAGAAATCATCAGGGAAAAGGCAACCGGCTACTCTTCCCAGATAGGAGCAAACACCCGCAGAGTCGCGGGGTTGAGTGCCATCATCGACTCGGCGGCCTGCTCAAATACTACAAGCGCGCCGCATGAGTATTTTGACCTTACGGGCTGGCAACCTGCCCCTTCCCCGTCAGAGTTGAGACAGGCCTTTGGGCGCCAGCCCCACATGGAGATCCACACCCCAACGCGGCTGGGTTCGATCTCAGGAGACGTAAAGGGGCCGGGCAATCCCCACCCGAGCAATGAGCCTCGCTCGGGGAGTGAAAGGTGGTGGTCGGTTGTCCGGCCCATTTGATTAGACAGCCGGAACCGTGTGGCGTTACGCCCACTTAGCTTGTGCCCTGCGGCCAATCCCACCAGGTAACGCGCATCAGTTTTTAGGCAACCGAAACAATTGAGACCTTCAGCACGCGGTTGAGCCAGTGTGCGGTGTGGGAACCCGCGGCCTAAGGATCGCCACCGGCGTCAGCGTCGCCACCACAGAATTCAGGCGGCACCTTATTCGGGCAAGGCACAGGCTGGGCCGCGCGAGCGAGCGGCACCCGCGCCGCACGAATGTTAGGGTTCCAGGCTCCAACGTGCACCCGTTTCAGGCGGGAGCACTCCGATTAATAACGCAAGCTTTTGTCGCCGGCGTCTTCTTCGGCTTGGCGAACTTCCTCTTCGGCTTGGAGCCAATTGTCGAGATCCGAGCCTGGTTGATTGCCTCTTTGGACGTAGAGCTCATAGGCTCGTCGCCGGATTCGTTCTTCGAGCGAACTCGTCGGGACCTTGGATTCGGGTGCAGGTGCTGGTGCAGGCATTGGTGCACCTCCGGCGACGACGGTATCACAGATGATGTCCGATCGGAAGGGCGGTCGGCCAGCGACACTAGTTCGGTTGAAACCAGTTTCGAGTGAGTGTATCATTCAACCGGCCAACATGCTCGATATCTCTTCACACGATGTTGTGCTGGTCGGCGGCGGCGGCGCGGGCTTGCGTGCCGCCATCGCTATTTCCGAAGCGGCACCGAACCTCAGCGTTGCCGTGGTGTCAAAGGTTTACCCGATGCGAAGTCACACAGTCGCGGCCGAAGGTGGCGCCGCTGGGGTTCGTCTTGCGGACGATAGTCTGGATGACCACGCTTACGACACCATCTCAGGCGGCGATTGGCTGTGCGATCAGGACGCCGTGGAAGTCTTCGTGAAGGAGGCTCCAGTCGAGCTGATGCGGCTCGAGCATTGGGGCTGTCCCTGGAGCCGGGAGCCAGATGGACGCATCGCGGTACGATCTTTCGGCGGCATGAAAAACACACGCACATGGTTCGCGGCTGACAAGACCGGTTTCCACATGCTGCACACGCTGTTTCAAACGTCACTCAAGTACGACGCCGTAACCCGGTACGACGAATACTATGTCACTAGACTACTGGTGGACGACGGCCGCGTTCAAGGTGTCGTGGCGTTAGAGCTGACCACCGGCAAGGTGCAGGCGATTACCGCCAAGGCCGTTATCTTGTGTACCGGGGGCTGTGGCCGGGTCTTCCGCTTCACCACCAATGCCGCCATCAAGACCGGCGATGGCATGGCGCTGGCTTATCGTGCCGGAGCTCCCTTGAAGGATATGGAGTTTGTTCAATATCATCCGACGGGCCTCCCGTTTACCGGGATTCTGATTACCGAGGCAGCCCGCGCCGAAGGAGGTTACTTACTGAACAAGGACGGCTATCGATACCTGCAGGATTACAACCTGGGGACGGCGGAACCGAAGCCGGTTTTGCGCAGTATGGAGCTGGGTCCGCGCGATCGCCTGTCGCAAGCGTTTGTTCGAGAACAAGAGAAGGGCCGCACCGTGGCGGGGCCGTACGGCCCCGTGGTGAATCTCGACCTTCGACACTTGGGAGCGAAAACGATCAGCGCGAAGCTCCCTTTTGTCCGTGAGCTGTGCCTCAAGTACGAGCACATTGATCCCATCACGCAGGTGATTCCGGTTCGCCCAGTGGTTCACTACATGATGGGCGGCGTTCATACGGACCTGAACGGGGCCACTCCGGTGAAGGGCTTATATGCAGCAGGCGAGGTCGCCTGTGTCAGCATCAATGGGGCTAACCGGCTGGGTTCGAATTCTCTGCCGGAGCTGCTCGTATTTGGCGCCAGGGCCGGGCGCGCGGCCGCGGCTTATGCGGCGGAACAAAAACCGCCTGCGCGACACCTGCTGGCCCAGGCACTGGACGAAGAGGCTCGGCTGCAAGAACAATTTCTTCAGAAGAGCGGCGGCCGGGAGCCGATCGCGGACCTCCGTGACGAAATGCAGAAGATCATGGAACAATGCGCCGGCATTTACCGCTCGGGTGAATCGCTGGCCGGAGCAGCCGGTAAACTTCACGAGCTCCAGGACCGGTTTCGCGATATCCGATTGGACGACCGGGGCCACCTGTTCAATACGGAATTGATTTCCGCGCTGGAATTATCCTGCATGCTGGAGGTGGCCGAAACGATGGCGCAGTGCGCCATGGAGCGGACGGAGTCGCGTGGGGCCCACCAGCGAACGGATTATCCGGCGCGCAACGATGAGAAGTTTCTGGCGCACTCAATGACATACCGGACAACGGAAGGACGGCCGCGGGTGGGATATGCGCCGGTGACCATCACTCGCTGGCCTCCCGCCGAGCGGGTCTACGGAAGGTGAGTAAGTTATGGCGAACAGGATCACACTCGAAGTCACCCGGTATCATCCGGCGCATGACGAGAAACCTCGACTTGAGGCCTATGAGGTCCCGCTCCGAAAGGAGTGGGTGGTGCTCGACGCGTTGAATTACATCAAAGACCATCTAGACGGCTCGCTGTCCTTTCGTTGGTCCTGCCGCATGGGAGTTTGCGGGAGCTGCGGAATGACGGTGAATGGAGTCCCCAAGTTAACCTGCGCGACGTTCCTGTCGGATTACGCGCCGGGCCCCGTGCGCGTGGAGCCCATGAAAAACTTCCCGGTGCTCAGGGACCTGATCGTCGACACCTCGGACTTCCTACTAAAGCTTGCGAAGTCGAAACCCTGGATCATTCGGAAGGTAGAAAAGCCCTTGGATGAGGAATACTTCCAAACCCCGACGCAACTGGACGCGTATAAGCAGTTCAGCATGTGCATCAATTGCATGCTGTGTTACGCGGCCTGTCAGGTTTACGGGTTGGACCCCCTGTTCAGTGGGCCGGCGGCCATCGCCCTGGCTCAGCGCTATAACCTGGACTCCCGGGACCAAGGGGCCGGTGAGCGCCTCGATATTCTCTCCCATCACGAAGGAATCTGGGGATGCACATTTGTTGGCGAGTGCACGAAGGTTTGTCCCAACAATGTGGACCCCGCCGGCGCCATTCAGCAGTACAAGCTAACGGCCACAATGGAATGGGTGAAGTCCTTCGTGCTGCCGCGAGGAGCGAAGTAGCTCTGGAGTTAAGAGATGATCAACCCCACAGAGTATCTGCCGAAGTCGTACCACACACGCATCTCGACTTACTGGTGGTTGACACGCTGGGCGTATCTGAAATTCATCCTTCGGGAAGCAAGCAGCGTTTTTGTGGCTTGGATCGTGGTGCTGACGCTGCTCCAGATCCGCGCTTTGACGGACGGACCGGCGGAGTACGCGGAACTCCAGAAATGGTTGCAGAGTCCACTTTTGCTGGCGCTGAACGCGGTCAGCTTCTTTTTCGTCGTCTTCCATGCGGTGACTTGGTTTAACCTGGCCCCCAAAGCGATGGCTATCCGTGTTCGCGGGAAACGCCTTCCTGGCTTGGCCATCGCGGCACCGAACTACGTCGCCTGGGCGGCGATATCCGCCGCCGTAGCCTGGATCCTTCTGCGAGGCTAAATGAACAAAAGGTCGAACGAACCGTTTTTATGGATGCTCTTCAGCGCGGGCGGCGTGGTTTCCGCGATGCTGATGCCGGTCCACCTGTTTCTGTTCGGGCTGGCGTTTCCTCTGGGATGGCTGGACGCTCCGAGCCAGGAAAGGCTTCTGGCGATCGTGAGGCATCCGGTCACCAGAGCATATCTATTGGTGCTCTGCTCTCTTCCGCTGTTCCACTGGGCACACCGGTTTCGGTTTACGCTTTACGATGGTTTGCAGATCAAGCATCTGAACGAACTGATCAACATTTTCTGCTACGGTGGAGCAGTTTTAGGAACTGCCCTGGCAGCTTACCTGCTGTGGTCGATTCCTTAGGGACTCTCCCGCCCCCCGTTCCATCCGCCTATCGGCGGTTATATACTGCCCCAGTGAAAGGGGAGGCCATGCCAAAGTACGTGATCGAACGCAACATGCCTGGGGCGGGTGCTCTCTCGCGTGACGAACTCGCGGCCATTGCCGAGAAGTCCTGCCGTGCGCTTGAGGAGATCGGATCGCAAATCCAGTGGATGGAAAGCTTCATTACCGCCGATAAAGTGTATAGCGTTTACATCGCGAGCGATCAACGATTAATTCGGGAGCATGCATATCTGAGCGGTTTTCCGGCGGACACCATCTGCGAAGTTAAGGCAATCATCGATCCTTCCACTGCCCGGGAGGCACGCTGGGTCCAAGAGCACGACGTGGCGAAAGAGTCGGGCATCTACTAAAGGCGATCTCGGCGAGGGTCGGGTTGCTTTATTGGCTTGCCTTGATGGAATCGTTCCCGTGTACCCGGGTTGTCCTCGGCACGCCATTGACGGATAACCATTCTCCTTCAGGGAGCTGGAGAGCCACCCTGTCTGCCGGTGGGCGAAGCGGACGGCTCCCGGGGATCACCTTCGGCGATGACGATATTACAGACGGTGTCCGAGCGGCAGGGCGGTCGGCGTAGTGGAGACGGGTCACGAATTTGGCTGGTAGCTGTGGTGAGTTTTGGCGGAGAGGTGCAGATTTGGCTGTTTTGTTGGTCGGGACTCAGAGTTCGACTTCGATGTCCTCGCCTTCGACTCGTACGGCGTAGCGGGCCACGTCTCGCTGTGCCGGTGCGCCGAGGACGCTGCCGGTGTTGACATCAAAGACTGCGCCGTGCCACGGGCAGGTTACTTCTGTGCCCACAACCATTCCGTCGGAAAGAGGCCCACCCCGGTGGGTACAGGTGTCGTCAATTGCATAAAACGTCCCGTCGATGTTGAAGAGCGCGATGCGTCGCGTTCCGACGTCCACTGCCTTGCCCTCACCCGGAGAGATCTCACCGGTCTTTGCGACTTTCACGAACTCGGCCATCGCGCACCTCCCGGCGGTTTCAGCTTAGCGCAGGCGGCCAGAAGTCAGCAGTCGGTTCCAAGGTCCTTGCCGGGGAATTAGAATTTGGTTGACCGTGAGGAGCGACAGCATGCGAGGCTACGTATTCGTTAACGTCCGGGCGGGTAGAATTTTGCATTCAAAGAAAATAGAGAATGACGCATGCGGCCCCATGGCAGAGCTTTATTGTGAGTGTAGAAGGCATCGAAAGTGCCGAATGTTCATGCGCCTGACGGAGTTGCTCACGTTCCTTGCGCTTTCACGATGTGTGTTGGCTCAAGAGAGCATCGACAAGCCCTCACCCAGCTTCGGACCTGTGATCAATCTTTTTCAGATCCGGCAAGCATGGCTTCTGGCCAAGGACGAAATACGCTATTGCCAGCGGCTTGCTGGCGCGGCACGACAACGGGAATCGCTCCCTATCGATTTCTCGCCTCGGCGCCCTAGCGGGAGTCGCATTCGTTTCGCGAACCTGGCAGCCACCAAGCACGAACAGTGCCGGTGATGCCGCGGTGAGTTTCGGCGTCGCAATGGGAACCGAAGTCGGTCTTGGTGTCTTCAAAGAGTTTCTTCCAGAGCTCGCAGGTCCCTTTCATAAGAAGGGACCATGACGCGTCTTAGTTGCGGCGTTTCCGAGCGCGAAGTCAGGCTTTCGCTGGCGCCTCTCGGTTTGCCCAGTATCTGTTCATCCGTCCGGTTGGCTTTGGCGACCTAGTGCGGTTTTTCCTAGGTGGGGCCTCGTACGGATAGGGATTGAGTGTGGGGATTGAGTTTGGGGTGTGGTGGGAGTATGCTCTGTCCATCTGAAAGGAGGGATCTGCTATGGGTGCGCAAGCCACACCGCAGCAAGGATCGCTTCGTGATCCCGTCGCTGTGGATTCTGGACACTACAAAGTGGAGCTGGAGAACGACCGAGTGCGCGTCCTCCGGATCAAATATGGTCCGGGAGAGAAGTCCGTAATGCACGGGCATCCGGCGACGATCGCGATCTTTCTCAACGACGCCAGTTTCCGCTTTACCTATCCGAACGGCAAGACGGAGGACAGCACTGCCACGGCCGGCCAGGTTATGCACTTCGAGGCGTTGGAACACCTGCCAGAGAACACCGGCGACAAGCCGTTTGAAGTGATCGCGGTGGAGTTGAAGCGCTGAATTGTTGACATGGGGTACCAGGCGCTGTTCGGCGCTCTTCTGGGGGGTATGTATAGCCTGGATCGGGATAGCAGTGTGCTCGCGACATGTTGCAAGAGGTGAACAATGCGGATGAGAACTCTGTTTGTTTTTGCAAATCTGATCGCCGGGTTGGTACTGACGTTCGGGTTGCTCGCGCAATCGACGGGGGCTTGGTTTGGAACCTGGAAACTTAACATTCCCAAGTCCAAATATGATCCGGGTCCCGCGCCGAAAAGCCAGACTACCAAGCTTGAGCCGTGGGAGGGTGGCTTCAAAAACACCACGGATGCGGTGACCGCGAAGGGCGAGACCAGGCATATCGAGTACACGGGAAGTTTCGACGGCAAGGACAACGTCGTCAAGGGCAATCCCGATGCCGACGCGAACGCCTACACGCGGATCGATGACCACACGTACCAAGTCGTCGCCAAGAAGGGCGGTAAGGCAACTGTCACTTCCCGAATCGTGATTTCAGCGGATGGGAAAACCCGGACACAGACGCAGGCCGGGAAGAACCCTCAAGGGCAGACGGTCAACAATACGCTCGTATTCGACCGGCAGTAAACGATTCAGATTCGAGCGAGGTTCTGATCCTGGCTGCCGCGGGGCGGAGCGGTATCCGCATGCCACGGGGCGTCCCGGATGTCGAAAATGGAAATTGCGGAATAATACGTTATCAGAACGAAGGTGCCAAGATGCCGGGAGATCGGATTAGGGTTGCGCCCCATACAGTAGCGTATGCTGACAAAGAGAACCACAAGCTGGTAGTGGAGTTTGCCATCCCAGGAGCTCCAACGGATACCATCGATGTGAAGATCCTGGAAGACAGCGTCCACCTGACAGCGCCAGCAAGGGACATCGAGTATGTTTCAGCACTGGCTTTAGGTTGGCCGGTGAAACCTGACAAGGCCGAAGCGACCTACGAGCACGGCCTGCTTCGAATCGAGGTGCCCTTCAAAGATCCGATGGAAGGTGCTGTGAAGATCGCCATCAAAGCAGGTGGTGCGGAAACCAAGACCAAAACAATCGAAGTCAAATAACGACACGATGAAGTTATCGGGAAGTCGGTCGCTGGTCATGAAAGTTCTAAGCCGGCCGTTTCGATAGCACGCCAACCCATTGGAGGTGCCGATCCAGATTCAATCTTTATCTGGAACGGGCTTGAGATTGCCAGACTTCGCGTTCGCTGCAGCCAGGTTCCTCCGCGTGGTGAATAGAATGCGCGAAGAATTGCTACGATCGCCCGGTCAATACGCTACGCCGCGGGTCCAACGATGCTTCCGCCGTGTCGTAACGCCAAATTTCCTTCCCTGTCTCTCTATCGGAAGGTCGCCGACAGCATTTCGCTTCGTTGCCCTGGACCACTCTTGTCCGGTCCCCGCAGCCATGTTTGAAGTTTTTCGAGATACAGATAGATGACCGGCGTGATGTAAAGGGTCAATAGCTGAGACACCAACAACCCTCCCACAACTGCCAATCCGAGCGGCTGCCGGGCGTCGGCCCCTTCGCCATAGCCAAGCGCGATGGGGAGGGTTCCAAAGAGTGCGGCGACCGTGGTCATCATAATGGGACGGAAACGCAGGATACACCCTTCATAGATCGCGTCCACGGGGGCGCGACCTTCAGTCCTTTGGGCGGCCAGCGCGAAATCGATCATCATGATCGCGTTTTTCTTGACGACGCCGAACAGCATGATGAGTCCCACGAATGCGTACAGATCGATCTCCTTGTGGAACAGTTTAAGCGTGAGCAAGGCGCCAAAAACCGCCGAGGGCAGTCCGGAGAGAATTGTGATGGGATGGATGAAGCTCTCGTAGAGGATTCCGAGAATAATATAGATCACCAAAATGGCGACGATTAGCAGGATCGACAGGCCTCGGAAGGACTGCTGGAATTCTTTGACTGTTCCTTGAAACTCGATGCTCACCGTAGGGGGTATGCGCATTTCGCGCAAAAGGCGGTTCACGCTTTCGGCAGCCTCTCCCAGCGAAAACCCGGGCCCCAAGTTAAATGAAATCGTTACGGCGGGCAGTTGTCCAAAATGGTTTACGGACAGAGGGCCCAACGACCGCGTTACTTTGACCAAGGAGTCGAGTGGCACCAGCGACCCCTGCGAAGAGCGGACATAGAGTCTCGAAAGAGCATGCGGCGTCTCTTGAAATTCCGGCGCGATTTCAGTAATCACCGAATATTGATTCACGGGCGTGAAGATCGTCGATACCTGGCGATTGCCATAGGCCGAGAACAAAGCGTTTTCGATTTGCTGCGCTGCGATTCCCAACGACTGGGATCGGTCCCGATTGATGTTCACCTGCAATTGAGGGCTTTCAATCTGAAGATCACTGTTGATGTCCAGGAACCCCGGTAAGCCGCGGAGCTTTTCCATCAAGGGCGGAACCCAAGCGTAAATCTCCTGTAAAGCTCCGCTCTGGACGGTCATCTGGTAGGCATTGGTGGCGCCGTTTTGGCCGCTGACCGTGATGGGAGGAGGGTTTTGCAGGAACGTCATCACGCCCGGTACTTGTGCAAGCTTCGGCCGCAGCGATATCAACGTTTCGTCGGCGTTGAGTGGACGCTGCTTGCGGGGCTTCAGGCCTAGGAAAATAATTCCCTGGTTGGAATCCGAAGTAAATGTGAATGTGTCTCGGACATCAACGTCCTTCGCGGCGGCGTCGGCAACGGCCCGCGCATGCTTCGCCATGGATTCATACGAGATGTCCTGTCCGGCCAGAATTGCTCCAAACAGATACCCACTGTCCTGGCTGGGAATGAAGCCGCGCGGCATAGTCAGGAACAGATAAATCGTCCCTCCCAGAAACGCGACGGCCACGGCCGCGGTTGAAAACCGGTGCCGCAGCACCACACGCAGCGTACGTTCGTAGAATCGCGTGAGCCCCGCGAAGCCCGCCTCGAACGCCCGATGAATCAGGCCGTGCTTGGCGGTGCGGTCAACGTTCAAGAACCGGCTGCCCAGCATGGGCGTCAGGGTGAGGGACACGAATCCGGAAATCAAGACGGCCGCAGCAATAGTGACGGAGAACTCATGCAGCAGGCGCCCCACGATTCCTCCCATGAACAGAACCGGAATGAAAACGGCCACCAGAGAAACCGTCATGGAAAGAATGGTGAAGCCGATTTCGTGCGACGCTGCAAGGGCGGACTCCATTCGGGATTTGCCCATTTCCCGGTAACGTACAATGTTTTCCAGCATGACGATGGCGTCGTCCACTATAAAGCCGACGGATAGGGTCAGGGCCATCAAGGAGAGATTGTTGAGACTGTACCCAAGCACGTACATAACCGCGAACGTTCCGACTAAGGACAACGGCACCGCTGCGCCCGCGATGAAGGTGGCCGATAGATTGCGCAAGAACAGAAAAATGACCATGACCACCAGGCATACGGTCAGAACCAAAGTGAATTTGACGTCTCCGATGGAACCGCGGATGGATTCCGAAGTATCGAAGATGGTGGAGAGCTCCATTGCGGGCGGGATCTCCGCCTGAAATACGGGCATCAAAGCTTTGATCCGGTCAACTACCTCGACAGTATTGGTGCCTGGCTGCCGCCGGATCGCAAGAATGATGCTGCGCAAGCCATTCATGTAGGCGAACGATTTGTCGGTCTCGACACCATCGATTACGCGACCTAACTGTTCCAGCCGTATGGGTATTCCATTCTTCCAGGCGACCGTGATGGGCCGATACGCGGACGCGGTGGTCAGTTGCCCTTTGGATTGCAAGGTGAAGGCTTGCTTCGCCCCAAACAGTTTGCCCGTGGGCAGATTGACGTTGCTTTGTTGAACGGCGCGCTGCACATCGTCGACTCCCAGGCCATGCGCGACTAGCAAGTCCGGGTTCAACTGAACGCGGACCGCGTATTTCTGAGTGCCGAATACTTGTACCTGCGAAACTCCGCCCGTCATGGAAATGCGTTGCGCGATCTTGGTTTCGGCGAAGTCGTCGACTATATAGAGCGGCAGCGTTTTGGAAGTCAGTGCGAGATAGAGGATTGGCTGCTCGGCCGGATTCACCTTTTGATAGGAAGGCGGGCGCGGCATGTCGGGAGGAAGGCTTCCTGTCGCTGCGGAAATCGCCGCCTGCACATCCTGGGCGGCGGCATCGATGTTGCGGTCGAGCGAGAACTGAATGGTGATCGACGTCCCCCCTTGCGAACTGGCCGAGCTCATGGTCTCGATGCCCGCAATCGTAGAGAACTGTCGCTCCAGTGGCGTCGCAACTGAAGTCGCCATCGTTTCCGGATCCGCGCCAGGAAGTCCGGCGCCCACTTGGATGGTGGGATAGTCGACGCTGGGAAGCGCAGCCACCGGAAGGGCGCGATAGCCTACAATCCCGAACAGAAGAATGGCTGCGGTGATCAGCGCAGTCATCACCGGCCGTTCGATGAAAATGCGCGACGCGTTCATGGCTACAGCTTCTGAGATTCGATCTGATCCGCCGCCACGGCGCGAACCGGCGCACCCGGGAAAAGCCGCAATTGGCCGTCGGTGACCACGCTTTCGCCCGCAGCGAGCCCTTTTTCTATGATGACTCTCTTGCCGTAGTCTTGTCCGACCACCACCGTCCTGGGTTCCACCGTCTGATCAGGCTTGACTACGTAGACCATTGGGCTTTTCTGTCCAGGCTGCACTGCTTCCGCCGGAACAATGACCGCTTTCTTTAAAGTTCCAAGTGTGAGCGTGACGTTTACGAACTGTCCGGGCCAGAGCAGACGATCTTGGTTCTCGAAGTTCGCCTTCAGTTTGATTGTGCCAGTGGTGGTATCCACGGTATTGTCCACCACAATGAGGGTTCCACGAACCGCTTGCGATGAGTTCTGAACCGCGGCGCGTATCAGCAGATTCTGCGAAGGTGTTTTGCGGATCGCCTCCAGGTGTTCTTCGGGAACTCCGAAACTCACCCAGATCGGCTGCACGCGGTGGATGATTACCAGCGGATTCGGGCTGGTATCGCTCACCAGGTTCCCTTCGTGCACCAGAAGATTTCCGACGCGGCCGGTGATGGGGGACCGAATCTTGCAGTAATCGAGGTCCAGCTTGGCGCGGTCCGCCATGGACCGGTCGTTTTCGATGGAAGCCCGGGCACTTTCAATGGCCGCGCGGTCTGCCTCGATGGAAGCGAGCAGTGCGTCGGACGCAGACCGGCCCTGATCTCTCTGCTGCCGCGTAACCACCCCCGCATTCAAGAGCTGGTCGGACCGGTCCGCGTCGGCCTGTACGCTTTTCAACTGTGCCTGATCGCGCACCACATTCGCTTCCGCCTGTTTGAGCTGGGCTGTGTCTTTTGCCACAGCCGCCTCCGCTTGGCGGAGCGCTTCATTGTAGGGGCGCGGATCGATTTCGAACAATAAGTCTCCCTGATGAACCTCGCTCCCTTCAATTAGAGATACGCGGGTGAGTTCGCCGGAGACCCGCGAGCGGACTTGAATGATCGCCGAAGGCTCCACAGTGCCCACCGCTGTCACCTCAATAGGAACTGCTTCCTCCTTGGCTACGGCAACGCTGACCGGTGTGGGAGGGATAGATTTCGGGGAATCCGCCTTGGGGGATGCGCAACCACTAAGACAAATCATGACCACCAGCAAAAGAAGGGCTTTCGATGGAGACGGCATTAACTCTGCCTGCCGGATCTGTCCGGCCGCACGATTCGCCCGCGAATTCGGATTGCTGAAATGGGGCTGATCCATAAACCGTACGGCCCTAAGTTTTCCTACTCTTGTTCGACGCCCGATACCATTAGCTTGCCATATCAGGAGCTCTAAGAACGACGGGCGGGGACGCCGTTCGTTTGATACGACAATTGATTGGCGCCTGATCGGTCCACGCTACCGACGATGACCCTAGCCTTCAGAATTCTCGTCGCTGCATTACGCTGTCTGGGGTTGGCTCTATTCATGTTGATGAGCACGGATATGAGCTTCACGCACGATGACGCCGCCGCGTACTTATACTATTGTGCCCTCAAAGGAGTCAACCATGCGGAATTGGCTCATTGGCTAGTGGCACAAGATTGAAGGCTGGATGCACCGACAGTGAGGTGCTTCGCAGCAATACCACCGTTCAAATCTCCACGGCAAGCATCGTTACCGGCTAGTCTCCTTGCCTCGTATCGAAGGGGGAACTACTTCGTTAAGAACTTCATCAATCTCCTGTTTCGTGATGACACCAGAAGAAAGGATTCCTACGATTTGGCTTCCCGAAGGAAGCTGGATTCTGCACACCTGCTTGCTTAGTCCGTAGTCCACGATCATCTCGATCCCTGGACGAACCGTGAATCTTTCCCGATGCAGTGGAACGCCATATTTTGACTGCAGGCTGAATGCGTCTTGTCCGAACGCCAAGATGCGATCAACGCAATTCCCAAACTCATGGCCCATTTCGTCATGTTTTCCGCTTCCACAGACCCTCTTCAGGGTACCTAAAATAAGGACGGGGTCAAGTCAAAGCTTGTCGAAGCTCGCATCCCAGAACGCGCTTAACGATTGGCACAGCCCGTGGTTCCGTTTCCTCATAACGGTTGCGTTGTTCGACAGCATGACAGCAGCTTTTAAAGCGCTCCTTGGATAAGTTAGCGCCAGGCACTCCCGTCGGATCGTGCCCACCAGCGCTCACAGATGGCGTTTGCTTTGGGCGACCGCACCGGCGTCTTTAGGATTCGGACACCCATAGCAGTCACAGCCTTGTCGAAGTCCTTCGAAGAGATGCTGTTCGATCATGGATCAGAAATCGATACGGGTGTTCTTCCGTCAACGCCTCGCGGAACTGCTGCCGGGTCCATTCAGCACTCGGATGCGCCGTCACGTTGTGATGCAGGATCTGACGCCTGCCCAGTTCCATGATCACCAGTACATAAAGAATGCGGAATTGGGCTGTGAACAGCACGAAAAAGTCACAAGCCACGATGGCCTGAGCATGATTGTGCACGAAGGTCAGCCATCGCTGACTCGGATCCGGCGTCCTCCCGCGATAGCGGGCCAGATACTTCTGCACGGTGCGAGGGGAAACCGGGATTCCCAGCTTCAACTTCAATTCGTTAGCGATGTGTTCCTCGCCCCAAGTGGAATTCTCCGCAGCCATCCCCTGGATCAATTCATCTGTCCGAGTCCCGGGCGTGGTGGGATCTGACATTACGTTCCTGGAACATCGCCAGTTGCTTTCGCAGGAACAGGTTCTCAGCCACCAGGGCATTTCGGGACCTAGCGGCCAACACAAGAAGTTCGACTAGGTCGACCAGGACGCGGCTAATCGTCCGCGCGCAATGCCTGAACGCCTTCAGCCAGATCGCCTTCAGCAGATCGATAAGAATGACATGACACTTTAGCATCTCACCACTAAATCCTTCGGGAACCTATCACTTCGCCGACGGACCGAGTTTTTGCGGAGCACAACCGCCGGCCAGTCGAGCGTTGTTAGACTCATTCACTCGCTTGGCCCCGAGCAGGATTAACTGCCTTCGAGCATGGCTACAGGAAAGTATTGAAACAGCTCGGTTGGGAGTAAGGACTGTTGTCCGCCGGTACTTTTGCTTGCTGATAGCTCTTCACCAGTGAAGACGTTTTGCCACGAGGCGGGTGCCGTAGCGGGCAAGAGAAGGTGGGTATCGCCCCAAAACTGGGGTTGGTTTTGGGAGTTCTCTGCGGCGCCCGCATTTGCCAGCCACTTTGGAAATGCAACGAGCAGCCATTCTTCATCTTTGCGCCGGCAATACCCCGAAACATTCTCCTGGCGGCTGCCTGAAGCCATGGCCGGCGAAAAGTCACCCTGCGAAAATAGCTGTCCGTGCCGTCGCCGATAGTTCAGCGCCTTCCAAATGAGGTACAGCTGGATCCAACCATCGCGCCAGTTTTTTGCCAGTCCATCCGCAACATAAATCAGTCGGGCCTCTTTGTCCTGCTGCATTCGGGCTAGCGCAACTTTGCGTTTCGTAAAGTCCACAGAGTGCCGATTATCAGGATCGACGAGCCGAAAATCCCAGAGCTCGGAACCTTGGTAAAAGTCCGGAATACCAGGGGAGATGATTTTTAGGAGTGTTTGGCTCAAACCGTTGATCATGGCGCAGTACGCGATGCGGTTGTGAAACGCTGTGAAGTCCCGGAGGAAGGCATTGTCACTTCGCGAGTCAAGGATTTCCGCGATAAAGCTTTTGAGTGCGTCCTCGTGGGGGAGATTCGGCAAAGTCCAGCGGGTATGAACCTTGGCTTCACGCGTCGCTTTTATGGCGTATTCTTGCAACCTCTGATTGACCGTGACGCGCTCTTCGGCGTCGAATGGCCACATGCCAATGAGCGTTTGATACAAGAAGATTTCTTCGTTGCGGTCAGGCACGGGCTGCCCTTGAATCAGTTTTCTGTGGCAAGCATTCAGCTTCGACCAGCAATGTAGATGACGCTCCCAGTCTTCGGGAATTTCAGAAAGAACATTGATGCGCGCCCGGACATCTTCGGATTGTTTTGTATCGTGGGTAGTGCTGGCATTCAGAGATTGCGGCCATTTCTGTGATCGCTCTTGTACCAGTTCGTGGAATAGATCCGGTGATGCTGCGGACGGCCGGGGATCTCCGCCGACCTCGTTGAGAGATACGAGTGGGTTGTAAACATACAATAGGGTGTCCTCGAACGATTTGGCCATGATGGGGCCGGTGAATTGTTGCCAGCGGATCACGAACGCAAGCCTGGCCTCGCGCTGCTGAGGGAGAAGATGCGGGCGGTTCTGAAGTAAGAAAACGTCTCTAACGAAGGCGAAGCTCAGGGGATGGAGTTGCGGCCTGAGCGTCTGTGCTTCGGTTATCGCTTGCTCGATTACAGCCTGATCTTCATGAGACACCTCCAGGTTTCGAATGTAGGTCCGATATACGCCGAGGCATGCAGTGGTTTCGTTCAGCGCCTGGGTCAACTCGTGGCGCGGCACGTCGCGCGCATAGCGGTCTTGGCTGGCGAGCATGGCCATGTGATGACCGAGTGAACGCAATTCCGAGCCAAAAAGGGTAGCCATCACGAGTTGTTTTTTCTGATACAACAGGTCGCGGTAGTCGACCTCTCTGCCGAGAAACTCACAGTAGATTCGCTCCAGAGACTGCGCTCCTTCCGGGTGGACAAAGAGATAGTTCATTGCGTTCAGAAAGTCGTAGCCCGTGGTTCCCGCGACCGGCCAATCGCCTCGTAACCTTTCGTTGCGGGCGAGAATCTTTTCGACATAGACCGGGAAGCGCTTGGTTTCCGCTGATAGCACGGGTTCAGCAATTCGCTCATTGAGACGATTCAGATAGCCAAGGGGATCCCGAAGGCCGTCTATGTGATCGATGCGTAAGCCGGAGACGGCGTTTTGCTCAACTTGACGAGCGACGAGCGAGTGGGTGGATTCGAATACCAGCGGATCTGCGACCCGAACGCCGACCAGATCGGTGATGGTGAAGAATCGGCGGTAATTGATCTCCAGATTCAAGTTGTGCCAGTACGCTAATACATAAAACTGTTCCGCCAGGAGCCGTTCAAGGGGTGAGAAGCTCGCAGGATTACCTTGGACTCCTTCAAAGCCGTTCAAGTTATCGAGAAGAAACGCCTGAACGTCCGGGTTGGCCGAGACCAGTTGGCGCAGGCGTGCTGTCAGCTGTTCAAACTGAAGACGGTTTTCACCTCTCGTGGCTGTAATTGTGCTTATGGTCTCGCGGTCCGACGAAGAGACTGCTGCGGCGGTGATCCCTGCGTATTCATGGTATGCGGGCGAATCTTCACCTAGCTTTGTTCTAAGATCATCCAGGCGGTGCTCCAGAATCCGCCGGTAGCTTCGCGGGGCGAGGGGGAAGAGCCATTCGAAATATTGAACGAAGAATTTTCCTTCCACGTAAGTCAAAGCAAAGTCCTGATTCTCCAGTACCTCCGCGAAAGGGCGTCCTAAGAAGGGAAGCAGGATTTTGCCTTCGAGAGCACGCCAATCGATATCGAAATAGGAGGCGTAAGCGGACTCGGGCCCATGCTCCAGGACGTCCATCCACCAAGCGTTTTCGCTACTCGCAGCCATGTGATTGGGAACAACGTCCACAATCAGGCCCATGCCGCGCTTTTCGAGTTCCTCGTGGAACGCTTGGAAATCGGCCTCGGTGCCCAGCTCAGAATTCACATGGTTAGGGTCGATAACGTCATAGCCGTGACTGCTGCCCCGCCGGCTGCGCAAAATAGGAGAAGCGTAGATGTGGGTCACACCGAGCTCGGAAAAATAGCCGAGCAGCCCTGAAGCGTCGGGGAAGGTAAAGTCTTTATTGAATTGCAGACGGTACGTTGCGGAAATCGTTGTACTAGCCGTCATCTTGTCCTAGACATGGATGTGCAATTGTTCCGGGATGATGACGAGCTCGTTTAAAGTGCTCCGGGCAGCGGCATCGTCTTTCTCGGCCTGGGGACGCAGCTCGTCTATGGTTTCGATGAGCGGGCGGTAGCAGAGGTTCTGAACTTCCGAGAGGTTGACCGGGAAGGGGAGAGTCGCAGCGAATTCCAGGAGCTTTCGGAAGCTCTGCGCACGGTCGAGATCGGCAAGCTGGCCCACGAAAGTAACTGCCTCTTTTTCCAGGCGCGTCCGCAAAGCGTATTCCAAGCCACTCACGTCAAGTTTCACCCTTGTTGCAGTCGCCTCCTTCAACGAACTCTGAATGCCCTCTATATCCACTTCGGCCCTTTCAAAGGCTTGCTTGAGTTGGCTATTCAGGGCAATTTCGGCTGCTGATTGAAAGGCGGCAGGAATGGGCATGCCCAAATTGTCAAGGAAACGGACGAAGGGCGCGTTGTTTTCGAAAATTTCACGGTACGCCGCCAAGGCTGAGACCAGCGATTCATTGAGAATGGTATTGACGATCTTTCTTTGCTCGTCGCGGAAGAGAGTGCGAAGAGAGAAGGGGTTTTCCGGAAACGCCTGAGTTATGGCGTTAATCATGGCTGGTGTATCGGCCTTCGAGAAGGTCGCGGTAAGCGTTCTCTTCAGATCCTCGTATTTATCGAGCGAGTCTAAGCGGCGCACGCCTCCTGAAATATTGTGGTCGCCCAGATGAAGCACGCCAAAAGCCAGTGTAGCCGCCTCTTGTGTGATGGTTGAGCTAAATCGCGCACGGCCGACAGCGAGTCGCTGTTTTCCTTCGACTTCCAAAGAGTAGTCTTCGCGCGAGACGTCGTAGCAGTAAATGCGCGTGCGCTTGCCGTACGATTCGAACAGCGAGCTGATCGCATAATGACCGGCAACCTGAGCAGTACTAACAAGCGCAGGCTTAACCCACTTCTCGTAAATCTGCTTTCCGTCGGCGTGCTCGGGAAGATTGCTCTTTGCGGCCGCGAGACGTTCCTCAAATTCAGCCTCCAGACCATTACCGACGAAGTCCTGGGCCAGGCCTATGGCGTGTCCGGCGTACTGAATCACTTGAACCGTTTCCAGGCCGGAAAGCTCGTCGAAGAACCATCCGCAGCTCGTGTACATGAGCATGGCGTAGCGCTGCATCTCGAGCAGCTTCAGTGCCGCGACCCGCTCGTCGGGCGTGAGGGGATGGGTAGCGTGGCAGGCAAAGAAGTTCCAGACAGTTTTTGGCGACCTGTCCAAAATCACACGAATATATCGGTCGCGAGCGTTCCAGGGATTCTTCAGAAGAGGCGATGCCTTGTGCTCATAAAGGGAAGTCAACTGGTCCCGCAACCAATCCAGCGCAGCCCGTAGGGGTGCTCGCCACTCCTGAGTCCAGCCTGCGTGTCCGCCGGAGTTGCATCCGCAATTTGTCCGCCACCGTTCGATACCGTGAATGCAACTCCAGGAGCTGTTCTCAACAATTTCGACGAAGTGGTCGGGTGGATGGCATTCGAGAAATTGCGCATAGTTAGTCAATCTAGCGAGTTTGTGGGTTTCGATCTGATGCAGGGCGTAGGAAAGCGCCATTTCCCCGAAATGGTGGTGATGGCCGTAGCTTTCACCATCGGTTGCAATGCTCACCAGCTGAGGCCAGTCTCGGGCATCGGAAAAGCCGGTCATAAGGCGATCGGCAAAACGCTGGCCGTTATCGAGGAGGCGTTCGAATGCCACCCCTTGAGAAATGCGGCCGTCATAGAAAAACACACTGATGGTCTTTCGCGAAGGAAGATTCACCAGGTAAGCGCGAGTGGGATCGATTCGTTCGCCGCTGACGTCCTGCCACATTCGCGTCCCGCGCTTACGAATGCGGTTGGCTTGGCGCGGGGCCAGGATGGTGAATTTGATGCCGCTAGCTGCAAGGACCTCGAGGGTCTCGGTGTTGACCGCGGTTTCGGGGAGCCACATGCCTTCAGGCGCTCTTCCAAAGCGACGTTTAAAGTCGGCAATGCCCCATTTCACCTGGGTGACTTTGTCCCGCGCGTTTGCAAGCGGGAGGATCATGTGATTGTAGGCCTGAGCCAGCGCGGAACCGTGGCCCGAGAATTTGTCCTGGCTGGCCTTGTCCGCTTCGAGTAGCGCCTGGTAAGTCTTGGGGGCGTTCGGCTCGATCCAGGAGAGCAGCGTCGGGCCAAAGTTGAAACTGATATGTGCGTAGTTATTTACCATCTGCGTGATGCGCTGCTCGGCGTCCAAGATTCGCGAGGTTGCATTCGGCGCGTAGCACTCCGCGACGATCCTTTCGTTCCAGTCATGATATGGATAAGCGGAGTCCTGCAGTTCAATGGCTTCGAGAGACGGATTTTCCCTCGGAGGCTGATAGAAATGGCCGTGAACGCAGATGTAGCGCATTGTCACTCCAGAGAAGGGCTCGTGCGCTGAAGCACGGCAAATGAATTCGGTTGCAGGCTGACGTTAATGGGGCTGGCCTGTTCAAGTCTTAGGGGGATAGATGTGCCGGGGCCGAGCCAGTCCAGGTCGGCGGAATCGATTCGGCGCTCCCATACTCCCGGTGCAGTGAGATGCTAACGTTTGCGGGAGACGTGCCAAAATGCATGAGTATTGCCAAAAAACTGGTTCCAGACTGACGTATGACCACCAACGCGCGGGCAGTTTCGTAATCCGTGATGGTTGTCTGGGCCATTTGGGCGAGCTGGTGGTCGCGGCGGAAGCGTAGAAGCATTCGGTAAAAGCGCTGGAGAGTGCGATGAGGCTCCACTTCCGAGAGGGAATGACGAAGCTTCGAAGCGGCGAAAGTCGATTCGGCTTGTGGATCGGGAACATCGCCTGTCCAATCCAACGCCGCGAATTCTCCTTTGCGACCACGGCGAACGGCCTCGGCGAGTTGAGGGTCGGTGTGGCTTGTAAAATACTGGAACGGGGTAGTCTCTCCATATTCCTCGCCCATAAACAAGAGCGGAACAAAGGGCGAGAGGAGCGTTACCCCTGCCGCAAGCTTCAGTCCTTCGAAGTCAACTAGCTGGCTCAACCTTTCGCCGCGGGCGCGATTGCCCACCTGATCGTGGTTCTGATCACAAACCACAAAGTGCGTTCCCTTCAGACCGGAGGGTGAATTGCCGTGTCTCCGCCGGCGGTGTTGAGAATATTGCCCGGCGTAATACCAGCCGTTCTTCAGGGTCGTCGCGAGGTCGCGCAAACAGCCAAAATCAGAGAAGTAGCCGGTGCGTTCGGAGCAACGTGTGAAGGCTGTGGTGGAAATCATCGCTCCACTGCGAATCCATACCGAGCCCGCCGTGTTCGATCGGGCGCACCACCCGTGCGTCGTTCAGATCGCTTTCGGCGATGAGATGGACCTTGCGGCCCAGGTCGGCAGACCAGGAATTAACCGCAGTGGAAAGCTCGGCTAGGAATGGGAAGGCACTTGCATCGAAGATTCCATGAATGGCGTCCAGTCGAAGAGCGTCGATGTGAAATTCTTTAAGCCAGTACAGCGCATTCTGGATGAAGAAGTAACGGACTTCATCACTGTCGGGGCCATCGAAGTTCAGAGCCGCTCCCCAGGGCGTGCGATAACGGTCTGTAAAATATGGGCCGAACTCGCCAAGGCAATTGCCTTCCGGCCCGAGGTGGTTGTAAACCACGTCCAGCGCGACTGAAAGTTTTCGCGCGTGGGCTGAGTCCACGAGCTTTTGCAAATCACGAGGCGAACCGTAGCTATTCTGGACTGCAAAGGGATAAACACCGTCATAGCCCCAGTTACGCATTCCGGGGAATTGCGCAATGGGCATGAGCTCAATGGTATTTATTCCAAGATCGGCAAGACGGTCGAGGTGGAGAATCAGGGCAGCAAGAGTGCCTTCCTCTGTGAATGTCCCGACATGAACCTCGTAGAACACGACGTCTTCAAGCGAGATGCCTTTCCAGTCGGAGTCGGTCCACTCAAACGATCGCAGATCCACTACTTGCGATGAACCGTGCACTCCATCCGGCTGGAGGCGAGAGGCAGGGTCGGGATATTCGAGGGAGTTGTTTAAGCGGTACAAATATCTTGCCGCAGGGTGCAATTTGTCTACGACTACGCGATGATAGCCTAGCGGGTCCCGCTCCATCGGTATAAGCACTGGCGTGTCGTCGAGCAAGCGGAGATCAACTTGCTGACAACCCGGCGCCCATACGACCGACTGCCATTCGCCGCCTGGGAGCGGAGTCACTCCAAGACTGGCAGGTCGAATTTGCTGGTAGTCTGTCATGTCTTAGAAACCGAACCAGGGAGCCGGGCTCGGGCTGTGGAACGGGAAGATATTCTCCCACTCCCTTGAGTCGCCCAGATCCTGTTTGAAATCTGGAAGCGTTCAATTTCCGCGTGACCCTACTCAACTGCGGGGTCAATCCACTCATCTTCAGGCAATTGTAATTCCAGATTCTTTCCGTGCTTATCATGATCGATCTATGCTGATATCTGTATGGCGCGAAGGGACTTGGTAATCGTCGATTAGTCGTGAGGTGGACCGTCTCGCGAGTCAGCCCGAACTCCTTCGCGGCCTGGTGTTCGCTCATCGCCTCGACGACGACTGCTCGCCTCGACGACGACCGCTCGCCGAACCCGCGCATACCACTCCACTGTGTAAGAAGCCCCGCAGCTAGAGAACGAGAAGTTCTGTTCGTATGGATGTTATTGTGCAAGTGCTTCTTTGTTAGTGGTGGTTCAACTTCGGGGTCGGATGTTGAGTTGCCGGCAGTACCAGGGAGGGTTTCAGGGACGGCGAACCATAGCAGTGCAAAAGCGAGCAAGGCGATTCCCGCTAAGCGCAGAAAAGACGCTCGGTACCTGAGATGCTGAATCAAAAGGCCACCGATTGTCGTACTCACGGCTGCCCCGATGCCAACCATAGTGGCAAGCGATCCCGCAGCTAAGTTGAAGCGGCCTATCCCTTGCGTTCTGTCTTTGACAACCAGGATCGAGACAATACAATGAGCGCTCCCACAGCATGTGTCAGGGTGTAAAGAACTCCGCGTACTGGAAGGACACCGAAGCCGAGGAGCAAGAGGGGTTTTCGTCCCTTTGCCGTAGCCCGTTTTCCAATCCAACCCGCGCTGACCTATCACAAGCTGCGTCACGATAATGCACGCCGACATGAACGGCGCAGCGGCTTTCGGGCTACCCTTCGATAACATCTCGCCCCGCTGCCGCAACATCGCAGCGTTGGCAAAGTGGAAAAGAAAGGCGGTCGCCAGGAAACAGAGAAGAACACGATCTTTGAGGAGTGAAGATAACCCCTTCCGCGTCCGTCCGGCCGTGGTTCTTGATAGACCCACGGGCGCGGGCGCAGTCGATCTGCTTGGCATCTACAGCAGAAAGAGACACGGCTGCGGGAATGGCCGGGAATGTGGCAATCACGAAGATCGCACGGTAACCAAATGTGTAGCTGAC
>JAOAPR010000340.1 GCA_025463005.1 Bryobacterales bacterium | reverse complement strand
CGAAGGACGTCGTTGCTGCTTGCAAGGAGGCTGATGAAGACGGGACGGGGGGCGACTTGGACAGTACGATTTCTGTCTATCAAAGGGGTGACGGTAAGCGGCTGGCTGTGTTTGATCCGAGCAAGATATGCACATTCCGCGGGAACGGCGCGTGCTCTACTGGCGGATGCGATTTTTACGTCTATTCGGAGCAGTCGCCCGGATTGCCTTGGAAAAAGGAGTTTGATCAAACTGCATTTGACAAACGCGTGGGCTCCGTCGGAGCCCTCCGCCAGAAAGCGCTGCACTTGGGAATAGGACTGGGCCACCGACGATAGTTGCTGATGCACCGCGCGACACGACGAGAAGAATATGCCGCGCGATGTCCATGCTCAGAGCAGAACGGCCCCCAGGAGCCCCGAAGCCGGAGCCGCCCGCCTCCGGCCTACTTCCTCAAATTGATTAGTGATTTTAATCGTTCCGCAATCGTTTTCTGGCGCAGTTCTTAGCGAATGGGATATGATAAAGATGGGCATCGAAGCACACGGGGAAGTCGGCGTATTCACGCGGATTTGCGCAAGGTATGCACTTGGCCGAGAGTTCGGACGCCTAGGGAGAATGCGGGCTCTGTTTGCAGCCATAAAGGCGGCCTTGAAAGCCGCACCATGAGCGGCGTGCACCCGATATGACGAAGCCGAGACAGTGCTCGAATTGCAGTCAGCCGACTTGGCGCGGACCATACCGGCTCTGCAAAAAATGCCTTCAAAATACGGACTGGACGAATTTTAAACTTCCAGAAATCAGGCTGTTGATAGCCATTGGGATCGACCCGTCGTCTGAAGACATGTATCAGCGAATGCCCGGCTTCGAGAACTCTAGCGAATCGGCCAACATAGAAGCGCTGAAGCAAAAGGCGACGAAGCAAGGCCAGTAGGCCGCTTGTCAGACTGGATTTGGACTCCCGCACTAAATCAGCTTGCCCTGCTTTTCGGTGATTAGCTGCCAGCATCGACAAGGTTATCTCCTTTTCTCGAAGGGACGCGCCTGCGGATGTTGATTAAATGAGCTTCCTCGGCCATGGGCCACGACGTGCAGGAACTTGGCCGCGATGCCGCTTGCCGCGTTCAGAAATAAGCGACCGGCTGAAGCGCTATCGAAGCTAGAAGCCTGCCGCTCATCAAACGATAAGCTTTTCATAGAGAGCTTATCGTTCTGATTGGGTCGTCACTTTCGCTTGTAGACGGCTTTGTTCGAGTTGTTGCGCGAGCCGCGGTCCAGGGTATGGAAAGGTGCATCCGCCGATGCGCTGATCGCTTCAGCCTGTAGGTGCGCATAACGACGCTTTCATCGAGGATTTCCGCTTCGCAACATACCGCGACAAGCTCCAACGTGTTGGCGCCGTCGATAATATCCGGAGTGATCATTTCGTCCGGATCGATTTCCGATAACGAGGCTAGATAACTCCACCGGTATTAGATGCGATCTCCGATCGAACTTGCGCTGATTCTCCGCCCGATCTTTCGCTACGTCCGCGATCTCCTTTTGCAGTGATTCCTGACGCTTGCCTAATTGCCAGGCAGCCACAACGGACGCGACGGTTGCGATGAAAAGAAGGAGTGTAACGAGAGCAACCAGAACGTCTCCATGCAGCCAACCAACAGCTTCGTGGGGGCAGAGACATGGTGTGTCTGTCGTCTGATCTGAACCGATTTGTGGGAAATTGAAAAACGTCGCGGCATGTGGACCTCCAGCGACCCTTTGCGTTTTGGTAAACCGGTTGGCTAGGCGCGTTTCGCAATTGCGGCTTATGGACAGGACTCGAATGTGTATGATCCTCCGCAACCCTTGCTTCTGTCGCAGAATAAGACCAGGCGCTGTCCATTCTCGCAGTTCCCACGGAAGCAGACATCTCCCGGTTGCTTGCCAACACAGTCCGGCGGATTTGCGCGGTCGAGGTCGAACTTCTCCACAAACTCAGAAAATCCTTCCTCACGCTCGTAAATCTTGAGGCCCAGTCGTTTGGCGTCTTCCAGATTCTGGACTTCGCTCATCTCTGTGCTCCTATCGTGCGAGCCTGGATCGGTTGGCCGAAGCGATGGCTTGACTCAGTGTTTCGACGTAGTTCTGAGCTTCCGCTCTCGGTGAGAGCCTGTTTACGTAAGTTCTTTTGCCGGTGGCCTCACCAATAGTGATTGTTATATCGTGCGTCCTAGTCCTAGAGCCGTTCAAAAATGGTGCATCCGGGTTAGCGGTAACGTCAACGAATTTGTAGGTCGGCGTTATGCCGCCGCCGTATGTGATGACGAAAGTCGCCTGGTAGCTGAACGCATCGAACACTTTTTGTCTAACGGGAACTGTTCCAGGAACGGCCGCTAGAAAGGCTTTGTTTTCGATGAACTCGCCGATCTTTAGATCACTGGTGATAATCACTGGACCAGCCCGGTCGCATTGATCGATCCATCCTTCCGCAAGGAGATCGTCAAATCGATAGGTCATTCCTATCGTCTCGGCCCGGGTCGCGTCAGCAGAGGCTTGCAACCCTCCCGCTACCGATAGGCGCTCAACGTGAGGAAAAGCGGGAATCGAAAACCCAGGATTAATTGAGGACTTTTCATCAGCTGTAATCTTGAGTGTAACGGCTGCTCCCCAGCCATTGAGCCATTCGACACTC
>JAOAPR010000322.1 GCA_025463005.1 Bryobacterales bacterium | reverse complement strand
CGGCGCCTCAGAATGGCTGGATTGGCCGCTGCAAAAAGGAACTGTCCCAGGCCAGCCGACCGGAGTCGTCCAGCAGTCGAGCGCGGCGATTCTGGATCAGTCGTCTGCGGCAATTCTTGACGGCCAGCCCTGCGCCGCTTTTGGCCACGGAACGATGACATCGGGCCTGGTACATCTGGCAGCGCCTACCGCGAAGATCCTGCCGCTAAAGGCGTTTACAGCCAATGGAACCGGCTATCTATCAAACATCATCGCAGCGCTCTACTACGCCGTGCAGCATAAGGCGAACGTTGTGAACATGAGTTTTGATCTGTCGACGCCTTCGCAGGCTCTGTCGCAAGCCGTGTCGTACGCGAACAAGGCAAACGTGATCTTGGTCGCGGCGGCAGGCAATGAAAGCACCAGCGCACGGGTTTACCCTGCGGCTATCAGCGGCTATGTGATGGGCGTCGCTTCAACCACTGACTGGGATGCGCGGTCATCGTTCTCAAACTACGGATCGGCGGATGTGTGGATTGCCGCTCCCGGTGAGTACGTGATCAGCACCTTCCCTGGCGGGTCGTATGCAGCCGCCTCCGGAACGTCCTTCAGCGCGCCGCTTGTGGCGGGCACCACGGCCCTGCTCCTGAATGCGAAAACCGGGCTGAATCAATCGCAAGCGGCCAGCGCGCTGTCGCACGGCCGTCTTCTGACCCCAGACCTCAATCACGGACGTCTCGATGCGTACCAGGCGATTTCCGCTTGGAAGTCATCCGGCAGCGGCTGGTCCTGGTAAAGGGCGGTGCAGGTCGCGGGCATCCCAGTGCTCACCCTAAGCACCACCTTCAGCGCGGCGTCGGATTCCCTGAAGATCAAGCAGGTGGAAGAGCAAGTTTCCGCGCTGCGCACTTCGGTCATCTGCGCCTTTAACCAGCTCCTGGACCTAAAGGACCTCAACACCGGCGTACACAGCACGCGCTTGGCGGAGTGGGGTATGCGCGTTGGGCAGGAACTCGGGCTGGAAGAGCCGGTGCTTCAGAATCTGGAGATTGCCGCGCTGCTTCACGACATCGGCAAGGTCGGGATACCCGACGCAATCCTGCGCAAACCGGGGAAACTGGAAACGGAAGAGTACGCCTTGATGAAGAAGCACCCGGAATATGGCTGGGCGGTGCTGCGCATGCTGCCGGGATTTGAGCGCGCGGCGCTCGACATCTTGCATCATCACGAGTCGTTCGACGGAAATGGGTATCCGGCCGGATTGAAGGAAACGGAAGTCCCTATTGTTTCGCGAATCGTTTCGGTGATCGATGCGTTTGACGCCATGGTCTCCTCGCGTCCATACCGCAAAGGACTGCCATTTGAAGAGGCCGTGCGCCGGCTCATCCTCGCCAGTGGCACGCAGTTCGATCCTGTCGTAGTGCAGTGCTTTCTTTCCCTTGCGCAGACCGAGATGGCCGACGTATTTGCGGCCGCAGGCACGTCCGTCGGTTCCGCGCTATAAGGCACGGTTTACTTGCTCGTATATCCGTGTCATCAAATTGGTAAGCACGACTAGCTTTTTGTCCTATCCTTGACCTCCGATGATTCGACCTTCCAGCCAGGAACGCCGCAAGAAGATCCGGTCGAAAGTCCCGCGCATGATACGGGTGCGCCCGTCCGAGCCTACTCCCGAAGAGTTCGATGAGATCTTGCCAACGATAAATGCTTCGCGGAACAGCGTGTACTTTGTTCCGCAGAACGGTATCTTCGAGCTAAACATGCGCGTCCTTGTGACCTACCCATATTCGAGCGGGCCGGGCACACTCAACCAGGAGTTCTTGGGGGCCGTGACGCGCGTCGACAAACTACCGGGAAACAAGCAGGGAGTCGCGGTGCAATTGTTGATGCCCATCTATGTAGGCACCAAAGAGACGATTCGCTGAATCAAACACTTCGCGTCACTTGACTGTGACTTCTCTGGGGCTTTGGGGAGCCCGCCTTCCACATGACGCAGAAAATGAAGGGTTCGCGCGGCCTTTTGCTCATCGCCGCGTTTAAGCTCATCAAGGGATTGGCGTTACTGGCCCTTGCCGTGGGGGCATTGAAGATGCTGCATAGAGACGTGGCCGCCGAGGTGGCGCAATGGATTGATATCTTGCGTGTCGACCCTCATAACCATTACATCCAAGAGGCGCTGTCGAAATTGGGAATGGTGGACGACCGAAAACTAAAAGCGTTGAGCGTCGGGACGTTTTTCTATTCTGGCCTGTTTCTGACCGAGGGTGTCGGGCTTGCCCTGCGAAAACGCTGGGCGGAATACCTGACAATTGTATCGACGGCGTCCCTGCTGCCCCTGGAGATTTATGAGATCGTCAAGCAGGTCAGCGCGCTAAAAATCATCGTGCTGCTAGCAAACATCACCATTGTCATATACCTGGTAATGGAAGTGCGCAGCAAGCGAAGTACATAGAACTAGAAAACCTGACGGTGACCGTTCCGCCGACTCATTTGACTCATGCAGCTTTCTCGTTAAGCTTCCTTATTTGACTTCGCGAAGGTGCGCGATCAAGTTTCGGATACTGTTCGCTAACTCCACAACTTCTCCTGCGCCCTGAATATCAAAGTCAATCTCGTAGTTGCCGGCGGCGGCATGATCAACCGCTTCCTTGAGACTGATCAGCGGCTTCACAACTTGGCGCGGAAGAACAAAGCTTATCCACACGCTGACGAGAAACGTAATCGTGGATACGATGGCCAACGACCATTCGGCGCGAGAAATCAGACGCTTCGCTTTGCGGTGATCGTTCTCAATGCGTCCCCAGTTCCTGGCTTCGAGCTGGGAAGCGAGATCGAGAACCTCTCGGCCGGAGTTCTGCAAGGCACTGGTGATCTGACGAAGCGCCGGATTTCCTTCCTGAACGGTCTTGGAGATCTGCGTATCAAAGGAATCGACACGTTCTCGAAGCTCCTCGATCAATTGTGCGCGGCTCTTGTGAGGGGCGCTTTTGAGAAGATTGTCCAGATCGCGCTCGTAGGCCCTCACGACCTCATTGATGCGATCGGCCTGAGCTTGGCCCGGCTTTCCCGCGAGCGCGACCGCAGCTTCGAAACGCTCACGGT
>JAOAPR010000262.1 GCA_025463005.1 Bryobacterales bacterium | reverse complement strand
GAGTGACCCTGCGAATCCGCCTAAACGATCCTTCCGGGTCGGTTTCCAGGCTCGGCCCGAAGAGCGACGCCTTTGTGACTTTCATCGTTTGGGACGCCATCGGCCACTCGCACTATGTTCGGGAGATCGGTGGCGACGATAAGGGAAAAAACCTAGAACTGCTGGTGCCACTGGACGCTGCGCTGCGTCTGAATGTGCAGAACTATAACGTCGACGTGCTCGACGCCGTCGGTTTATCGGCGTCTAAGGCCGGTGTTGGGCTGGTTTCCAAAGCCAGCGAGCTTGGTGATACGCGAGTGTACCAGGTAGTGCCTTCGGGTCCGGGACGAGGCAATTCAGGGAAATGAAACACAGCGGCTTATGGCGGTTCGCTTACAATAAGCCATTTCGGAAATGGCGCGGACTGTGCGGCGGTGTTCCCCGCGCGATCAGGCAGCCTACCGTAAGGTTCTGTCCAAGATCGAGGAGCTTACGCTGCACGTGATTCAGGCGGAGCAGCGGAATCAAGAACTCCAGGAAAGAATTAGCCGACTCGAATCCACTGCAGCCCAGACGGGGAACTAAGACGCCGGAAGGGACAATTATGACCGAAAGAGATCGTTTCAGCCTCAATCATCTTTGGAACGAAAATGGAATGAAAATAACCTCCACACCTCAACGGCAACGCCGAATCTGGAACATGCTTGGAGCTTTCGATAGCGTTACTCGGGTTAAACAACGCTGTTTCTGGCCACTCACCTTAACGCTAATCTTCTTTTTCATGATTTTCGGAAGCGCCATCTCCGCACAGGGGCTCAAGCTGGGGAATGGAGGCAATCTCATCAATCCAGGAGATCTCCCCCCTGCGTTGGCCGGTTCCCTTCAGCAGATGGGCGGGCGCATGATGGTCACCGACAAGGCTCAAATAGTGCTCGTCGGTACAATCACTGACGGGAACGGTTCCCGGAGCGCGCAGATTACAGTGCAGGCACCCGGATATCTGTCGTACCGCGAGGGCCAGGGCCGCGCTGTAACGTTTGATGGGTCTAAAATCCAAACAAAATCAGGCACACCGACGTCGGATGATGAACGCACGTTCGACAGTTTGTTGGCGGATTTTCCTGACTCGGTTTTTCTTCAGATAGCGACCGGCGGCAGCCTGCGGCCAGTGGGATCGCACTTTCGAACTGACGACGGAAAGAGCAAGAACTACTCGGGACCGTATTGGACAGTTTTTGCCTTTTCACCACCTGACCGGCCGGGACTAGTACGAGGGAAGGCTCTGCAACAAGAGGTCTTTATCGCAATTGATGAGCAAACCGGACTTCTTTCCGACGTCCGACGCGTTGTGACCAGCGGCCCGAAACAGCAGAATGTGACCCAGACGCGGTTCACCAACTGGAATCAGCAAAACGGTCAATGGTTTCCAGGGACCATTACGCGACTAGAAAACGGCAATCAGGTCTTGAGCTTTCAAACGCAACAGGCCGCCATTGCACCTGCCGCCGATGCGGCGACCTTCAAACCGTAGAACAATCAGGAGCCGAACCATGCGGAATACCCTAGAAGGGCTGTCCAACGCGTGCCGAGTGATCAGTGGGCTGCTTCTGATTTCAGGTTCGCTTGTCCTAGCGCAGGATGGCGGCACCGATCCGCCGGACGCTATCCCCTCCCGAGGTTTCTCTACAACCGGTCAATACTCTTTGAGCCAGATCGAGTCTGTTAATGCACTGACGGGCAACGTAGGGCTTTCCATTCCTCTTGCGCATTTGCCGCCAGGCCCGGCTGGGTTCTCAGCCGGTGTGAACCTGATGTACAACAGTGCGATCTATGACGTCGCGGCCAGCCCTTCCGGACAAAACGAAGCCCTCACCTACAAAGCGGGCACGCATGGCGCAGGCTGGAACTATGGGTATCGCTACACGCTTTGGTCTCAACCGCGGCTGCCGGGCTTAGCGTGCTCCGGTCTTCAAACCACTGAGCTGTACGCATGGTTCAAGAATTTCTTGCAGACGCCAGACGGGAACAACCATGCTTTGACCTTAGTCGGCATGATCGATCATGGAACCACAACACAACATGCGCCGGGAGCCTTCGTAGAAGGTCTAACTTCCCCGGACCCACAACACGTAGCAAAAGATCCCAACAATGCCTATTGGATGTATGACATCGTCGGGCAAGCTCACCAGTATTGCAACTTAAATATTCCGTCTTTCACCGGAACTCAGGTTTACGCTACTACGGACGGCTCTTATATTCGCGTTGAAACCGACAGCTTTCCCGATGGCAACGGCAACCGGACGTGGAAAGCTTTCTTTCCGGACGGCACTCAGATCGGTGGACCCATCACCTTTCCGGGTGACAACGCTCAACCCAGCGATGACACACAGTTGACGGATCGAAACGGAAACACACTGGCGATTACAGGAAGTTGCGCCATCGGGCAGGCCTGTACTACTACCCTTCAGGACACCCAGTCGCGCACCGTTACTCTGAATTACTCATCCAATGGTGTAGGAACTTGGACTGACACGATCACTTCCCCCGGGGTGAACACTCAGTTAACAAGCATTGTCAATTGGCAGACTTTTACGCCTGCCCCGATACCTTACTACCATCTCGTCAATTTTACGGATGGGACCACCGTGACGACCAGCACCCAATCCCTGTCCCTTTCCATGCCAGTGGTCACTTCAGTGCAACTACCGGCCGCAGAGACGGGTGGCAATGCAACGTTCTTTTCCTTCGGCTACATGGCTGCAGGCAGTAACCTTAGCTGGGGCGAGCTCCACAGCGCCTTGACATGCGCCGGTGTCACGCTTCCCAGTTGCACGCAACAATGGAGCGTCGCATACGCTTACAAATTCGATTCGCTAGTCGCGCCTTCGACGCAAAGACCGCCAGGAACCGCCATCAACCCGATCTCAAGCAAGGTCTTAAGCTATTCGGAGTTGAGAGATGGAACCGCGGGGCCGGTGCCGCTTTCTGAAACAACTCAATACACCAGCGTGATTACGTCCTCTGTGTACGATTACCCGGCCGTATCCGGCACCGCCGAGATTGACTATCCGAATGGTACTTCTACGTTCATCTACACCACTAACTTGTGCCAGCCGGCTGGCCTAAAGTCACGCGACTTCTGCCCTGCATTGCCCTACAAAATAGTGAACCCCGACAGCAGTTGGACCGAGATGGTCTGGACCTCCAATACTCGACCTTCGACGGTGCCGGCCGCAGCAGTGGTAAATCCGTACGTCCAGTACAAGCTTCACTCTCCTCCTTCTTCGCCGCTTCCGGTGGTGGCAAGTGGCGCGGTTATGGCGCAAGATCGGAACGGTAACACCACTTCTGTAAATGAATATGACTGGATGACCGCCAGTTCCGGCGTCCAAAGAACGCAGGCGGGTACGTTTACTGGGATAACCTGTCAGGGAGCCACCTCGCCGTGTCCCGCACGAACGACAACTACCGCGTTTTACGGCGCCGGCACTAACTATTGGGATCATTCTGCGCCCACCTTCCTCCGGGCTCCCCAGAGCATCACGGTGGGTAGTGCGAACACACAGTTTACGTACGACAATCCCCTCACGACGGCTAATCTCACCCAAGTCCAGCGGTGGGACTCAGCCCAGAATCAATTTATCAGCAGATCAAGCACTTACCTCGCCAACGGAAATGTGCAGTCTACAACCAACCCCAATGGCATAAAAACGCTGGTCTGTTACGACAGCAACAATCTCTATCCCATCACTCGCGTTGTAGCCTCAACGAATTCTTCCACGTGCCCAACTCCCTCAGAGCTGCCCGAAGGCCGCAAGACGACCTATGTCACCGACTTCAATAGCGGCCTGCTGACGAGCGAAACGGATGCGGACAACGCGATCACAACGACCTACACCTACGACAATATCGGGCGCCAGAAAAGGGCCGAACAACAAGGCGGAATCCTGGACCGGGTAACCACCGCGACCTACGACGATGTGAATCTTGTGGTCACAACGGCAACCGACGATACGCCCACCCACCAACTGGTATCGACCACCTACTTCGACGCCATGGGCCGGGTCCGTTATTCTACGGACGGCGCCGGGAACAAAATCCAGAAGGCGTATCGCTTCGGTTCTCAGGTCAGCTATGAACTGGCATCGAATCCATACGTCTCGACCGGCGATTCGACCATGGGATGGACCCTCACGACACGCGATTCAGTTGGTCGTGTGATCAGCATTCAGTACTACGCTAGCGCCAATGCTCCCGGCGGGCTTACGTCGGCTCCGGGAGGAAATTCCCCTCCCGCTTGGGGCTCCAACACAGTGACCACCGGATCGATCTCCACGGCCTACAATGTAACTACAGCCGGTTGTGCCGGCCCCACGGCAAACGTGACCGACGAGGCCAATAACACGCACGTCAACTGCCCGGACGGACTGGGACGACTCGCCTCCGTAACGGAGCCGCCCGTGACGTATCCAAACGGGACAGTATCCACGGTGACCAAATACACTTATGACCTGCTGAACAATCTAATCGGTGTGAATGTCGTAGGACAGCCCAACAGCACTTGTTCGGTTGCTGGTGTGGGGCAGACCCGGTGCTTTACCTACAGCACGCTTTCGCGGCTGACCTCGGCCACGAACCCGGAAAGTGGGACGGTACAGTATATTTACGACAAAAATGGAAATCTTGCGCAGCAAACGGACGCAGAGGGTACTGTGACCACGCTGAGCACTCTACAGATCCCCTATGATGGGCTGGACCGGCCGCGAAGGAAGAGCTATTCAGTTGCGGGACACACGGTGGCTACGCCATCTGTCGATTACGCCTATGACGCCGATTTTAAGGGAGCCCTCTCCTCCGTCGCGAGCACGAGTGCAACGACTTACACCCACGACGCTTTCGGGCGCATAGCAACCAGTACACAGACTACGGCGGGCAATCCGGCCTACCAATTCAGCTATGGATACTCGCTCACGGATCAATTGACTTCCATCACATACCCGTCAGGGCGGCAGGTCAAGTACGTTCTGGACGCTGTTGATCGCGTGATGACCATTCAGAACTTGAATGCCGGCACGAATTACGCGACCATCAATTACACTGCTCCAGGCGGTATATCTACGATGACCACCGGAAACGGTGTCACACAGCAAGTCTCCTGGAACGACCGCTCGCAACCCGTCGGGCTTCAGGTCAACTCGGCATCGAGTTCCTCGCTTCTGGCGCTTGGGTTCTCGCCGTGTCCCAGCGGACAACCTTCTTGCCCCAGCGGCAATAATGGAAACTTGCGATCTCAAACGGTCAGTGCCCCTGC
>JAOAPR010000255.1 GCA_025463005.1 Bryobacterales bacterium | reverse complement strand
GAGGGTCATCACCGGAACAATAAAAAAGATGGACTGGACCAACCCGCATACCTGGATTTGGATCGATGTAGCGAATGAACAGGGCGTAGTGGAGACCTGGGGAATTGAGGGAATGAGTCCCAATTACCTGGAACGTCGAGGCTGGTCCAGAAACACGATCAAAGTCGGCGACAAGCTTTCCATTACGTTCCACCCGCTAAAGAATGGCGATAAGGGCGGCAGTTTCCAGTCTGCCCAACGGCCTAACGGGGAAGTGCTGGGCATGACTCCGCCGATTTCCGACAAGTGATGCGCTGCGGCCCTCCCCGCATCATCAAGTAATTGAGTCTTGAGGAATTGAGCAGCTACAATTCTCGCCACACTCGCATGGGGTGGACCCCTCCCGTGAGACGGTTTTCGCGGGGCTTGGCGCTTGGTCGCAAACTCGCGGTGACTTAGACCCCAAATAAGGTTGAGGCTGTTCTATGTGAGGAAGTCTGTCTCAGTGGACTTGCTTGGAGCACACCTATAGTACGTTTTTCAGTAATACTTCTTTTTCGGCGCGGCCAGTCGATTTGCGATTGTTTCGAATTCGTACAACAACTTGTCCCCGCATGGTAAAAATATTCAAACCATCGACAGCACAGTAAGATAGGCGGCAGCATGGGGAACAGCAGATGCGTGCGCCTTCTGGCTTACGTGACCGGCTCCGTCAACCAGGAATTGTTGTTGCGGAACGATTGGATGGAACAGATCGGCCATAGCGCCACACAGGAGGGTTGGGGTTAACAGGAGTGCTTGTCCAAGGCGATTCTGCACGGCGAGGGTTCGCTGTCGCGCGTCCTGGCAGAGTACAGTGATCATTAGTTACCATGAAAGAAACCATCAGGGCAAAGGCAACCGGCTACTCTTACCCCATTTGAGCCGGAAACGAAACCTGCAGCGCCACTCGATTGAGTGCTGTCAGCGACTCGGCGGCGTGCTCAAATACTACAAACGCGCCGCATGAGTATTTTTACCAAACGAGGATATATGACTTGCCGGTATAGGATGGCGGCTTTGGGTTGCCTGTTATTTGACAACTAGCCATCTCAGGGGGAAAGCTGGCGCCGCTGACGCGCGCTGTCCGCATCCACTTCGGGTATTTCATGAAGGCGAACTCGCGATCTGGATCAACTCCGGCTTCTGTTCCGGGAGACGGGCGAGGCCGGTCAGGCTCAAGCGGAGTTCGCGCTCGTACTCGGCGATCCGCACTTCGATCTGCCGCTCCGCGCGCATGCGCTTGATTATATGTTCGCGGTAGCGCTGCAGGAAATAGTCGATGGTTTCCACGCGAATCTTCACCGAACCTGTGGGTTTGTTCTCGTCCAGATCCTTGAAGCAAAAATATGGCGTTTGCGACTTCTCGATGATGCCCTCGATCACGCCGTAGATCGGCGCGTCGTGGCCGCACTTGAAGTTCGAAGTCTCCATGGCGACCAGGTTGGGATGGCGCGCGGTGAACTTCGCCGCCCAGATCTTGTGGTTGGTGCTGGCGGAGCGGAGTAGCGGGTCTTCCAGACGTCAGCTATGTCGAGCGGATGCTTGATGACGCCAGCGCGGACTTCCTCTCCGAATAGGCGCTCCAGCAGATCTTCGTCGAGCGGCAGCGTGCTTTGCGAAAAGATTGGATAGCCGAGCTTCTGGAACTCATCCAGAATTTCGTGATTGAGCCCGGGATCGTGATGATAAGGCCGGCCCAGCATCACGATGCCAATGCGATCTTCACGTTCGAGCTGGTCGAGCACGTCGCGAGCCTTGCGTCGCATGCTTGTCTCGTACTCCTCCAGCGCCCTGTACCCCGCCTCGACAGCGCGTTGGTTCTCCTCAGTAGACAATCCGAGCAGCGGCTGGAAGGCGGTGAACATCTGGTGCGCGAGCAGCGTCCGGTCCCGAAGATTGAGGACCGGGTTCACATACTTCACGTGGTTTTCCCCGAAGACGTCGTTCTCCTTCGTGTAGGCTGCCTTGACGGTCTCCGGACATGCCGTCACGGTAGGGCAGGCATTCGAGCCTGTGAGATTGACGAGCGGCGTGTGGAGCACGTCCACCATTGGGAAAAAGATCAGGTCAAGCGCCTTCTTTGCCGCTTTGATTGTGAGCAGATTGTGGACGTGCGCAATTCCGATCTTCGCTGGGAAACAGGGGTCGATTGCGCCCCGGCTCGCGCCCGCCCGATAGAGTTCGGGGCTGGTGTAGTCGGAGTAAATGATATTCTCAGCTTTCAGCCCAAGGCTCTCGAAATAGGCGTTGAAGAGCGGAGCGTAGACGTAGGCATTCAACACGCGCGGGATGCCGATGCGCAGGTTGGACCGATTCTTCATCAGCGCTGCCCGCTTCTTGGTGGACGTGGTCCAGGTGCGGGATGGAATCGGGTCGGCCACGATGTCGGTCTTCCGCGAGCGGAATGCCTCATGCGCGGCCAGGTCGACGAAGTTCGGATAATTCTTCTTCGCCGCATCCAGCCCGGCTTTGATGTCCTTCATTTCCTCCATGTCTTCGACGGTACCTTTTTCACAGGTGGCGATGATAAGGCGCTGCTCGCCGGCCTGCAGCGGCACCTTAGATTTGAAGACTGTCGCGACTGGCACGAAGTCCTTGGAAGGTTTGGCGGCGCCGGCGATATTGACATCGATGAAGGTGCGCAGGCAATTGTTCTTACAGAAGTAGCAGCGCGTGTTCTCGTTGCGGGTGGTGCGATAAGAGATGTTGCGAACGGCATCCAGGCCGATGAAGCTGGTGCGGCGGCCATTACGATATAACCGGGACGTCTCCACAGCGGCTCCAATCGCTCCCGACTCGCCACAGTGCTCATGCACGATGATCTCGGGCTTGCGGTCGCCGGAGCGGAAGCTGGACCTGATAAAGTCGACTTCGGCCTTCACTACTGCCATGTTGTTTTGCGTGCCGCCCTGCAGCACGAAGCGTGATCCGAGGGCTGCCAGGTTCGGAATGCTGGCCACGTAAAGGAACACATTCTTGGGCAACACCGCGGCGAGACCGGCCAGAATCTCTTCAGCGCGCCAGCCCTGGCGCTGGAAGTTCACGATGTCGGACTGCATGAACACCGCGCAGCCGTAGCCGAACACTGGCATGGTTGTGGCTGAAAAAGCCAGGTCCGCATACTCTTCGACCTTCAAGCCGAAACCTTCCGCCGTCGATTGCAGGAAATAGCCGTTGCCGGCCGAACACTGCGTGTTTAGTTTGAAGTCCTTCACCCGGCCGTTCTTCAGAACGATCAACTTGATGTCCTGCCCGCCGACGTCCAGGATGACGTGCGGATCGTCGTAGAACTTCATCGCCGATTCGGTGTGCGCCACAGTCTCAACCAGCGCTACGTCCGCGTGCAGAACGTCTTTGATGATATCCTTGGCGTAACCAGTCGTACCCACGCCCAGAACTTCGAGATTCGCGCCCTGCGATTCTACCTGCTGGCGCAGCTTGTCGAACATATCGATGGTGTCCTGAATCGGATTGCCATTCGAAAGCTGATACGCCTTGCACAGGATATCGCCGCCTTCGGAGAGGAGCACGGCCTTTGTGGAGGTCGAGCCGCCGTCTACCCCGATGAAACCACCCACGGTGGCTCCAGACTGAAATGCTGCTGGCACGAACTTCTTGCGCCGGTACGCGGACTTGAAAGCGTTCAGCTCATCGTTCGATTCGACCAGACCACCGCTGCCGGACGTGGCTTTCTCTTCGGCCCGGCCGAAATCGATGTAGTGTACAAGCTTGACAACGCCCTGATAGCGGCCCACGTCGTCGTCTTCAGTGTTACCGAACTCGATTGCGCCCAATGCGGCGAAATACTGTGCATTTTGCGGCACTTTAATGAGTTGCTGGGGCGTGGTTCCTTCCGGAATCTCAACCTTCCGATCCTTCCACATGCGTGGGATGTTGGCCTGCCAGGCTTCCCGCATGCCTCGGATGAACGTGTTCGGCCCGCCCAACAGCAGAACGTGTGGCCGCAGCGTATGGCCGCGCGTGAGGACGCTTAGGTTTTGGAGCACGATGGCTTCGAACAGCGACGCCATCAGCTCCTCCGGCGGGGTCCCTTCCTTCTGCAGGCTGTTGACGTCGGTCTCGGCGAAGACGCCGCATTTGCCGGCCACTCTGTGAAGCTTGACACCGTCGTAGCCCTGCATGCTCAGCGCCTCGACGGGAATCTTCAGCTTGGCGTTGATCTTGTCGATGACCGCGCCGGTGCCGCCAGCACACTTGTCGTTCATCGACGGGATCTTCTTCTTGCGGCCGCTCTCAGGATCATCTTTGAAAACGATGATCTTGGCATCCTGGCCGCCCAGTTCGATGACCGAGTACACCTCCGGATGCATCTTCTCCACGGCCAGCGACACGGCGGTGACTTCCTGGACGAATTTGGCGCCCACCAGTTCGGCGAGCGTGCCGCCGCCCGAGCCAGTCATGAAGGCGCGCGAGTTTTCGGTCGTGACGCCGGCCTCCGCTTCGATGCGCTGGAGAAACTCCAGCACCTTTTCCGGTTGCTTGGTTTCGTGGCGCTGGTAGTCTTGCCAGACGATCTTGTCCGTCTGGCACTCGGCCACAATGGCCTTTACTGTGGTCGAACCCACGTCGAGTCCGACCATGTAGCGGGCTTTCATGTCAGGCCACCTTCGGGTCTGCCACGCGGACTGTCGAGCGTTTCCACTTGCCTGCGCGCGAGTTCATCAGATCGTTGATATGCAGGACGAACTGAGCGCCCGTGCCCGCGATTCCTTTGCGATGCGGAACGTGATAGAACGGCCGCCGCAGCTCGCGATGATCGGCCACGAACGCCCGGATGTCGTCCAGACTCTTGCCGGTGGATTGGACAGCAGTCTCGAACTCCCCCTTGGCCTTGGCCTTGGCTTCTCCGAGAGCCATCTGTACACGGCTGTGGGCATTAACCTCGCCTTCTCCGGACGTCTCGATCGGCAGAAAGATCATGTCCTTGAACTTGTTGATGACGGCGGACTGGACGCCATCCGACTGCGACGACGGCATGCATCCGAACGGTTTCAGCGCCAGCACCATATGGCACTTATGATGGACCGTGTAATAAACGTTCTTGCCGACTTCAAGGTGCCCCTCGCCGCCGCGCGCGAAGCGATGATAGAAAGGCTCGGCCAGCCGGGCCAGTTCTCGTTGGTCCACCAGCTTGTGAGCCAAGCCGCCCAGTTTCTCGCCGACGCGGTGATAGAAGTGCGCCCACAGAACTTCGCCGACCGTGAACCCGAGGATCTTGCCTTCATAGCCGAGCTCACGCTGGATTCTGCGCTTGTACGCGTACCAGGGCAGCCGCTCGTGATGCTCCCGAACCTGCTTGTTATTCGTCGTGCGCGCTTTGGCTTGGCACAGCAGGTACGCTACCCATGTCGCCACCGGCTCCACCAAGACCTGGGCGCCCTCGCGCTCAAGGAATCGGAACATGTTGAAGTTGCCGTCGCCCTCGGTGATTGAGGCCCAGAACTCGCCAGTTATTTTCACCACCGGCTTGACCTTCGTGCGATCTACTTCCACCTCGTCTATGCGGGCGCGACAAGCTTCGAGAGCGTCGAGATACGGTTTTCCGTACAAGTTCTCGTACACCTTGCCCCAGGAGTTCCAGAAGCGGGTGAACTTGTCGTGACTCTTGAGATAACCCTTGGCCCAGTACGGCGCCCGCTCCATGATTTCGAACGGGGGACGTTCGCGAAGCACGCGGGTCAGCGTATTGCCGGCTTCTTCGAAGGCGCGGTCGGTTTCGCCGCGCTTCACCTCGAACGGCCGTATCTGGTAGACGATGTCGTTGAGGGTATCGCCAATATTCATGGCATTGAGCATGCCCATGCCAAAGTCGACGGTGAACCGCAATCCTGCTTCGCCGGATGCGGCTTTGATGCCGTCGTCCTGCTGGAACAGGAGTACCCGAAAGCCGCTGAAGCCTGCATTTTCCAGTGCGAAGCGATACTCAGCCTCGTACATGCCAAAGCGGCACGGGCCGCACGATCCGGCGGTGAAAAAGACGAAGTTGTCGACGATCTCATGCCGCGGGATGCCCCTCTTTTCGAGTTCCTGGAGATACTGCACCAGACAACCGACAGTGAAGTATGTCGGATTGCACTGGCCGTTGTTACCGAACTCCTTGCCAGCTTGAAATGCAGGTACATCGGGAACGGGGAGCGTTTCGCACTTGTATCCGCAACCCTCGAAAACCGCGCGGAACATGTTGTCGTGTTTCCATGTCATGCCGCCGATCAGGATCGTAACTTTGCCTCGCTCGGCCGCGGTGAAGGGTCGCTCAACGGGGCGTTTGAAATGTTGCTGAATATTTACCAAATCGCTGGCAGCCCGCAGCCTGGCGCGTTCCGCATCAATTCGCAGCGGGATCTCATCGGTCGTGAGCATCGAGTCTTTCACTTGAGCATTGGCAGCATGATCGATCGTTTCAGGCATTTCCTTCTCCCTTGCAGTTAGTCGAAGTTAGTGGTTCCCTGGAACCGGTTGAGCGCCTGCCGGAATATCCATTTGATGACGCGTGCATCGTTGTCGCAGTACGCGCGTAGTAGCAAACGTTGTGCGCAAATTGCGGGCGGAGCAGGGGCTCGCCGCCCATCAGAGCAAGTACGCCAGCGCCGGTATCGCGCAACCAATCGATCGATCGCTTGGCGATGTCTTCTGTCATGCCTGTGACGCGATTATCAAAGGCCCAACAATAATGACAATCCAGGTTACATTTCCACTCGGTGAAGAGGTAGGCGATAATCGGGTGAAAATCGCCTGTGAGCACCCGCGACTTCAGCCACGGCATGGCCCAACCTCGGAAGGCACGTGAGATGTGTTCCGCTTTGTAATGGCGTTTCGGTGGAGGCATCGGCGGCCCCAAGCCGTCGTCGCCGATCAATTGGGGATGCTGCGGAAATATAGGATCTGGCAGCCGTTCCGGCGTCGTAATCGGAGGGACGGGAGTTCGTAAGCCAGGTTGGGTTAGTAAATTATGTAAGGGTACGTCCAACCGGAAGCGAGATGACTTTTCGTTAGGCTTAGTTTCGAGCGAAAGCACAAATTCTCCTTTCGCTTGATTGGATAGATCCCATGCAGGCCGGTGTGTTTCGTGATTATCAACATTACGTTCCCAAAAATATCGGTCCACTGGGGCGAGCGTCTGGCCAACTTTCGGCAATCCGCTAATGACCTCAGCGCCAATGGTTTAATCTAGCCAAGGTCCGCGGGTGGGCATCAAACCGTCAACGACATCGCGCGACTGCCGCCCAGACTATAGCCGCTCGACGGCACCCTGCACCTGACTCGCAAGGTCGCGCAAGTCTCCAACTGGGAGATTTATCGGAGGACCGAAGCTAATCTGGACGGGCCCGGGTGTCGCCCGACGGGCGTGTTTGTGCAGCACTTTTTCGAGCCCCCGAAGCCGCACCGGCACAATCGGGAGCGACAACCGGGAGGCCATCAGAGCTACGCCCGGCTGGAATGGGAGAATCTCGCCGTGATCCGTTCGTTCCCCCTCGGGGAAGATGAGGATTGACCATCTATTCGCCGCAAGTTCTCCCGCATAGCGCAGCGCGCCGCCCACACCTGACTCCCGCTGGGGAAGGGGAAATGCGTTGAAGCACAATACCGCCAGATAGTATTGAAGACTGCGCACGAATCGTTCGCTCCACCCGTGTCGCGCCGGATGAAAGTGCGCATCGAAGAATTCCTTCGACATGGCGGGCGCCACGCGATAACGGTATCCGGCCAGAGCGATCATGATGGCGGGAGCATCCATGTGGCTCTGGTGGTTCGAGGCGAAGATCACCGGACCGCTCAGACCCGACAGATGTTCACGGCCACGAACCTCAATCCGTGCGTAGTAACGCGTGAGCGGGAATACGGCAGCGGGCAGAAAAATGCGACGCCATAGCCTGGCTGGAAGCGAACGGCTCCACCGCGGGTAGTCCTCGGCTGCTTCGTGGGGCGCGGGCGGAATCTTGAGCAGATCGGAGACGCGCTGTGCCCCGGCGAAGGCAGCTTCATCCCGTGCTCCGCCGAGGCGCTGCTCGATGCCGCTCAGCAGTTCGACGCGCTCCAGCGAGCTTAGGCCGAGTTCCTCCAGGGTGGTGTCGGGAGTAATCGTACGCCCGGGAGCGAGATCTCGCAGCAACTCAAGAACGCCTCCCTCTCGCCCCGGAGCGGCCTGTTGCGGCGCTCCAGTTGTCAGCCATTCGCGGATCTGAATGCGCTTCAGCTTTGCCGTTCCTTCGGTGCGCGGCAGTGACTCCCCCGGCCAAACGTGAACCGTGCGGACGCGCTGATGTTCCTCGAGCTTCTGGTTCGCGACGTTCACGACCTCTCCTGGATTCGTTCCGGGCTCGAGCACAAGCACGGCGTGGGGCCGATCGGGTCCGACAACCGCCGCCTCTTTTACTCCTGGAATCTGATCCAGGATCCGTTCGATATCCTCGGGGTACACGTTCAGACCTTCGGGCGTGACGATCACATCTTTCTTGCGGCCGCGGACGATCAGGCTTCCATCATGGGCCAGTTCACCGAGATCACCGGTATGGAGCCAGCCGTTCTCGAACATCTGAGAATCGGCATCAGAAACGTCGTAATAACCGCTCGTTACGTTTGGTCCGCGAACCAGGATTTCGCCATCCGCGGCTATCTTTACTTCCACACCAGCAATGGGCCTACCCACTGTGCCTTTCTGAGCGTGAAAGGGATGATTCAAGGTGACGATGGGTGCGGTTTCTGTTAGGCCGTAGCCCTGAATAACAAGGAAGCCCAGCTTCGACCAGAACTGCTCAAGCTCCGAGTCCAGCGGAGCTGCGCCCACTACGAACGCCCAGAATTTCAAGCCCAAGGCGCGATGCACCCGGCGATAGCGCCACCACCGGACCCACCAGGGCCCATGGCTGCCTGTATCGGCGGCCTCTGGAAATCGGGATGTCACATATCCGCGCAATACTTCAAGCATCTTGGGCACACACACGAGCACGGAAACGCGCCGGTCGTGAATCTGCCGGACGATCTCTCCGGGCGCGAAGCCTTGCATGAAGATGACTACGCCCCCAAGCATCGGCGGGATGTAGGTGGCCATGGCTTGGCCGAACAAATGGCTAAGCGGAAGCATGTTTAAGAAGCGCAATGGGAAGAACGGGCGCCCGTATTGTTTGTATCTGTTAATCTCGCGCTCGACTGGAACCATGTTGGCCAGAAGATTTCGATGCGTGATGATGACGCCCTTGGGTTCTGCTGTCGCGCCGGAGGTGAAGACGATTTCAACTGTGTCATTTTCTCCCACAGCGACAGCCGGATCGAGCGTTTCCGCAGACTGCCGCTCGATTTCGGCGAGACGCCAGACTGGCGCCGCAAAATCGGCCGGGGGGGAGACTTCATCGCCGGTTAACAGCACCTTAGCGCCTACTAGTCCTGAAATCCGTAGAAGAAACTCCGCCGAAACGCGGTAGTCCAGAGGTACGAGAATTATTCCGTCGAGAATACATCCCCACAGCGCCGCGATCCATCCAGGCCGGTTTTCCGACCAGATGAGTACCTTATCGCCTTTGAGGATACCGGATGCGCGTAACCGCAGCGCGAAGGCGCGAGCCATTCCAGCGATCTCGCGGTACCGATAGCTCTGCGGGCGATACCCGTTGTCATACACCACGAACTCGCCTTTGAGTGCACCCAGGTCGTCAAAGAAATGATCGGTGAAGAAATCAACCAGAGTGTCGCGAGCCATGATTAGCTCCCTTAATCGCCGACTTTCACCACGGTAGCAGGTCCGGTTTGTGGAACTCGCCATGGAATGGAATCGCTGATCTGGTGAGGGTACACATGGAAACGACGACACGATACACTACGCACGTGGGAAGCCCAGCGCAAATGATGTAGAGGATACGTGGCCACTTCTGAAGCCAGTCTCCGGTCTGACCGACGCTTCCGCGAACGCAATAGTGTACTGTATCGCCTTGCCCACTGGCCGATTTGGATCTTCGTGTTCTTCATCGCTCCCGGACCGCTGACGTTCGACTTATTCGAACGCGGTTTCGATCAGCGCATGGCCCTGTGGCTCGGAGCGGTTTTACTGGCGACCGGAATCGCCGGCCTGCGCGGATCGCTGCCCGGTGTTGAGCCCAAACCCTACATCTTGCGTTTCACCGAGGACAAGCCGAATCCGCTCTACCGGCGGATCTGTTACACAACGGCGTGGAGTGACCTGATCGGCTTTGCCGTGCTGAATTTCGTGGGCCTCGCTTACGCAGTCGCCACGAGTAATTGGCGGTTGCGTCAAATCTACGAGTACGCGTACTTCCCGCTGGTCATTGCGTTGTGGATTTGCGGTGCGCTGGGCAGGCTGCCGCGTGTCGGCTCATCGACTAAGGGAGAAGGAACCGAGCGCCGCTACTTTTATGGTGCGGTTTGGGCAGTATGTGCCGCCCAGCTTACGCTGGGCTTCCTCTGGAAAGTGCTGCCTCGTTCACGCGACGGAGGAGCGCTGAAGCTGGCGGTATTCGTCGGAATCCTGACGTGCGTGAGTTATTGGGCGAAGCGCGGCCTTCTGCCGCGGACGCGCCCGATCGTGCCCGGCCAGTGGGCCATCTCGGACTGACCTTGAACTTTGTTCTGGCCGCGGTAGGAACTGCTGCGCTCCTTGCGCTGGTAGGCGCGATCTATCAGCGAGCCGGCCGTGCAAGGGACGCGCGCCGCTTTCCTCCGCTTGGCCGCCTGATCGACATCGGCGGCGCCGGTCTGCACGTCTACACCATCGGCGAAGGATCGCCACCGGTAGTCTTCGAGGCTGGGATCGCAGCCACGTCGCTGAGCTGGCAATTGGTGCAGCCGGAGATTGCCAAATTCACGCAGACCGCAAGCTACGATCGCGCCGGACTGGGCTGGAGCGGCGCCAGCTTTCAGCCGCGAACCATCTGGGACGTGGCCGATGAGTTACGGACCCTGCTGGATCGCGCCGATATACCGAAGCCCCGTATTTTGGTCGCGCATTCTTACGGCGCCCTGGTCGCGATCGCTTACGCCATGCGCCATCCTTCCGAAGTCGCTGGCATGATACTGGTCGACCCCGTGGCAGCCTGCGAATGGAGCGAGCCGTCGGAATCTCATCTGAAAACCCTGCGGCGTGGCATTCTGCTCGCAAGGCGCGGTGCATTGCTGGCCCGGTTTGGCGTGGTGCGGCTCGCGCTGAGTCTGCTGGCCGCAGGATCGCAGCGTTTGCCGAAAATGATCGCCCGTGCCAGCAGTGGCCGTGCCGCGGCCATCACAGACCAAATTGTGGGGCAGGTCCGCAAACTGCCAAGCGAATTGTGGCCCATAATTCAATCGCACTGGTGCGATCCGAAGTGTTTTGAAGGGATGGCCCGTTACTTAGAGGGCCTACCCAACAGCGCAGCGGCAGTCGCCCAGGAAATAGCGTTGATGGATGCGCTACGCAATGTGCCGTTGACGGTCCTCTCGGCCGGCAACGCGAGTCCAATCCAGCGAGCCGAGCACGAGACTCTGGCGCGGCGCTCTTCACGCGGCCGGATCGAGGTTGTACCGGATAGCGGCCATTGGATCCAAGTTGACCGGCCGGACGCAGTGATTCAAGCCAGTCGGGAGATGGTCGCCAGGAAGCCGTAGATTGGTGGGTGGCGGCTTCGGCCGATCAACGACTCTTATACCCGCGGCGCGGCGACGCAAAGAGTTTCAACGACCGATTGTCCTGCACGTCAATGTCACCGATCACCCCAGCGCGGAGTGGACCTTGCAGCAATTGCAGGAAGCGCTCTTTTCCCTCATATTAGGATTCTTCGCCAGTGTCAAGCGGGTCAGTCAGTAACGCCATTTACCCGTTAAGACTCCGGTACGAAATGACCAGTGGCTTGACTTCGTCACCCAGCAGGGTGATAATCCCTCGTTACTCCCGGGTTTCAGTTCTTAACCGGCTTTATCGTTGCTCGCGTAAGGGGGAATCATGAGGTTACGCGGTCTCGCCATATCATTTTGTGCGATTGCTTTTGCTCTTCTGGGTCAGAGCGATCGGGGCAGCATCACCGGCGTGGTCGCCGATCCTGCGGGCGCCGTGGTCGCCAACGCCACCATCGAAGCCAGGAACGTGGATACGGGCGGCGTTTACCAGGCGGCCAGCACGGCCACCGGAAATTACACCCTTAGCGAACTGCCGACAGGCGCGTACGAGCTAACGGTCACGGTGCCAGGGTTCAAGAAGTTTGTTCGGCAAGGCCTCGCCTTGCAGGTACGCCAAACCTTGCGTATTGACGCGGCGCTGGAAGTGGGTGCGGCCTCGGACTCCGTTACGGTCACCGAAGCCGCTCCGCTGCTGAAGACAGAGAGCGGCGAGCTGAGCCATAACGTCGCCTCGCAACGCCTGGATGACCTTCCCGTGGGGGGCATTGGCGCCATCCGAAATATCATGACGGCGACGCAGTTGCTGCCCGGCACGGTTTACAGTCCTGGCTCCGTGCGCGTGAACGGCGCTCCCACCAACTCGAACGGCACGCGGATCGAAGGCCAGGACGCGACGTATGGTCTGGGCGGGCTCCTGGTTTCGGCGACTCAGCCGAGCGTGGATGCAATCCAGGAGTACGCGGTGCAAACGAGCAATTATGCCGCCGAATTTGGCCAGGCGGGCGGCGGCGTGTTCAACGTTACCATGCGGTCGGGCACCAACCAGTTCCATGGGAGCGGGTACGAGTACTTCGCCAACGAGGCGCTCAACGCCGGCGTGCCGTTCACCAACGACGGAAGCGGCCATTTGACACGGGGCAGGTTTCGCCGGAACGACTACGGCTTCACGGTGGGTGGTCCGGTATGGATTCCCAAGGTGTATGACGGCCGCAACCGAAGCTTCTTCTTCTTCGCTTGGGAGGATCTTCCCCAGTCCACTCTCAACAGCACCACCTTCAACACCGTTCCGACGCCGGCCTATCGCAATGGCGATTTCAGCGCGGCCATGGCAGCCGTCAACAATCGCGTCCTTGGAACCGACATTCTGGGCCGGCCGATCATCCAGAATGCGATTTACGATCCCGCTACGGAACGTTTGTTCAGCGGCCAACTCGTGCGCGATCCGTTTCCGGGCAACGTGATTCTGCCGACCCGCTTCGATCCTGTAGCGGCCAAAGTGCAGGCGCTGATTCCGCAGCCGGCGGGCTCTAACGCCGCGCTTCTCATCACCAACGGTCTGTATCCGTTCACTACCGACAACCGCAACTTCATTCCATCGCTCAAGATCGACCATTCGTTGAGCGCCCGGCAAAAGCTGAGTTTCTTCTATTCGTGGACGGTCTCCGAATCCAGTTTCTCTCCGGGAGCTCCGTTCGGCGGCGGCGCGGAAGGCTTTCCGCAACCCATTTCGGAATCGTCTGCTTCGCGTTTCTCCGGGCACAGGTACACGCTGAACTATGACTACAGCGTGACGCCGACGATGCTGTTTCATTTTGGGGTAGGTTACCAGGATTCTTTTCTAAACATGCCTGCGCACACCGTGAATTACGACCCAACTAAGGAACTGGGTTTAAAGGGGCCCTTCACACCCTACACGTTCCCGAATTTCCAGGGGTTATTGAACGCCACTTTTGGCGGCGTGAAGAATCTGGGTGACATCTTTCAGGGCCAGCAGGAGACCATCATGCAAAAGCCCACCGCCACGGCCGGCTTGACCTGGGTCAAGAATAACCATACCTACAAGTTCGGAGCGGAGATGCGCCTTCAAGGATTCCCGAATTACAACAACCTGGGGACCAATGGCACCTACATATTCAACGCCGCGGAAACGGCGCTTCCTTACCTCAACACCACCACCGTGGGCGGCCAAACCATCGGATTTCCGTACGCCAGTTTTTTGCTCGGCCTGGTCGACAACGCCAACATTCGAGTTCCGGCCGTAGCGCGCCTCGGGAATCAGCAATGGGGCTTCTATGTTCAGGACACCTGGAAGGTGACCCGCAAATTCACGCTGGATTACGGCCTACGCTACGATTACTCGACCTACCAAAAGGAGCAGTACGGCCGCCTGGCGAATTTCTCGCCCACCACGCCAAATCCAAGCGCTGGTGGCCATCCGGGCGCCGTGATCTATGAAGGGTCCTTACCGGGGCGATGCAATTGCGAATTCGCGCACAGCTATCCGTGGGCGTTCGGTCCGCGGCTGGGCTTCGCGTACCAGATTACGCCCAAGACTGTGGCGCGGGGAGGAGTGGGCATCATCTACGACGGCACGGCAAACAACAACATCGCCACGCGCAGTGTCACATCTTCCAATCCCTTCAGTTCGCCCAGTTTCGGCCAGCCGGCCATGGTCTTGAATCAAGGCGTACCATTTACAGCGGCGCAAATCGCCTGGCCGAATTTCAGCCCGGGATACTACCCCTTGCCGGGTCTGGCAGGTCCCTCCGCCTTCGTCGATCCGAACGCCGGCCGACCCGCCCGGCAATATCAGTGGAGCATCGGGGTGCAGCGCGAGGTGGTTCGTGATCTGGTGGTGGAGGCGACGTATGTGGGCAACCGCGGGATTTGGTGGCCCGCCGGCATCCTCACCAATTACAACGCGAACACGGCGGACAGCCTGAAAGCGTACAGGCTCGATATTAACAATGCGGCCGACCGGGCGATTCTGAACGCTCCGCTGAATTCGTCGACCGCGGGCCGGTTCCAAAACAAGCTGCCGTACGCGGGCTTTCCGGCCACCTCAACCGTGGCGCAGTCATTGCGGCCGTTTCCGCAGTTCAGTTCCGGACTCACGCCGACGTGGGCGCCCTTGGGGGACACCTGGTACAACTCCTTGCAGGTGAAGGCGACCAAGCGGCTTTCCCACGGCTTAGACTTCACTTACGCATTCAGCTATCAGAAATCGCTAAATCTGGGCTCGGAGAGCGACGGCGGCGGCGGGACAGTGAACGACGTGTTTAACCGTCCCATGAACAAAGTCCTTTCCGCGATGGACCAAGAGTTCGCGAACGTTCTCGCTGCCAATTACACCGTGCCCAAATGGGGAGGCAACAAGGTGTTTTCCGCGATTGTGAGGGACTGGCAGGTCGGCACGATTCTCACTTACGCGAGCGGCTTCCCAATTCTGGCCCCCTTCGCCCAGAACAACCTCAATACGCTGCTCTTCAGGGGCGGACCAGTGGGAAGTCAAGGAACTTTCGCCAACCGCGTGCCGGGCGTCCCGCTGTTTACCAAGGACCTAAACTGCCGTTGCTTCGATCCGAACACCACCTTTGTGTTGAATCCTCAGGCATGGACCGATCCAGCCCCAGGTCAATGGGGCACCGCCGCGCCTTATTACAGCGATTACCGGTCACGGCGCCGTCCGCAGGAGAACTTCAGTGTGGGCCGCCTGTTCCGGATCACAGAACGAACCAGCTTGAGCATTCGTGCAGAATTCACTAACACTTTCAATCGAACGCTACTACCCGGGCCTACTTCGACCAACGCTTTGGCGACACAGACCAGGGTTAATAACGCCGATCCGAATAGCAAGGCTACCGGCGGCTTCGGCTTTATCAACACTACCACTGGCGTCGGGACGCCTCGGCAAGGCCAGATCGTCGCGCGGTTCCGGTTCTGAGCGAGCGGAATGCGTCGAGAAGCGGGTGCGCCGGAAGTGCTCGCTCTGGCTTTAGGTTCTGCCCCATCACCGCCAACCCGATCGCTGAGCCATGGCAAATTCGGGCGCGGCAAGCTCTTTCCTGATTAATGAGAAGCCGCAGCGTGGGCGACAACTAGAGTTCGAAGATTACTTCCGCTCACGATACTTTCCGTTGCGGATCGAGAGAGCCTGGTCCGCGATCGGGGGCTGTCGGTGAGGAGCTATGCGGTATCCTCGGCAATATTCTCATCTCTCTCAGTTTCCCGAAGATCTCGGAAAACATCGTCTCGCTGTCGATACAGTCGTGAAAACCTGCCTGCCGCACCTTAATCGTGCTCGATACGTTATCGAAGTCCTGGCGGAACGCGAAATCTCCGTAACCCCAGGCGACGATCTGTTCATACTGGACCGGTTGCAGGTTTTCTCTCTTAACGATCGCGTCCCACATGGGTCCCTTGTCTGCCATGTACGTTGTGAGTGAAAACGGAACCGGATCGGCGATGTCCATGCCGAACATTTTCGCTATGCGCGGCCACATATGCTGCCAGCGAAGCGTATCTCCATTGGTGACGTTGAAGATCTGGTTTTGCGCAGCCGTCGTCTCGCCTGCCCATACGGTTGCGCGGGCCAGCAGGTCGGCGGAAGTGACCTGGTACATCGCCCGATACGTTTTCTCCGGACCCGGAAAACGAAGCGGCAATCCCATCTCTCGACAGATCGTTGCATATACGCCGACAACAGCAATGAGGTTCAGTGGGCTTCCCAGCGAAGAGCCGCAGATTGCTCCACCAGGACGCAAGACGGTAAAGTTCCACTTGCTGCCCTTCTGGCGATTCCGAAGCAGATCCTCCTGATCGTAGTAGTAGTTGGGCGCCATCAGCCGCGGATCATCCTCGCGAGCCGGCGTTTTATAGGGGCCAAGATCTGAGCCGTACGCCTTGCCACCTTGAAAAATGGTAATGTGCCTTAGCAATGGCGCCTCGGCAAGAGCATCAACAAGATTCTTCAGAATCCGAACGTTGACTTCGCTCTTCTCAGCAGCGTTCTGCTTGTCGATATAGGCTCCGAAGAACACGTGCGTGGTTTCCTGGAGATGTCCGAGCTTCGCCTTGACATCGTCTCGGTTTAATAGATCGACGGAAATATGGCGAACGTTTCCATCGGCCTCGGTTGGCCTGCGGGACACGCCGTACACGGTCGTGCCGGGCAGGGCGGCGTATCTTTTCAACACTGCGCTGCCGGACACTCCCTGCGCCCCAGTGACTAAGACAGTGCGTTGCGTATTCGATTCGATCTGCTGGACCGTCATTCTATTTTTCCTCTTCAACGTTGGTGGGAGGCTCTTGATGAGATTGAAGGGCGATATGAGCGCTGTGTTGAATGTTGTGAGGGGACCAGGAGCGCTCGGCCGCTACGTAGCCCCGTTTGTTGAAGAGAGTGTCAAGCCTCGAGAACGAGTCCCTTGTTCTTTTCCTGTTTAGTCCGGCTCATTTGAGTTGTCCTCGCATGTAAACTTCACGTTGGGAGCTGCTCTGCTATTTCATCTACTCGCTCGGGATAGAACGCAACATGCCCCCTGATCTGCACAACGGCAGGAAACGGATCCTCGTATGACCACACCGCATTGACGGACTGTTTTCCTCCAGCGGGAACGCTGTAGTAATGACAAGAGCCTTTGTAAGGGCAGTAGGTAACGTAATCCGTCCGTTCCAATTGGGAAAAATCAACATCCTCACCTGGAATGTATTGAACGGGCGGATACGCCGCTTCGCGGAGCGTCAGAGCGTTGCGGGTATCGGCAACCACACGGCCCGCGACGGACACGACAACGCGGGCGGGGTTGCGCTGGATGGAAA
>JAOAPR010000287.1 GCA_025463005.1 Bryobacterales bacterium | reverse complement strand
TTGATTGACACAAGGGCCCTGAACGGTCTCGAGATAGCAGGATTGTGGAAGTTGATGAATGACCGGTAATGAACGATTGGACTTACCCATCATCTTAGAACTGGGCTGTTTCCTTGAAAATTTGCTTTATATGTAACGAATATCCGCCGGCACGCCATGGTGGAATCGGGAGTCTCACGCGCACTCTCGGTCGAGCGCTGGTGGAGGCTGGCAACCAAGTTCGTGTCATAGGTTTCTGCTCACAAGATGAAGCTGCTCCGGACATGGAGTCCGATCATGGCGTCTCAGTCCACCGGTTCAAGATGTCCTATCGTCCTTTGGAATGGGTGCGGGCTCGATATTTCCTTTATAGCACCGTCGCGCGCTGGGTCCAGGCTGGTCTTGTCGATCTCGTAGAGGCTCCGGACTATCAGGGATTGGCTGCCGGATGGCCAGCCCTCCCCATTCCCGTAATCATCCGCATGCATGGCTCTTCCACTTATTTCGCGGCGGAAATGGGAAAACGCCCCGATGCGGCTATGTCTTTAATTGAGGGCGCTTCCTTGCGAAGAGGGAATTTTCTTTGCTCATGCAGTCGTTATACCGCCGAGCGAAGTCGACACTTGTTTCGATTGGGTGAATCGAAAATCGCCGTTCTTCACAATCCTGTGGCAACTGAGGCCTCTTTGACTGAGACAAGGCGCTGTGAGGACCAAGTCGTTTTTAGCGGAACGTTGACGGCAAAGAAAGGTGTCAGTTCGCTTGTCCGAGCGTGGGCCAAAGTACTTGAAAGCTGTCCTCAGGCGAAACTGCAAATCTTTGGTAAGGATGGCCGCACGGAATCGGGCTCATCAATGAAGGATCATTTGATCTCGCTAGTGCCTCCACATGTGCAAAATACGATCCACTTTCACGGCCATGTGGATTTTGCGCAGCTTCGGTCTGTTTTTCGATCTGCAACTGTCGCTGTTTTCCCGTCCTATTCGGAAGCGTTTGCCCTCGCACCAATGGAGGCAATGGCAGAAGGTTGTCCAACAATCTACAGCCAACGGGCAAGTGGGAGGGAGCTGATACAAGACGGAGAGAACGGTTTGTTGGTCGATCCCGACAATCCAAACGCGATTGCTGATGCGATTATAAAAATCCTCACCCAGCATCAAATCGCCAAGGAGCTTGCTCGCAAAGGGAGAGAAAGTATTGAATCCCACTTCTCTCTCAACGTCCTGCTCGCTCGCAATATCGAGTTCTATCTCGACTGTCTGCGATCATTTTCTGAAGGCCTGACACAGCCGACGCATTGAAGGTAGCGAGCGATTCCCATCTGCTGATTTCCAAACGATGTCTACGATCTTGATTGAATCTCCAAAGGGTTTGAGCAACCACACTTCCCTTCTTCCGGGCTGGCACTTCAAGCCCAAGTGTGTGAAAGGATGTCCGGATTGCACGCTTGTTATTGCCACCTGCAATCGCGTCGCCGACGTGATGGAGCTAATGGCGGTCTTATCACAACGAAAAGATGTGCCCTCCGAGATAGTTATAGTCGATGGCTCGTCGCAGGCGTGCCTTGAAATAGGGCTTAAGGAGTGGATCTCGCAATTGCCGCCACCGTTCGAGCTTGTTTTCGCTCGCTGCTCACCAGGTCTCACCCGCCAACGAAATGTAGGTATAGATATCAGCACGAGAGAGCACGTGTTTTTCTTGGACGATGACTCACGGCCGCTGGAAAACTATTTTCGCGAAATCCGGGAAGTCTTCGTCAACGACATTGAAAAGAAGATTGGTGCAGTGGGCGGTTCTGTTGTGAACGAAATGGATCGGCCTCTCTCTGGCCGGTGGAGGCTTCGCCTGGCGACCGGCCTGGTTCCCAATGTACAGCCGATGATGTACGACTCTTGCGGTACGTCCACACCAAAAGGATTGATCACGCGTTTCCAAGGCATCCGCCATGTGGACGTTCTCCCTGGATGTGCTTTTGCTTTCCGGCGAGAAGTGCTTGAACAGCATCGGTTTTCTTCGTTCTTTGGAGGATATTGCCAGGGTGAAGACTTAGAGATGTCGTTGCGAGTAGGTGCGCATTGGCAGGTAGTCTGCTGCGGAGATGCGGAAGTTATGCACCAAGTGGCCCCCGGCCCTCGAGCTGGCGGTTTCGCAAAAGGCCTAATGGAAGTACGTAACAGATTTTTCATATGGCAGCGGCACCGTCCGCAAACCAAGCGGATCGACCGGTTGCGGTTCTGGTCGGACATCGGACTGCTATTCGCCCTCGATCTGCTGCATTTCTTTCGTCGACCGTGGCACATCCGGAATCTAAAGCACGCGGCCGGATTGTTGTCTGGTACGTTGCGATGCTTCTTTGCCCCGGCTCCGTACTCAGAGCCGCAAGCGCGCAGAGAGTATCAGCTAAGTCTCGAGGCGTAGGCTTTTGTGACTCAAGGCTCTATTCGTCAATACGCTGGACACCGGCAGGGACGACGCAAGGAATGCGGCTGGACCCTGCTGCAGACAGTGCTTTGCGTAGGGCCGGCTATGGCAGCTCTCTATACCAGCCAACCTGCCCTCGCCGCCCAGCTGTTGTACGGTTCCGCGGCGGTCTTTCTCGGTTTCCACGCATTGGCCGGAGATCCGCGCCGATATACCACCTTCGCGATCAGCATCATTCCGGCGGTTCTGTTGTTGCGGAATCATTATTTGTTCAGCTCCTTAGTTGCCATTTTTGGCTTCGGAATAATGCTTTGGTGGCTGCTCTCACCTGCAGAGTTCTTCCAGCTTTGGCGCAGTGCACCCCCCAAATTGCTTTTGTTTGCGACATTTCTCTATTGGCTGGCCTCATGGTTCAACACCGGGTCGTATTCCTCGAACCTGCACTCCGTCGAGTTCTCGCTTGTAGCAGTCAGCATTTTCTTACTCGGCGCGCATCGCAGCTCTCTCGAAGCAGCGTTCATGGGCATGGCCTTAACTGTCTTTTGCGAGGGTATCGGAACATTTCCGTTTGGCGATCGTCTTGGCTCTGCTCGGATCGGATCTATTTCACTCGGCAACCCCATCACCTATGGTTTGGCCGCGACGCTGATCTTTCTACTGTGTGTAGCCGAAAATGGGCGCTGGCTTGGACTCGAGCGCTTCGGAGCCGGCCGCTTTTCAATCAGCCTGGGCTGCGCAGCATTCTTAGTTCTCTCAACATCACGAGGCAGCTGGCTCGTTGCCATTATCGGAGTTCTGGTTGCACTTGTTTTTGGACAGGGCTTCCGCGCTAACGCCTTTTGGATCGTAATCTCGGTTCCCGTCATTGCGATCTCCATTGCTCTTTCCACCGGACGGGGCCCGGACGTGTTGAGGTTCTATAACAAAGTAGCGTCATCCGACACAAATTTAGGCCAGAAAACAACGGGACGAATAGACCAGTGGGAGCGACTACCTGATGCATTCTCAACTTCTCCGATCTGGGGCCATGGAGGCGGTAGCGGCGCATCTGTCTACCACGATATTGGCGGGAAGGAACTCGAGTGGCATTCCGTGTACTTGCAACTGCTGGTTGAAACCGGTGCCATGGGTTTTGTGATATTCGCCGGCATATTGGCCGGCGTCGGCAATTTAGTCCTAGAGCACCGTCGGATTACAGGAGAGATCCTTCCGCTGCTCGCGCTTGTCTGCTACTTGGCAATAGGCGTGTCCATCTCCGCTCTAGATGGGATGTCTGGCGTCTACATGGGCCTGGCCTTGCTCGGCGGCAAGTATTCGCGGTTCTGCAAAATGACCATCGCCAATTTGAGGCACGGAGCGGTAGTGAAACTTGAACCGCTGCCCCAGGGTGATCTGCGTGAGATCAAAACAGTTGCGTGAGATGCGTTTGCTCGTGATCACTTCGGTGATCCATTACGAGTGGAATAGCAGTCTCTCAGCCTTTGCTGGCTATGCGCGCGAGATCGATATTTGGGCCGACCTTTTTTCAGAGGTCGGAATCGCGGCTCCAGTGCGCCATGAGCCTCCCCCTGGTGATTGTATGCCATTCACACGCCGGAACATTCATGCCCTGCCGCAAAAAGAAGTAGGCGGGGCCACCTACCCAGCAAAGGTCAAATTGTTTGCGAATGTGCCCTCTCTCGTGTGGAATCTGGCCAACGCGTTGCGCCGCTATGATGCGGTACACGTACGTTGTCCGGGAAATCTTGGCTTCCTTGGTATTTTCCTGGCCCCTCTCTTCTCCCATCGCATAGTTGCTAAATACGCGGGGCAATGGAACGGCTACCAAGGGGAAGATATAACTACGCGCGTGCAGCGACGCCTTCTGAAGTCGAGGTTCTGGAGTGGCCCAGTCACCGTCTATGGGCAGTGGCCTAAGCAGCCCGCTCACGTTATTCCCTTCTTTACGTCGGTCATGACCCGCGACGGATTACAACGTGCGGCCAAGGCAGCGTCCAAAGAGAGGCAATCGACGTTGCTGCGGGTTCTCTTCGTCGGAAGACTGAGTGCCGGAAAAAACGTCGACATTCTGATCGAAGCACTCTCGTCACTCCATGATCATGGGATCGCATTTGCGTGCTCAATTGTTGGAGAAGGACCTCAATTAAGCCAATTACAGGCGCTCGCCCGTAAACTTGGAATTTCCAATTTCATCCGGCTCACAGGCGGCCTCGATCACGACCATGTACTCGAACAAATGGAGCGATCGGATGTTCTTGTGCTTGCTTCCAATAGTGAGGGTTGGCCAAAAGCAATTGCGGAAGGGATGGCCCATGGCTTGGTTTGCGTTGGTTCGGATCGCGGTCTAATTCCCGAGATGCTCGCCGACGGCCGGGGAGTGATTGTGCCTTCCAGAGATTCTGCGGAGCTTGCCAGGGCACTTGAGCAAATTGCTGCCGACCCTCAACGATTCGAAGTCATGCGCGAGCGCGCCGCCAGGTGGGCTAGCCGGTATTCAATTGAAGGATTACGTGACGCGCTAGCAGATTTGCTCCAAACCCATTGGCGGCTATCTCCAAACGACGTGCCCGTAAAGTACGAGGCAAAGTGGCAGGAAGTTACCTGATGAATCCAATCGGAGTCCTACATGTCATCGACTCGCTGGATGTAGGCGGTGCGGAGCGCCTCGCCGTGAATCTGGTAAATTGTTTGCCCCGCGAGCGATACCGTCCCTATCTATGCACGACGCGGCGTGCCGGCCCGCTACTTAACAGCGTCCATTCGGATGTGACTGTTCTGAATCTTGCTCGGCGCACCCGATTTGATCTGGCGGCACTCAACGAGATGAAGACGTTTGTACGGAAACAGGAAATCCGCGTCCTTCATGCGCACGGACCTGCGGTGTTCTTTTCTAAGTTGGTGGCGATGTGGGTGCCAGGGACAATCTTGATTTGGCACGCACATTACGGGGGCCTTAGTTCACAAAATCTAAAATCGCTGTTGTATAGAGTTGCGTGTGCGGGGGCCACGATCATCACGGTGAATGAAAATTTAGCCACGTGGGCACGTGAGCGTTTAGGAGTTTCGCCGGAGCGAGTTCACTATTTGCAGAATTTTGTGGAGAAGCCGCAGTCCGAGTTCGTATCCCGCGGATTGCCCGGCGAAGCGGGATTTCGGATTGCCTACGTCGCAAATATTCGCTCTGAAAAAGACCACATAACTCTTCTGCGGTCACTAGCGACAGTATTGAAAAGATATCCCAGAACACACCTCCTCTTCATTGGCTCGCCATCTGATCGAGATTATTACGACCTCGTGTGTAAGTCCGTGGTCGACTTTGGACTTTCAAAAAATGTTTCATTTCTTGGGCCAGTCCAAGACGTTTACTCCGTTTTGAGGGCTTGCGACATTGGCGTACTGAGCTCCGAAATCGAGGGGTTGCCAATGGCTCTTCTCGAGTACGGGATGGCCGGACTACCCACCGTGGCTACTCGTGTAGGTCAGTGCGCCGAGGTGCTAAACAATGGCCGTGCAGGGATTTTAGTGGATTCCCGTTCGACTCGTGAGTTGGGGCGAGCTCTGGAGTACTTACTTGAATTCCCAGAGAGACGGCGAGCTTTTGGTGCAATCTTCCGCGAGCACGTCGAACAGAACTACAGCTCAGGTGCGGTTTTAACCAAACTCTCTCGAATATACGAAAACCTTCTGCGATCCCACCAGACCCCAGAAACAGCGGCTATCACCACTGAAAAGATCCGTGGGGTGTTGCACGAATAAGAATTGGCTTTTCTGAGACATAAGTAAGCCACGGTGCCCAACTCAATTCCAGTCTGTGTCGAAACCTATTTAATACGTGCAAGCAACTCTCATGAAAACAGACCAACGCGTCTTTAGCCCCGCTTGGACCTGTGCGCTTGCGCTGCTGTTATGCCTCGCGGGATTCCTCTTTCTGATTCCATCTAGTATCAGTGCCACGTCTAGTTCGGCCGCTATCGGCATAAATTTTTCCGGCGGCAACACAAATATGGCGGCGTCGGAAACGGC
>JAOAPR010000332.1 GCA_025463005.1 Bryobacterales bacterium | reverse complement strand
TTGATCTCTTGCTCGATCTTCTGACGTTTGAACCGCGTCTTGTCGGCTTCGATATTCTCTGCGTGGTTTTTGGCTGAGACGCGATGCGGCTTTGGCTGTTTCGGCTTCTTCGGCGTCGAGCCCTGTCTTATAGTCTGGCAGACGTAACAGCCCGAGCTTGCAACGAACCGCTCAAAATGACCCTGCGGACACGGACGCACGGATATGTATCGCGTGTCTCCGCGTGCGCGTGCCTGTTCGCGGGCCTGATCAGATGGACGCGGCATGATGGTATCAGCGCCGAACTACGTTTGAGCGTAATGGAGTTCCGCCACGAGACGCTGCTTTGCCCCGGGCCGCCGCGAACTGATCTATCGGGCTCTTGGAGATTACCGGAACGGCCCTTGTATCGGGATCAAGACCTTGCTCAACTCGTGCCGCACGTGTCGCCTGTTGTCCGGCCAAGAACTGGCGTGTGACTTCGTCGGCGGACGGTGCGGGGTTGAGCTTGATCCAATCGGCGAGCGCGCTGCCTTCCATTTTCTCGGCAGTGCGGAGCGCAGACGATGCCGCTTGAAGCTCGGCGCGAGCATCAGCGGTTTCGGCCTGAGCTTTTTCGTAATTCACTTTTGGCCGAAGATGCGCGATTTTCGAATGTGAGCCGGGCTTCTTGGGCGCTGCTACGGGCTCGGCTCGTGCGCCTGACTGATCAGCGCCGACGTGTTCGATTGGGTCTGACATGGATACCTCGGGGTTAGGATGGGCGATAAGCAGCTTGCGCGGCGCGCAAGGCTTCTAATTCTGTCGGGGCGGGATTGGCTTCGCGATGAAGTCGAAGACACTCGTCTTCAAAAGCCATAGCCTCGTGAACTCGCTTGCGCGCGGCTGCATGTCGCTCGGTCGCCTTACCCTTGGCGATAACGCTCTCGATTAAAATTTCGAGTGCTTCGCGACGAGTGTCGTCGAGCGCGGCCACGTCCTCGTCGCGGATTAGCGAGAGGTCGATTTGGCCGAGGCCGTCGAAAAAGTTGACTGATGACATGATAGGGGACCCTTTCTGAATTGATGTGCGCCGCGCTGCTGACCGACCGAATGAAATCAACAGCGCGGGCGCGTATCGGTCGCAGCGTGGGGGACGCGCGACCAATCGGTGTGTTACTTGAGAAGACGCTTTCCGCTGTCGCGACGGATAGTCGCCGCTGGCACGGTGCCGCCCTCATGATTGCGCGAACGGAAGCCATCATGAACTGGCACGTTATCGGGCGCTTGATTGCCGCCCTTCAATTGGCGTGTCTGCCAATCGCCCGGATTTGCCGAAGCGTCCGGCGGAGCGACTTTCGGCTCGACAAGTTTCGGGTTCTTTCCGAGCGGGACCGAAGACGGGTTCGGATCGCCGTTCGTCCCGTATCCCGCGCGAGATTTTTCTCGCGATGAAATGTACTGCTCACTGTCATCTGCCATTTTTGTATTCCTTTGTTGGACTTGGTTTCGGTTTCAATTCGCCTTTGACGAACTTGCCCTTCTCGACAAGTTCGAATGTCGCGCCGTACATTTTGACGTGGCCCTTTTTCGGGCGATGCTGCCTAGCCATTGGTATCAGTCTTCCTTTCAAGGGCGCGCCTCGCATCAACTACGCGCAACGCGAGCAGAGCGATAACCTCTGGTGCGCCGTGACACTGCCACGACATTTCAAAAAGCACGTCCACGCGCGCTTGCACGTCCGATGCCTTCGCAAGCCGGTCATCCATGTCCACACGTTGCGCCTCCGAAAGTCCGGCGCGGATATCGTGGATGATGTCGTCGATGTCAGCCATCGTGATCAGTCTTGCGTGATCGCCGGACCCGATGAGCCCGGGGCACCACCAGCGCCCGCCTGTCCCGAGAAGGTCGAGCCGTTGGTCGGATCAAGTATCGTCGGCTTGTTAGTGCCGACTGATTTCTGTCCATCGTGCGGCTTGACGGGCGAGCGGCCAACGCCCCGACGATCTTGTCTAGGTACCTGATGGTTGATGCTCATGTTTCGAACTCCCCTGCTAGCAGTTTGACGTTCATCCAGACGCGAAGCGCCTTTCGATCCGGCGCGACGTAGTCCACGATATCGCCCCTCCCGACCAATTCGCCGCGTGCGGCACTGATCGGAAAATAAATTCTCGCTCCGGTCTCATCGTCGCGGATGAAACCATGATGTTGATCGTCGGAGACTTCGACCACACGGCCAGTCCGCGCCGCGCTACGCATGAAAGACCCATTAGGACACGGCAGCGACCCCCCGGTGATTTGCTTACCTACGTTGCCGCCGAGCTTTTCGATGAAACGCTTTTTGATTTCGATATTCTTCTTGAGCTTCGCCAAGCGTACTGGATTGGTTTCACAACGTGCATCTCGTTCAAGCTTGGCCAATGCCTTCACGTTCTCTCCGACCAATTCGCCACCTGATCTTGGACCCCTGACTTTTGGCCCGCGTTCGATGTAGCCCGGGAGCTTGATATTCTGCGAATGCGCCGAGTGGCGTGAGTGTTCGCTCAAACCATTGGCCGCGTAGCCGTCGCCCTTTTCGGCGAGGTCCCGCGCGGTGCCGTGCGATGTCACACCCGGGCGCTTCATCGATTAGGCCTTGCGCCCCAAGTTGGCGGCCTCCCTCAAGACCGCAGAGCCGCTATCGGCGACGGGGTGCAGAGC
>JAOAPR010000082.1 GCA_025463005.1 Bryobacterales bacterium | reverse complement strand
ACATACTAACCGGCGCGTGCGCCGCTTGAGACTCGGCGCCCAACTCTTGCGATGCGTCAATCTTGAGCCAGAGCAGGGCACCAAGGAACAAAAGCGCCGCCATGGGGACAAAAGGTGCGTTATAGCTCCCGAAGCGCGCGACGATGTAGCCGTATGCGACCGAGCCCAGCAGTCCTCCTACTTGCGCCGTGGTATTCATCAGGCCAACTACGGCGCCGGCGTGCTTTTGTCCGATATCCAGGCACACACCGAAAACGCCGGATTGCTGAAAGGTGATCGCTCCGTAGACCAGCGCCAGGAAAATCACGGTCAGGAGCTGTTGCCGTGTCACCATGGCTGCGATCGTGAACAGGCCCGCGCCAGTCAGCGATGTGACGCCTAACATTCGTCGGCCCCTTTTCAATCCCAGCCTCCGAACCAGAGCATCACTGACCGCTCCGCCGGTTAGGTTCGTGCAGGCAGCCACAACGTAGGGTAGAGCTGACAACCACAAGCTCTCTTCATTAAGTCCGCGCCCCTTTTCGAGAAATGTGTGAAACCAGGTCTGGAAGAAATTGTACACGTAGACATAGCAGAATGCTGTGCCCATCAAAGCGAGCGCGCTCTGCGAGCGAAGCGCGATCCGCCATGGGAATCGATGCCCGGTTGGGGCATGCAACTCGGTAGTTTGTCGTTGTTCGGATTGCTTCGCTCCGCCCTTCTCCGCCGGGGAGTCGCGGAACCAGACGTACCAGACTGTCGCCCAACCGATCCCCAGCAGGCCAAACACGAAGAATGACGCCCGCCATCCGTAACGGCTCTGGATGGGGACCACCAGTAGCGGCGCGATGGCCCCGCCGATCTGGCTCGCCATAAGCGTGACGCCAGACATCGTGGCGCGCTGCGATGGAGGGAACCAGCGAGAGACAACGACCGACGCGCTCGGAAATGCACCTGCTTCTCCGGCGCCGAAAAAAAACCTCGTCAAAAGAAGCGGATAATAGCTCGTCATCGCGCCGGTTAGCGCGGTGAAAGCGGACCACCACAACACGATCCGGGTCAACACACGCCGGGGGCCGATCCGGTCAGCCATCGTACCCGTCGGAATTTCAAACAGGCAGTAGGATAGAGTGAAAATTCCCGTCACCCAACCCCAACCGATTGGGTCGATGTGAAGGTCTGCCTGCATGCGTGGTCCCGCCACGGAGATGCAGACGCGATCGAGGTACGTTATGGCAAAAAGGAGGACGAGCAGCCCGACGACGCGATAACGGTTTTTCGCGGACTGGCCGTTCATGACGAGGCTTCATTCTCTCACGCAGCATCATGCTCCGTTCCGTCAGCCCCTGAACGAGGAAACGCGAAAAGGCGTCGAACTAGTCTGCGGAGTTCGGCGATGCCGCCTGGGGGGCGCTGTAAGCCCTCAGTCGTGATTCCAGCCAGATCAGCAGCAGGAGCACGAACACGACAACCGACCCGATCAGCGGCACGATCATGATCGCACGGACGCCCCACACGGAGGCGACGTAGCCCATCAGGCCCGGCGTCAGCAACCCTCCCGCCATGGCCAGCGAAAAGATCCCGTTGTAAAAGCCGGGGTGATAGTACGGGAACCGGTGGCCGATTTTTTCGACCACGAGCGGATAAATCGGTGCGAACGCCCCACCCACCATCAGTACGCCGGCGATCGCTCCAAACTTGTTGTTGGTCGCGCCCAGCACCACGCAGCCGAACATCGCCGCTGTGACCGTCGCCAGCAACAATCTCCCGTGTCGCGCGCGCGGCAGGATCCATTGCGATGCCGCACGTCCCACTGTCAGCGCCAGCCAGTACAGCGCCAACATTCCGAGCGCCGTCGGCGGGCTGATACCGAGTCTTTGGCTTAAGAACAGCGGAAGCCATCCGGCCAGAGCCCATTCGTTTCCCAACTGGAAGAACAGCAGCAGGCTCAACAGCACCGCTCCTGTGCTGCGCAGCTCGGAAAGAGTCTCGCGCTCAGGCGGATGATGCGGAGCAGGTTGAACCGGGAAGGCCGTCCTCCTGTACATCCAGCCGAACAAGGCCGGGATTACCGCGATCCAGACTTGGACCGCTGCCGCCGTATACAGATAAAACGTACCGGAAATCAGGATCGCCAGCGTAAAGCATCCCAACCCGAACAGGATGCCCGCCAGGTTCACGGTCGCGGCGGGATCGTGCCGGTACATGGGCGAGATCGCGTGGAAAATCGCGGTGTGCAACAGACCGGCCGCGAATCCCACCACGGTCATGCCCGCCACCCGCCACCACGGGGAAAACGGCGGCGAGACGAACGCCAGGTAGAGGAATGCTCCCCCGGCGAGCACGCAAGCCAGAGCCAGTGTCCAACCCACGCCTTTGCGGCGCAGGAGAGCCGGCGAAATCCGCGCCGATCCCACCAGGCCGGCAATCAGACCCCCGTAGTACAAGCCAACGATGCCGTACTGCGAGGTGAGGTGATGCTGCCAGGAGAACAGGATGGTGCCCAGAAACGACAGCAACACGCCGGATACGAAGAATCCGGCCAATGCGCGCCGCGCGCTCGAGGACCCCAGCGGATCTGAGGCGCCCCATGCGCCAGAAAGCGCGCCCGAAGCTGTCGTGGATTCGGGCAAATGAATCTGCATCAACCTGCCTGCGGATTACAGGGTTCCGTCGCCTTGTTCAGCGAGTGTCACCTTCACATCCATGCTCCGGTTGTCGCGCCAGATGGTTAGATCGAGCGTGTCGCCGGCGTGCTTCCGTGCGACCGCCTTGGTGATCGCATTTTCTTCCTCCACACGCTTTCCATCCACGGCGGTGATCAGATCGCCTCCCACCCGCAGCAAGCCGTTGCCGATGCGGACCACCTGACTGCCGCCTCGCAATCCGGCAGCGGCCGCGGGGGTCCCGCGCAAGACCTGTCCGATAAGAAGACCACCGGTTCTGGGTAACCGGAGCGCCTCCGCCCAATCGCCCGAAATTAAGTACGTCGAAACACCGATCGTGCTCGAAGCCGGCCGCCTTCCGCCCTTGAAATCGTCCAGCATGACTTTAGCGCGATTGATCGGCATCGCGAAACCGATGCCGATATTTCCGCCGCCGGGGCCGTAAATAGCCGTGTTAATTCCGATCACATTGCCTTGCGAATCGAGCAGCGGCCCGCCGCTGTTGCCCGAGTTGATGGCCGCGTCGGTCTGGATCATGTCCTCCAGGTCGCCGCGATCCTCGCTCTGAATTTTTCGGTGCAGCGAGCTGACGATGCCGGTCGTCAACGTTCCGGCCAAGCCGAACGGATTCCCGATCGCCAAAACCTTCTGCCCCACTTGCAGACTGTCTGAATCGCCCAGTTTGAGGAATGAAGACAGTTTTTTCTTGGGATCAATCTGGATCAGCGCGAGATCGTGTGCGCGGTCCCGCATCAGCACCTTCGCTTTGTAGCGGCTTTGATCCGGCGGCATGGTAACCTCCACGTCCGAGCTGCCGCTGATCACGTGAAAGTTAGTGAGGATCTGACCGTCCGGATTAATCAGAAACCCCGATCCCAGGCCCTGGACCTCCTGGACACCGAAGAAAAAATCCCGCTGATATACGGTGCTGGTGATGTACACCACGCTTTCTCTCGATGCCTTGTAGATGTCAATGTTGTTCGTTTCGTCGGAGCTGAGCCCGGCGGAATGCGCTACGCTCGGCCCGGTCCATACCGGCCCCCGGTCCCGCAGGAACGTTCGCATCGGCGAATTCTGCCGGCTGGTCAAGAACACAAACACGCCGACCAGAGTGGCAGCGATCAGGAATGTTCGTAGCCTCATGGATTCAATCTCGGCCCTTTAATTGAGTTCGGCCCCTTACTTATCCGCAACAATTCATACACCGTCCGGACTTGCTGAAGGGTGTTTTCCTTGCTTCCGGACGTGTCGATGACGAAGTCCGCATACTTAACCTTGTCTTCGAGCGGCATTTGCCGGCTCAGCCGGTTCAAAACCGCTTCGCGGCTGACTCCGTCCCGCTCCATCGAACGCGCGATCTGCTGCTCGGGACGGCTGACGGCGACGATAAGACGGTCGTAATCCTTGTAACTCCCCGTCTCGACCAGTATCGCAGCTTCCGTAACGGCGATGCCATCCGGATGCTCGCGGGCGAACGCCGCCGCCAGCGCCCGCTCCCGCGCCTTCACCGGGGGATGGACAAGGGCGTTCAGCTTCGCGAGCTTCTCCGGATCGGAGAACACCTGTGCTGCCAGCCGCCTTCGGTCGATCCTGCGGTCGGCGTTCAGGATCTCCTTGCCAAAGAGCGCGACAACGCCTTCGTAGGCTTCTCCGCCCGGTTCGATCACCTCATGACCGAGCTGGTCGGCCTGGATCAGAAAACACCCCAGATCGGCCAGAGAGCGCCCAACGAAACTCTTACCGCTGGCCAAACCGCCGGTGAGGCCGACGTGAAGCATCGCTTAATGGGTCAGAGCGCTTGCGGAGGACACCGCAGCCTGATGTTGCTCGGCTAGCGCTACGGTGTTCGCCATCAGCATTGCAATAGTCAGCGGGCCGACGCCTCCAGGCACCGGCGTATATGCCGAAGCGACGCGAGCCACCTCCAGGGGATGAACGTCACCCACCAGGACGCTGCCCTTGCGGCCAAACTCCTCGATCTTGCCCAGCCGCGCTGCTTCCAGAGGATCGGTTACTCGGTTCATACCCACGTCGATCACGGTGGCTCCGGGAGCCAGGAAGTCGCCGGTCACCATCGCCGGCCTGCCGATGGCGGCCACCAGAATATCGGCGCGCCGGCATTCGTCGGCCAGGTCCGGGGTACGGGAGTGACAGATGGTCACGGTCGCGTTTTCATGCAGCAGCATCAGCGCCATCGGCTTGCCGACGATGTCGCTGCGTCCCAATACTACTGCGCGGCGTCCATCGACAGGAATTTTGTAGTGCTTGAGCAGTTCCATGATGCCGGCCGGAGTGCATGCCCGCGGCGCAGGCCTGCCGGCCACCAGCTTGCCGACGTTCACCGGATGGAATCCGTCTGCGTCCTTGTCCGGCGCAACTGCCTCCAGCACACGGCGCGTATCCACCTGCTTCGGCAACGGCATCTGCAGTAGAATGGCGTCGATGTCCGGACGCAGGTTGAGATCAGCGATGATCGCCAGCATATCTGCCGTGGTGACCGTTTCCGGCGGCGTGAGCTTTTCGCTATAGATGCCGGCTTCGGCGCAGGTCTTGATCTTGGTGCGAACGTAGATCTCGGAGCCAGGATCGTGCCCCACCAGGACCACCGCCAGCCCCGGAGGCCGCTTGAGTTTTTGGATGCGCGGTTTCAGCCGCGCCAGAATTTCGTTGCGGACCATCGTGCCGTCCAGGATTTGAGCCATTCAGAGGGAGTGTAGCAAACCCGAACCAAGGCTGAAGCTGCCGCATCATTGATGCTATATTAGAGGCATCATGAGCATCAGAACCACCGTGACGCTCGACAAAGATGTTTACGATCGCACCAGGGATTTCAGCAAGGCGCGGGGCATTCCTTTTCGCGAGGCATTGAATGAATTGGTGCGTCAAGGTTTGCTGGCCGAATCCGCCCCCCGCCCCAAGACGCCTTTCAAGATCAAGCCGGTACGCATGGGCCTCCGCCCAGGGTTGAGTTATGACAACATCGAAGCCCTCCTTGAGTACGGAGAGGGTCCCCTTCACCGGTGATCCTTCTCGACGTCAACATTCTGCTCTATGCCTACGACGAGACCTCTTCACATCATCGTCCGGTGCTGCGGTGGTTGCAAGAGTTGCTAAGCGGTCCAGAGGAAGTCGGCATCCCCTGGCTAACTCTCTGGGCGTTTGTGAGAATCGCCACAAACTTGCGCATCAGCGACACACCTCTGGAACCCCGCGCAGCGGTCCGCACGCTGCAGGATCTTCTGGCATGGCCCCGGGTCAGGATCATCGAGCCCGGTCCACAACACATTCACATCTTGGAGGAATTAGTCGTTGAAGGCCAAGCGTCCGGTCCTCGCGTGACCGATGCTGCTTTGGCTGCTCTTGCCATCGAATTTGGGGCGGCGCTTGCCTCGACCGACCGCGATTTCAGCCGTTTTACGAATCTCCGCTGGATCAATCCGCTGGCGCCCGCTTGAACGCCAGTATCGCCGCCACCGCACCCGGTTCCGCATTCGCCAGCGCCGCGGCGATCGCGCTTGCCCGATCGTCGAGCTCGAAGGGTGGAGTCACCGCGTGCACCAACCCCCACGCCAGCGCATCCGGAGCCGTGAACACGCGCCCGGTGAGCGCCAGTTCCCGCGCGCGCCGATCGCCAATCGCGGCCGCGACCGCAGCCAGGATCCCCGGATGACAGCGCCCCTCGCGAATATCGGTTAAGCCAAAGCTCGATCCCTGCGCCGCGACGGCTACGTGCGCGTTTGCGATCAGGGCAGCGCCCGCCGAAATCGCTACTCCCTGGACGGCTGCGACAATCGGCTTCGACGCTTGTTGGCCGAACGTGAAGATCTCGTCCGGAAGTGGTTCCGTGAAATCCAAGCCGCCGCAAAAAACCGGACCCTCGGCGTCCACCAGAATCGCGCCGGTATCGGAGTGGTCCTGAGCGTCGCGCAGTTCGGTCAGCAACGCCAGAGCAAGCGCGGCATCCAATATATTCCGCCGAGCCGGAGCCGCCAGGGTGAGCCGCCGCACGCGGCCGTCCTGCTCGACACGTAAATTCATCACGGCAGGGCCGCTCATCGCAGCAGCTCCACCGGCAGATGCTCGCGATGCCGTGCGGCCGTTGCCGCCTCCAGCGCGAACTCCAGCACCCGCCGCGTTTCCAGCGGATCTATGATCGCATCCACGTGCCCGCGCGCGGCTGCGTAGCGCGCATCCAGCCACTTTTCGTAGTCTTCCCTGGTTTGTCCGATGCGAGCCTCGATCTCCGGCGGAACCGGCTGACCCGCCGACTTGTATCGTTCCAGCTCCGGGCCATGCACCGCCTGTACCGCGGCGTCGCCGTCCATCACTCCGATCCGAGCGGTGGGCCAGGCGAACGTGAAGTTCGGATCGAATCCCTGGCCGGCCATGGCGTAATATCCCGCACCCGAGGCGTGATTCAGCGTCACGATAATCTTCGGCACGGTTGCGCATGCCATGGCTTCCACCATCTCGGCGCCCGCCCGGATGATGCCTTCGCTTTCCGCGTCCACGCCCACCATGAACCCCGATACGTCCTGCAAATAGATCAGCGGCAATCCCTGGCGCTCAACGGTTTCGACGAAATATGCCGCCTTACGAGCCGATTCCGTGTACACGATTCCCCCGATCCGGGGCCCTTCGGGCGTCTTCAGAAATCCCCTCCGATTCGCGATCAGGCCGATCGGCCGCCCGTGCAGCCGCGCATGCGCGCACAGCATTTCGGGCGCATGGCCCGGCTGGAACTCCAAATATCCATCCGCGTCCACAATTCTCGCGATCACGTCTTGCATGTCGTATGGCAGCCGGTGATCGGCCGGTAGGAGATCGTACAGCGCCTCGGCTGGCTTCGCCGGAGCAGTGCCTTTGGCCGGCGGGGCGGGCTCTGGAAGCTCGCGGAACTTTTCCCGGATCAGCGCCAGGCAAGCGCGATCGTCCTTGGCCGAATAATGCGCGACGCCGCTGATCCTGGTGTGGAGCGACGCGCCACCGAGCGACTCGGCATCCACCACTTGCCCCACCGCGCCCTTCACCAGATTCGGACCGCCCAGTCCCATGAAGCTGGTCTTTTCCACCATGATGATCACATCCGACAGAGCCGGAAGATAAGCCCCGCCCGCGATGCACATCCCCATCACCGCCGCGATCTGCGGAACTTTGAGACGCCGCCGCATCAGCGAGTTGTAGTAGAAAATCCGCGCCGCGCCATATTGTCCGGGGAAGATCCCGTCCTGATAGGGCAGGTTCACGCCGGCGGAATCCACCAGGTACACGATCGGAAGCCGGTTCCGCATGGCGATTTCCTGCGCCCGCAGAATCTTGTGGATAGTTTCCGGCCACCACGCGCCGGCCTTCACCGTGGCGTCGTTGGCGACGATGACAGCGGGCCGTCTTTCAATGTGGCCCAGCCCTGTGATTACTCCCGCAGCGGGCGCTTGGCCGTCGTAGCGATCGTAGGCCACCAGCAGTCCGATCTCTAGAAACAGCGTGCCGGGATCGATCAGGTGCGCGATGCGCTCGCGCGCCGTCAACTTGCCCTCGTTGTGCTGCTTTTCGATTTTTTTCGCGCCGCCGCCGGCCTTGAGCTTTTCTTCCAATTCCTGAATTTCGCTCACGAGTCCGCGCATGCGGTCGGCCGGAGTCTGGGTCACCCCTATATGGTAATCAGTTGGCTTAGTCAGAACCTGAAGACCATGTGCTCCTCATCGAAGCACCGTTCCCCGACCATCAGGGCTTCGGGCTCGGTGCCGAAGGACCGAAAGCCAGCGCTTACGTAAAGCCTGCGTGCAGATTCCTGCGTAATGACAACTGACAAACGAACGCAGCGCAAACCCGGTATCGATCTTGCTGTCCTTAAAGCCTCCTGGAGTAATGCCGTGCCCAAACCACGGCCACGGGCGGACGGCGCGACAAACATCCCCCATATCCAACCCCGGTGCCGCCGCTTCAGTCGCGAGTCGCGATAGAAACCGACCATTCCCACCAGGACTGAATCGGAGAAAGCGCCGATCACGAAGCTCTCGTCATTACCGGAGCGAATCCGATCCACATATGTGTCGATCGAAGCCTGGCGATGCTCCTCCGGCGACTCCCCGAACGCTTCCGGCTCGGACTCCAACGCGTCGAGCCTTAGCTTCCAAAGCGGTTCAGCATCCTGCTCGGTCAGGCGCCGAATTTCCATTTATTCAGAATACCGTCGTGGTGTAGACTGGCTCATGCCGCTTCGTAAAAGACCGCACGCTTCTAAATCCAAGCAAACGACGGAAAGCCGCTTCGCGAACGTCAACGGCGTGCGACTGCACTATCTGGTCGCGGGCACAGGCGATCCGGTGGTCCTGCTCCACGGTTATGCCGAAACGAGCCACATGTGGCTCCCGTTGATGGCGGAGCTCGCAAACGCCCGCACGGTAATAGCGCCGGACTTGCGCGGAGCCGGTCAATCCTCCACCCCGGCCAGTGGCTACACCAAGGCTGAAATGGCGCAAGATATCCACGCGCTTGTTCGCAAACTTGGTTACGATCACATTCAGATCGTAGGGCACGATATTGGATTGATGGTTGCGTACGCCTATGCGGCGCAACACACCAGCGAGGTCGATCGGATTGCTTTAATGGACGCCTTCCTGCCAGGCGTAGGAAACTGGCGCGACGTTTGGCTGATGCGGGATCTCTGGCATTTCCATTTTTACGGCAAGACGCCGCTTGCGCTGGTACACGGCCGGGAACGCATCTACTTCGAGCATTTCTGGAACGATTTCGCCGCCGACGCTCGCCGCTCGATACCGGAGCGCGATAGACGGATTTACGCCAAAGCCTATGCCCGGCCGGGCGGCATGCGGTCTGGCTTCGAGTACTTTCGTGCCTTCGAAAAGGATGCGGAGGATTTCGCCCGCTTCGCGCAAACGCCTTTGCCGATGCCGATGCTGGTTCTGACAGGCGAAAAGGCTTCCGGCGAGTTCCTCATTCAACAGGGCCGGCTGGTGGCGACGAATGTTGAAGGCGTGGTCGTCCGCAACTCCGGGCACTGGCTGATGGAAGAAGCGCCTAAGCAAGTCATCCCGAAGCTCGTGGAATTTCTCGGGCGCTAGAATAAGGCGAATGGAGCGAAAGATCTTCTGGAGCACGTTCGCGGTCCTCGGTCTTATCGCTGACTTCGTTCTGCCGTTCTGGTGGGGTATGGCGGCAACGATTCCAATCTTCTTTATAAGTTGGTGGGTCGCCTACTACAGCGATTGGTTCTAGGCATTACTCGAGAACGTTCGCCTCAAAGGCCGCCACTTCGCCGTCCTCGAATAAATAGCGGATCTGGATAGGGTGGCAGCACACCTCACAGTCCTCCACGTACGTCTGGCTTTTCACGGCGGGATCCAGGACCATCGAGATCTCCTGCCAGCAGTACGGGCAAGAGAAGAAGTGTTCCATGGTTTCAGCGTATCTCCAATGATGACGGGCTGAGCCCCAAGTCGGGAATGTGCGATTCTCGGAGCATGGGAAGAGCGTGGGCTGGGCTGTTCCTGATTTTGGCCGCGGTTCCATGCGCGGCCGCAGACTTGCAGCATGCCATCGATGCGCTGGTGGAGGCAAGTCCGGTGGCCCGAGCCTCCGTCGGCATCCACGTCGTGAACCTGAAGAGCGGTAACGCACTGTATTCACGAAATGCGGATCGACTTTACCTGCCGGCATCGAATATGAAGCTATTCACAGCGGCGCTGGCGCTGGAGCGGCTGGGTCCGGATTACCGGCTGACCACCCGTTTGGTGCGCGCGCGATCCGGCGATCTGATTCTGGTGGGCGGCGGCGACCCGTCGTTGTCCGGCCGGGCTTACCCGTATCAGAAAGACGCTGTGGTAACCAATCCGCTGCGGGCGATCGAGGAACTTGCCGATCAGGCTGTGGCGGCCGGGATCGTGCGTGTGGACGGCGATATCGTTGGGGACGATCAGTTGTATCCGTGGGCGCCTTATCCGCCGAGCTGGACCGCGGACGACATGATTGGCGAGGACGGCGCTCCGGTGAGCGCGCTCACGGTGAACGATAACGCCATCGTGATCTCGATTCATCCGGGAGCGCGGTCCGGCGAACTCGCGGCCATAGCGTTTCAACCCGCAATCGAGTATTACGCGGTCGACAATCGAGTGATCACGGTGGCCGGTGAGAAGGAAGCGCGAATCCGGCTGACCCGAATGCCGGGATCGCGGCAGCTTCTGGTGTGGGGCAGCATTCCGTTAGCCGGCGCAACGGTCCGTGAAACGGTAGCGATCGACGATCCGGCGTTATTCGCGGCATGTGCCTTGTACGATGCGCTGTCCCGGCGCGGCGTAGCGATCCGCGGACATCCGGTGGCGCGGCACCGTTCCGTTTCCGAAGATCCGTTGCCGGTGGACGGCGATGTAATTGCGACCAACACGTCACCGCCCATGGTCGAAATGCTGCAGGTGATCGAAAAAGTGAGCCAGAATCTGCACGCGGAACTGATATTGCGGGAAGTGGCGCGGGTCACTCGCGGCTCCGGCACACGCGAATCGGGTCTGCAGGAAATGGCGGCGTGGCTCCCCAGTATCGGAATAACCACGGAAGAATGGCGAGCGGAAGACGGCTCGGGACTGTCACGGAATGATGAGGTTTCGCCGCACGCGGTGACCCGGCTGCTGCGTTATATGGCAGCCTCAAAACAGGGCGCCGCATGGGTTTCACTGCTGCCTGTGGGGGGAGAAGACGGAACACTGGCGCGGCGCATGTGCTGCGTGCCGGATGCAAGTGCCGCGAAGCAGGTGCGAGCCAAGACAGGGACATTGACGCGGGCGATCGCGCTTTCCGGCTACGCCGACAGCCGAACCCGGGGACGGCTGGCATTTTCGATCCTGGTCAATAACTTTTCCGCGCCTGCGGCCGAGGTGCGCGCGTGGATTGATAAAATAGCTTTGACGCTCGTGGATTGATGGAAATAACTTATGCCTATTTTTGAGTACCTCTGTGAAGATTGCGGAAGCAAGTTCGAGAAGCTGGTGCGGCGCGCCGTATCGGAAGGTGGCCAGGACGGTGTGCAGTGCCCATCCTGCGGCCAGGAGCATCTCAAGCAGCAGTTTTCGACTTTCGCCGCGCATGCCAACGGCGCATCACATGCCAAGGGAGCCTCACAGGACATGATGCCGTCGTGCCCCTCGGGGATGTGCCGCACGCCGGATCTGTGCGGGCGGAATTAGTTCAGGCCGCTCCTGCCAGCGCTTTTTGGACCGCTTCTACCAGCATCTGGGGGAGGAAGGGCTTCTGTAGAAACGCGACACCGGCGGCCTTTGGCTGATAGGGATATCCACTCGTGATGATCGCGGGGAGCCCGGGACGAAGCTGGCGAATTCGATCGATCAGCTCCTCCCCGTTGAGCGCGGGAAGCGAAAGGTCGGTGATGGCGAGCGAGAAGCGGTCAGGTCCCGCTCGAAATAGTGCGAGCGCGTCGTTAGCGTCGCCGCACGTCTCGACCTCATATCCCAGGCGTCCCAGATAGCGGCGCAGCAGATCCAGCAGGTTCGGCTCGTCGTCGACAATCAGCAGCATCCGGGCTCCCGTATGGTCCGCGGCTAGACTCAGTGAAACGCGAGCGGGACATCGCCCGGGCTGAAAGAAATCCCGATCGTAGCTCGATAACTGGTCTGGCGAAACGTGAGGTCGACGATTTCCTGATGGCGGGCATCGTAGCGGACGAACAGATGGATCGGATTAGTGAGAGCATAGGTCGCTCCGGCCCCGCCGGTCAACTGGGAATAGGGCTTCAGGTCCTGTCCGATTCCACTGAGGCGAGAGTATCCTGCAGTCGCAGAGAAACTCCACTTACGTATACCGGTGTAGCTCAAGTACCCGCTCGCCGATTCTTCGCGCGAGGTCAGATAGACGCCGTTTCCCGCGGAAACGCCGCGTTTGTACGCGAACGACAAATCGGCCCGTTGGAACCGCCTGTGGAGGGTGGCATCCCACTGCGGAAATATACTTTTCCGGTAGAACGTTTCGATCGTGCTGGTAACACCAAGCAGAGCGGCGATGGCCGGGTCTACAGCGACTCGCTGGAGGCCTTGCACCTCCGCCTGATATGCTCCGCCGCGCAGAGTTACATCCCAGGAACGGCCCAACTGGGACGTCAAGATTCCCGTTGCTGAATTGATGTCGGATTCGCCGAAGGCCTTCGGAAAATCATAATGCGCGTGCTGGTAGCTCACTCCGACCGTGGTCCGTCGCGATAGCCGATGCTGGATGGTGCCACGCATGTCCCAGCCCTGCGTGCCGATCAGGCCTTTCGCTTGGCGCCATACGCCGAATCCTTCGCCTCCGAAGGTGAAGGTGGTGCGCGCTGACTGAATGTAATTCACGTCAAGGGAGGATTGGAGAAAATTCGCGCGGTTGTCAAACAGTAGCGAGGAGGGAGTGATGAGAGCATCGGGGACCGCCGTAAGATAGCCGCCGAAACTGGTGGCTTGCGATGCCGTTCCGGCCAGTTGACGCATATCGAAAACCAGCCGCCGCGATTGCTGGTAAGTATAGCCAAGCGCAAGCTGATGATCGGAGCCATCGTAGGAAGACTTCTCAGTGTAGTGCCGGTACGTTCCTTTGTAGTCCAGCCCCAGCCGCGCGTGCCGGAACTTGTGGACCCCATAAGCCCCCAGAGCGACCTCGGTTCCCCACAGCCCGTTGACGGTCACCAGATGACCAGTGGAATCGACCGCGTAAGGCTGAAGGCCGTTATCATAAATTCCCGAGGCGTTAACATAAAACCGCAGGTCTACGTCCTGGCCTCCGCGCACGCCGATGTCGCCGGCGCCACGCGTCAGAATGCCCGGCCCGAGGTAATTCGTGACTTGCGCGGTCATGGTCGAGCAGCACACCAGTACCATCGCTATCATTCGGGTTTTCAATACAGTCCTCCGGTTCGATAGACTCGAGAAGCAACAATATCGAGTCTGACGCCGTCCAATCGGCTGTGTCAACTTGCGCGGATGCCTGCAAGGATCGGCGGCCACACGGCATTCCTGTACGAAAGGATCTTCTCGATGCGAAAACCCCTTCTCTTGGTTCAGATAGCTCTGGTGGTGCCGGCCATTGCCGCCGACCTGCCGATTCGGGAAGTGATTCTCTACAAGCACGGCGTCGGCTATTTCGAGCGCGCCGGAGAACTGCGGGCAGGGGAGACCGCCCGGCTCGACTTCAAGGCCTCGGACATGAATGACGTACTGAAATCGCTGACCATTGTCGACCGGAGCGGGGGAATGATCGGGGGCGTCCGCTATGACGCCGCGGATCCGCTGGAAAAGCGCCTGCAGGATTTCCCCTTCGCGTTGGACCGGGAAGCATCGCTGGCGGCGTTTCTGGACCAGATGAAGGGTGCACGCCTGGAGCTGCGGCTGGGCTCGGATACTGTCGCAGGGACGATCGTGAGCGCGCGCACGTCCAAGCCGGACGAAAAGATTCCGGAGCGCGAGACGGTGGTTCTGCTTACCGATTCTGGCGAGATCCGAACGTTCGACCTGGGTGCGGCCAGTTCCGCGAAACTGTCGGATCCGAAGCTGCAGGCCTTGCTGAGGGACTACCTGACGGTACTGAGCGGCGCGCGCTCAAAGGATCGCCGCAGCGTGTACATCGATGCAGGTGCGACGGCCGCCGGTGCTGCGGCCCGCCAGTTGAGCGCCAGCTACATGACCCCGTCGGCGGTATGGAAGTCGAGCTACCGGTTGATTTTCGGCGCACAGGGCGAACCCACACTCGAAGGTTGGGCGATTGTGGACAACACGTCTGGCGAGGACTGGAGCAATGTGAAGCTGTCGGTAGTTTCGGGGCGGCCGATTTCGTTCATCACGCAGTTGTACGAGCCGCGGTATGTGACTCGTCCGATGGCTGAGCTGGCGGAGAATCGGGCGGTTGCACCGGTAGTATTGCAGGGTGGCATCGGAGTCCCCATAGCGCCTCCAGCCGCCGCTCGGCTCTTCGCACCGCCTCCAGCGCAGGCCCGGGAGGCGCTGGCGGACAATTTCCTAAAAAGTGAGTTGGATCAGGCGTCTTCAATCGCACCTGCGATGGACACTCGCGATTTGGGCGAGCTGTTCGAATACAGCTTCTCGGGCCCGGTTTCGGTGAAGCAGGGCGAATCGGCCATGCTGCCGTTCCTGCAGCAGAAAGTCAACACGCGAAAGCTGCTGATCTACATGGAGAGCTTCGGGCTCCACCCGATGAACGCCGCGGAGATCTCGAATTCCACCGGCAAGACGCTGGACGGCGGACCGATCACGGTGTACGATGCCAACGCCTACGCAGGCGAAGCGCTGGTCGAAACGCTCAAGGCGGGCGACAAGCGCCTGATCACCTACGGAGTCGACCTAGGCGCGCGCGTGACCACGGCATTCGATTCATCGCGAGCGAACCTTCGCGAAATTCACTTCGCGCGCGGGACGCTTACCACACGCAACGCGATCGAGGAGACTAAGACCTACACGATCAAGAACGTGGATCCTCGGCGCAAGACCGTGATCATCGAGCACAAGCAGCGTCCGGGCTACAAGCTGCTGGACCTGAAGCCGTCGGAGACCACCGCCGATGCTTATCGCTTCGAAGTGACCGTGGGCGGCAGCGCGACCGAGGCATTCGCCGTGCGTGAGGAACGGGTCTACGACCAGACCATCAGCGTCTCCAACATCACGCCGGACCAGATCGCGACGTTCCTCCAGAATCGGGCGCTGAGCGACGCCGCTCGCCGCCAGCTCGAGACGATCGCGCAAAAGAAGCGCGAAATCGCGGCCAACGACGGCCAGCTTCGGCAGGTTCAAGCCGACCTCGCTAATCTCACCCAGGACGAAGAACGGCAGCGGAAGAATATCGAGAGCCTGCGGAACGTCGCGGCCCAGCAGGATCTGGTGCAGCAGTACGCCCGGCAGCTCGCTGCGGCGGAAGTAAAACTGGCGGGACTTCGCGATCAGCAAAGCGATCTGCAGCGGAAGAAGACGGCACTTGAGGGTGAGCTGAACGGGCTGATCGAAAAGGCGGAGTTCTGATGCTGCTGGGGACAGCCAGCCGATTTCGGGGCGATGTTGCGTAAAAAGGCACTGTAGTTCATCGAAATCGGTAGGCAGTCCCCGAGTTTTGAGGCTTAACGGAAGCCGACGCCTGTGATGACCACGCCCAACTTGCGCTGGTCGCCCGGAGCCGTGAAGGTTTTGTCGACGGTGACGGTCACGGTGGCGGTCGGATTGGCCGGCTTGAAGGGAGCCGAAAGTTTATAGGTCCCGGAACCCGGAAAAGTGTCCTCGGCGATCAACTGGCCATCCACCAGTAACTGGACGTGCCGAGCGGGAGACTGCCCCGGAATGTAGAGCACCACTTCGACGGAATTCAGTTTTTCGGTTGTTTTAAGAATTACTGTCGCGCGCTCGCTCATCCATCCGTCCTCGGGAAACAAGCCGGAGAGGATGTGCGCGGGGGCCTGAGGATCGCGCGGGTTAAGGTAACTCAGTACGGGTTTCCGGTCCACCACCATATCGGCACGCACACGATCTGCAGGCGCGCCCGAAATCTCGAAGGGCAGCAGACCGTCGGCGGCGCTCGAATAAGCCGAGCGGCGGCTCAGCGAGATCAGACGCAGCGGGATGCTCGGGACAATATCCGCCGCGCGCACTTCCGCTACGGGAGCGTTCACGGTGACGGGAGCAGCCAGCGCGCTCGATACGATCATTTCACCCGGCTGGATCATTTGCTCCCGCGATAGGGGCAGCGCGCCTTCCGATTCCAAGTAATAGCGCAGGCCCCATTCCGCATCGACCCAGACGCGGTGATCCCGCACGTCTGGCGCGAGAGTTGCGGCGAATTTGCGATAGCCGTCCCAGTGCTGATAGTTGGCTGTCGCCAAACCCAGAGAAAGTACCAGCTGTAACGCGAATCCAAGAACTAACCAACGCGCTACGGAAGTGCGCGCGGCCAGAATCGCGATCGGCGCGGCGATCGGCAACAGGTAGCGTGCCGACCCCGCGAAGAAGATCAGCATCGCTCCCGCGAAGAAAATGACAGCCCATGCGGCCAGGAACTCCCAGCGCACCGCCTCGGCCAGCAGCCAGGTGAGAAGCAAAACGCCGCATCCTACGGAGAGCCAGAACAACGGGTTCACATCGTAGAATGCGGCGGCGAGCATCGCTCCTGCTGCTGCGAATAAACGCCATTTGTCTTTCTTGACCCAGAACGCGGCGATAACCAAGAGAGGAGATACGATCCAGCCCAAGTGCACTACCAGCGCGACGGCGCTGCGAATGGTTTGCGATGTCTTGTGGAACGAGTAACTGCGCATATAGCCCAGCAGCACCGCCGCTGGAAGCGCGCCGCGCGTGGACCACTCCCAGAACTGCCACGCCGCGATGGCGACGGGTGCCGCGAGCACCACCGCCCATGCCGGGTACCAGTTGCGCCGCCGTTCAAATAGATACACGGCTAGAATCGGCGTGAGCAGGACCGCCTGGTACGCCGTTAATCCTGCGAGTGCGCCCGCGGCAGCCGATACCCCGAGCGCGATGATCGAGCCTTTATCGACCGCCCGCACAAATAGCGCGACGGCGGCCATCCAGAACGCGAGAAACGGCAGGTCGGCTTCGAGCGAGTTCCCGTTCACCACGAAGGCCGGCACCGCGAGGAACAGCAGTGTGGCGGCGAACGGCCGCTCGCAGAACCGGCGTGCGAGAGACCACATCGCCAGCGCGGCAATGATGGAAAACACGGCGTACCCCGCGTGAAAAGGAATTTCGCGCACGTCGCCTAACGCCGCCAGCAGCATCGCCAGGATCCACGAGTTCATGGGGCCATGCGGGTGCCCGCGCATGTCGACCATATCGCCCAGAAACACGTAGCGGGTGTTCAAGGGATGCAGCGGATCGATCTGCGCGTGTTGGGCGCCGTAGAGGTAATAAACGTCGTCGCCCTGAATGGGTTGGTTTAGGAACGGCAGCCGCAGCAGGATGACCAGCGCAAGAAGGGCGAATGTCTGGCGAGCTACCACTGGACGGGTTTGCCCGGCTCGAGCGTCCAGACTTCTGTGCCGGGAAGATCGCGGAGCAGATCGACCAGTTGCTCGGGCCGGCCGGTTAGCGCCGGAAACGTTCCGAAGTGCACGGGGATAACGCGGCGGACGTTCAGCATCCGGCAGGCCAGCGCGGCTTCGCGTGGGCTCATGGTGTAGAGGTCGCCGATGGGCAGAAATGCGAGCTCGGGATGATACAGGCGCTCGATCAGTTGCATGTCGGTGAAAACGTTTGTATCGCCGGCGCAGTAGACGGCGCGCCGGTCGGGCAATCGCACCACGTAGCCGGCCGCCTCGCCGCCGTACACGATCTGCTCGCCGTCCAGGATGCCGCAACTATGGATGGCGTGCGTCATGGTGGCGGAAATCGGTCCGACGGTGACCGTGCCACCCTTGTTCATGCCAAGCGTATTCTTGGCTCCCTTGGTTTCAAGCCACCGGGCGGTCTCATAGATCGCCACGATCTGGGGAGAAAACTTCTTGGCTAGCGGCAGCACGTCATGAATGTGATCGAAGTGGCCGTGAGAAACCAGAATCACGTCCACGCGGTCGATGGAGTGCCCTTTTGGGTACGACGGATTCCCTTCGATCCAAGGATCCACCAAAACAACTTCGCCGGTGGTCATGCGGAACTGGTAGGTTCCATGACCGAGCCAGGTGATCTCTACCATCCTTCGATTTTAGCTGCGCTTCGGTTTTAAGCGCTAGCTCGCCGCATGTTCTTCGCTGACGGCTGGGCGTGTCCCAGGACGGGATGCGGACGATACGGTTTTTCAAGCGCCGCGACTTCCTCCGCCGTGAGCTTGAGGTCGACAGCGCCGATCAGGTCTTTGATCTGCGCAGCCTTGGTAGCGCCGATGATGGGCGCAGTGACGCCAGGAGCCTGCAAGACCCACGCGAGAGCGACCTGCGCCGGTGAGACGCCGCGTTTCTTCGCAATCGCGGCCACCGCGTCGGCTATGACGAAATCGTCTTCCGTGTAGTACATGTCCTTGGCGAAGGTATCGACGTCCGAGCGCACGGTCGAACCGCCCTCCCGCTTGCGTGTGCCGGTCAGGAAGCCGCGCGCCAGCGGGCTCCAGGGAATGACAGCCAGGCCCTGATCCGTGCACAACGGAATCGTCTCGCGTTCTTCTTCGCGATAAACGAGGTTGTAGTGATTCTGCATGGATACGAATCGGTGCCAGTGATTCTCTTTGGCCGTGTACAGGGCTTTCGAGAGTTGCCACGCCGCCATGCTGCTGGCGCCCAGATAACGCACCTTGCCCGCGCGCACCAGGGAATCGAGAGCGTCCAGCGTTTCCTCGATGGGTGTCTTAGGATCCCAGCGATGGATCTGATACAGATCCACGTAATCCATTTGAAGACGGCGCAGAGAATTGTCGCAGGCCTCCAGGATGTGCTTGCGGCTGAGGCCGCGCTGGTTAGGGCTCGGCCCCATGACGCCTTGCACTTTGGTTGCAACGACGATTTGATCGCGTTGGGCCATCTCGTTAAGATGGGCGCCCGTGATTTCTTCACTAAGGCCGATGGAGTACACGTCGGCGGTATCGAAAAAATTGATGCCGGCGTCGAGCGCGATTCGGAAGTGTTCGCGCGCGTCTTCTTTATTGACGTGCCAGCCCTTGGTGCCCAGAGCCCAGTCCGGCAGATCGCCGCCCCCGTAGCTCATGCATCCAAGGCACAGGCGGGACACGGTCATCCCTGTATTTCCGAAGGTAGTGTATTGCATAGTTTCGTTAGCGAGTCCGGGCCGGCAAGTGAATCCCGTCGCCGACCTTGGCGAATCCTGGAATGCTCACAGGCGTGTGTCCGGTGATCGGGATCTCGCCGAAGAGTGCCTTCATGGCGGCGATCTCCGACGGCAGTGACGAGCTGAAAGTGGTGATGAAAGCGGCTGAGCCGGGAACGCTGGTCAGCAGGTAAGGATTCTCGAAGGGCAACAGTACGAGCGGCGCTGGCCCCTGCGCTAGCTTATCAAGAAACGGTTCGACGTCCTTCACGTCGGCGGACACCGAGGCGAAGGAAGCCGCCACGATGGCCGAGCACGCGCTGGTGTCGCCCGCTGTGGCTTCGAGGGCCACCAGAGGCAAAGAGGTATCGAGAGATATTACTCGCCCGTTAGCCGCGCGGCGCTGGAATTCCTGGATGGTCCGCTGGCCGAATTGCGAGATGCGCCGCTCGGTCACCACGATCAAACAAGGGCGGCTCGCTGCAGCTAAGGGCAGAACGCCGCGTTCGTTGCGAATAACGGTAACGGCGTGATCGGCGACGGCCTGAGCTTTCTCCGCCGCCTCGGGCGAATCCATTACGTCGGAAATCGCATCCAGATTTACGAGTTTCCTCTTGTTGCTCAGCCCCAGCGAAATTTTCGCGGCGAGCACGCGCATGACACTCTGGTCCAGGCGCTGGCGCGAGATACGACCGTCCTCCACAGCGCCCACCACCGCGCGGATAGCCTTGTCCGGATCGGGCGGCATCAGCATCACGTCGGCGCCCGCAATGATCGACCGTACCGAGCCTTCGCCGCTGTCGAACAGCATCGCCAGACCCTGCATCGCCATCGAGTCGGTGACGATCAGGCCCTTGAACTTGAGCTCATCGCGCAGCAGCGCCGTGAGCACTTTCGGCGATACGGTGGCGGGCACGCCGGAGGGCTCAAGCGCCGGTACGGAGATGTGCGCGGTCATAACGGAATCCACGCCGTGCGCAATCGCAGCCTCGAACGGCTTCAGCTCCATCGCATCCAGACGCTCACGCGGCACTTCTAAACGCGGTAGGCCCAGGTGGCTATCGACATCGGTATCGCCATGTCCGGGAAAATGTTTCGCGGTGACCAGGACTCGGCTGGCGGCATCGGCATGCGCGCCCTCGATGAACGCGGCGACGTGGCGCGACACTTGCTCCGGATCTTCTCCGTAGGATCGCAGGTTGATGATCGGGTTCAGGGGATTGTTGTTGACGTCGGCTACCGGCGCGAAGATCCAATGAATGCCAAGCGCGCGGGCCTCGCGGGCGGCCACCAAGCCTTCGTACTTCGTGGCGGCAAGATCGTCCGCTGCTCCGAACGCCATGCTGTGCGGGAAACGCGTGCCGCCGGTCACTCGCATGGAAGCGGCGCGCTCGAAATCGGAAGCAACCAGCAGCGGAGTCTTCGCCAGCTTCTGCATCTGGTTCAGGAACACCGCCAGAGCGTGCGGCTCTGCGTTGCGCACCAATCCGTACTGCGAGGCGTTGTTGATAATGATGCCACCCACGTGCAGATCGGCGACCCAGTGCCGGTATTTTTCGTAATCGGGCGACTTTGTGCTGTAGACGTCGCCATTGGCGGAGACGATCACGAGTTGCGCGACCTTATCGCGCAAGCTCATCGGCTTCATCAATGCTTGTGCGGTCCGTTGTTCCGCGGTGAGCGGAGCGGGTTTAGCTTTGGGAATCTTCGTCGAGCGAGGCGTCGCCGCGGTCATTGCCAGGGCGATCAGCAACGTTGCAAACAGCCACCAGGCACGCATGTTCATAGCATCTCATTGTTGCCGGGAAGCGAGGCGGCGACAATCTGGGCCACGTCGAGTAGCTTCGGAGGCGAAGGCGATACGGCCGCCAGGGCATCACGAAACATGGTGTTGCAGAACGGGCAAGCCGCCGCTACGGTGCCTGCGCCGGTCGCCGCCAGCTCGCGCGCGCGATTGTGACTGACTCGCTCGCCTTTTTCTTCTCCCAGGAACGCCAGCCCGCCGCCTGCGCCGCAGCAGAAGCTGCGTTCCCGGGCACGCGGCGGGTCGACTACTTCTCCGGACCGCGAAAGCACGGCCCGTGGCTCGTCATAAATGTTGCGATAGCGGCCCAGGTAACAGGGATCGTGGTAGACGATCTGGCCGCCGTTCGATTGCGGCAGCCGGTCGCGATGCCGCGCGAGAAACTCGCTGTGGTGCTCGATTGGCGGAGCCTGTCCGTAATCCTGCCAGTCCGTAGAAATCGTCCGCACGCAATGCGGGCAGATGGAAACAATTTTCGAGGCTTTGCTTTGCGCCAGGGCCTCGATGTTCGATTCGGCGAGCTGCTGAAACACCAGATCGTTGCCCAACCGCCTGGCCGGATCGCCGGTGCACTTCTCTTTTTGGAGCACTCCGAAGGTGGTTCCCAGATGCTTCATCACACGCGCGAAAGAGGCGATGATCTCGCGGCCCTGCGGATCGTACGCGCCCATGCACCCGAGCCACAGGCAGTACTCCTGGGCTCCGTCGTAGATCGGCAACTGCTCTTTGGAAATGAACTTGTCGCGTTCGGCCGAGCTGAAACCGAGCGCGTTGCCGTTGCGTTCGAGCGCGAGGAAGAGCTTGGTGCCGTAGCCGTCCTCCCACTTTCCGGTGTTCACCGCGCCTCGTCGCAGCCCTACGATGATCGGGAGATGCTCGACGCCCACCGGACACTGATATTCGCACGCGCCGCAGGTGGTGCATTGGAACGCGGCTTCTTGCGAAATATGTTTGCCGAAGAGCGGCTCTTCCGATGCGGGACCGAACTCGTTCAGGTAGTTGCGCACGCCCAGCGCGATCTTCTTGGGATCGAGAATCTTGCCGGTATTGTTCGCGGGGCAGTGCTCGGTGCAACGTCCGCACTCGACGCAGGAATACGCCTGTAAGGCAGTGATCTGGGTCACGTCCTTGCCGGTGTCGAGCCCGAAATCGTCATCGCCTACCAGCGGCGGGATCCTAGCAAAGCTGCCGCGCGAGAGGAAAATCGAAAATGGGCTCAGCACCAGATGCAAATGCTTGGTGTGCGGGATTAAAGGAAGAAAAACCAGCAGGGCCGCGGTATGCGTCCACCATAAGGTCTTGGTGTCCATCGCAAGGCTGCCCAGGTAGGTCAACATGAGCGCGAGAATCAGGAAGGCGATCACGCCTGATTCCCACGAGAGAGTTTCGCCCAGCCATCGCGGGCGGATGAAAAAGCGCCGGACGAACAATCCCGAAATCGAGATCGCCACCAAAACAGCGAATGCAGCCGCAATGTAGAAGTAGAGACTGTCCGGGCGGAGGAACCGTGTTCCGAATCCAATCGCGACGTGATTCAGCGTGACCAGAGCAAAAACGCAAAATCCCCAAAACACAAAGGCGTGGGCAATACCTGGAAGAGGCCGCTCCCGGATGACCTTGGCCTGGAGCATCACTTCCCAAACCAGCTCGCGAACGCGCGGTCCGATCGGCCGCAGCGAAAAAGCCGCATCCGGCTTGGCGGACAGGATCCTGCGCAGGATGGGAATAAATCGCATCGAAAACCCGGCCAGGGAAGCTGCCAGTAGTACGCCGAAGACCAGCTTCTCAGTCGCGGAGAATTCGAACATCGTCAACCAAAAATGTAGCATGCGCGATCTACCGGCTAGAATGTTAGAGCATGCGTCATCTGGTTTCCGGGGCTGCGGGATTCATCGGCTCCCATTTATGCGATCGGCTGCTGGCCGATGGCGGCGAGGTCCTTGGTCTCGACAACTTGATCACTGGTTCCCGCCGTAATATCGAGCATCTGGCCAGCCACCCGAAATTCATTTTTCGCGAATTCGACGTCACGCAACCCATTGCGGTGGACGGGAAGTTCGATCATGTCTGGCATCTGGCCTCGCTGGCGAGCCCGAAGTTTTATCTCGCGTATCCGATCGAAACGCTCGAATCGGGGTCGACCGGCACCCGCAACATGCTGGAGATCGCCCGCCGCGACAGCGCCCGCTTCCTGGTGACCTCAACTTCGGAATGCTACGGCGATCCGTTGGAGCATCCCCAGGTGGAAACGTACTGGGGCAACGTGAATCCGGTGGGACTTCGGTCGTGCTACGACGAGAGTAAACGCTATGCCGAAGCGATCACGATGGGCTACCACCGGAAGCACGGTGTACGCACCAATATCGCGCGAATCTTCAATACCTACGGCCCTCGCATGGCGCTGGACGACGGACGCGTGGTGCCGGCCTTCCTGGATCAGGCGCTGCGCGGCGAGCCGCTCACGGTGTTCGGCGACGGTTCGCAGACCCGCAGTTTTTGCTACGTGAGCGATCTGGTCGACGGACTTGTCCGGCTCGCGAATTCCGAGGAACGTTTTCCCGTCAACCTCGGCAATCCAGTTGAGCTCACCATCCTGGAATTCGCCGAGCGCATCAAGCGGCTGATGGGCGTGAACGCTCCGATCGTGCACAAGGAGCTGCCTTCCGACGATCCCAAGCGACGCCAGCCGAATATCGGCAAGGCGAAGCAAGTGCTCGGCTGGGAGCCGAAGGTCGGCTTGGAAGAGGGCTTGCGGGAAACTGTCGAGTACTTCAAATCCCGGCTAATGACCGCGCGACCGTAACGAACACACTGCCAGCACGACCCACGCAGCGATAAACGAAACGCCGCCGAACGGGGTGATCGCGCCGAGCGCCCGCACTCCTGTGATCGCCAAGATGTAAAGGCTGCCGGAAAACAATACGATGCCGGCGAGCAGCAGCCAGCCTGACCAGGCTCCTGCCGACTCCGAAATTAATCCCGCACGAACAAGCAAAGGCACCGCCAGCATCCCCAGCGCGTGAATGAAGTGGTAAAAGACGGCCTTTTCGTACACCGAAGTCGAGTAGGCATCCAGCCGGCCCTGCAATCCATGCGCTCCGAAGGCGCCTATAGAAACCGCCAGCGCGAGCATGATGGTGGCGGCGGCGGTCCAGTTCATCTGCTTTCAGCTTAGCTCGCCGCTACCCACACCTTTGCGGCAGCCGCGCCGCCGAGCTGCACGGGTTTGCGATCGACACGCAGCGTCATGGTCTGGTCGTAATTCTTTCCCACGACTTTCAACTGCGCTCCCGGGCGGATGCCGAGCCCGTGCAGGTACTCGAGCAGTTTACGGTCGCGCTCGAACACGCTCATGACGCGAACAGCTTCACCGCCGGGCGCTTCATCCAGCGGAATCCAGCCGCGCTGGCGGCGGTCGCGCGGACGATCCATGCCGACCAGGTTTCCGTGCGGGCAGGAGCCACCTTTACCCAGCTTGTCCACCAGCTTGCGCTCGAAATCGGCGGAAACGGCGTGTTCCAGCTGCTCGGCCTCATCGTGCACCTTGAACCATTCCATGCCGAATATCTCCGTCAGCATCCGTTCAATCAGATGATGCCGGTTCAGCACGCGGTTGGCAATCTCGCGGCCTTGGCGCGTCAGGCTGAGCTCTCCGGAGACGGCTACGCGAATCAACCCATCGCGCTTCAACCTGCGGATCGCCATGGTGACGGCGGGCGCCGAAACCTCCAGCCAGCGCGCCAGGGTTGCGGCAATGACGTTTTCGCCTTCACTTTCGGCCTCGGCGATGGCCTTGAGGTAATTCTCCTTAGAGATAGTGATGCGCACGCTATCCGAAATTGTAATATGGTCACAAAGAAGGTGCTCATGACTCCTACACGTCGCCTGCGGATTTCAGCTTGTCTGGTGGCCCTGTCGTTGATTCCGATTCACGCCGAAGAGCGCATCGATCTCAACGTAATCCACAAGATCCGGGAAGAAGCTTTGCAGAATTCCAAGGTGATGGACCACGTCTTCCAGCTCACCGACGTTTACGGCCCCCGCTTGACCAATTCGCCCGGCTACTTCGCCGCAGCCGACTGGGTCGTGAAGCAATTGAAGGAATGGGGTATCGAAGGGCGCCAGGAAAAATGGGGCCCCTTCGGCCGGGGCTGGACGTACACCCACTTTTCGGCGAATCTGATCGAGCCGCAATACGCCCCGCTGATCGGCTTTCCGCTGGCCTGGTCGCCTGGGACCAACGGCGTGGTGACCGGTCAGGCGATGATCGCAAACATCGCCACCGAGGCCGACTTCGACCGGTACAGGAACAAGCTGAACGGCAAGATCGTGTTCATGGGCGTGGGCCGGGAGCTGGCGATGCTTACGCAGTCGCCCAGCCAGCGCTATACCGATGATCAGCTCGCCCGCTTGAGTGGCGCCGGGGAGGGAGGCGGTCGCGGCGGTGCGCCAGGAACGGCTGCGCTGGAGGCGGAGGGTCCCGCTGGTCGCGGAGGCCGCGGCGGTCGTGGAGGGCAGGGCGGTCAGCCGGGTGGTCAGAATGCCCAGCAGCAGGTCCAGAACCGCCTCAATCAATTTCTCAAGGAAGAGGGCGTGGCTGTCGTGGTGCGCATAGGGAGCGGTCAGAGCGGCGGCGGGACCGTATTTGGCCAGGCTGCCGGATCGCGCGATGTGAAAGATCCCGTGCCGCCGCCCACTGTCGCGCTGACGCCGGAACACTACAACCGGGTGCTGCGTCTGCTGGATAACAAGATTCCCGTCAAGCTCGAATTCGAAATCCAGGCGAAATTCCTGGACGAGCGCAACGATTCGGTGAACGTCATCGGCGAGATCCCGGGTGGCCGCAAGCGCGACGAGATCGTGATGATCGGCGCGCACTTGGATAGCTGGCACGGAGGCACCGGCGCCACCGACAACGCGGCAGGCTGCGCCGTAATGATCGAGACGCTGCGCATTCTCAAGACGCTGAATCTGCCCATGGATCGTACGGTTCGCATGGCCTTGTGGAGCGGGGAAGAACAAGGTCTTTTGGGCTCGCGCGCTTACGTCACTGAGCACTTTGCCGATCGCGCGGACATGAAGTTAAAACCCGAGCATGCGAAGCTTGCAGGCTATTTCAATGTAGACAACGGCAGTGGGAAGATTCGCGGCGTATATCTGCAGGGCAATGACGCCATGCGTCCGGTGTTCGAGGCGTGGTTCAAGCCCTTCCAGGATTTGGAGGCGGGGACCATCAGCATCCGCAACACGACTGGTACGGATCATCAGAGCTTTGACGCGGTAGGCTTGCCGGGATTCCAGTTCATTCAGGACGGCCTCGAATACAATTCACGGACGCACCATTCGAACATGGACGTGTACGACCGCATCCAGCGCGCCGACATGGCGCAAATGGCGGCGATTGTGGCGTCTTTTGTATACAACGCAGCGACTCGCGACGAAATGCTGCCGCGCAAGCCACTGCCGAAGCCGCAGCCGCCCCAGAACGGCCCCGCAGGCTCTCCCGCAAGCAGCACGCCGTCTACCGCGAATTAGGAGCCGCACCACCGGCGATTGAGTATCGCTTCGAAAGACGAATTCTAGCGGCGCTGGGAACAGTCAGCGCTTGCTGGGCTTGGTCGGGGGAAGGCCGGCTTTTAACGCAGCGCGGAAACTCTTGCTGGCCGTCCTGAGGCAACTCTGAATTTCGTCGCCGTCCTGAAGCTTCGTTTCATCGATCTGTTCCAGAGAAGTCTGGATCGACTGGATCTTCAACATGCTGTCTGTAAGCACTTCACGCTCTAGTTTGGTTAAGGGCATTAAAGTCGGAGCAGCCGTGCGCTTCCACGTGGCGAAGGTACGCATATTTCGCCGACTGTTTCTTCTCGTTGGCCATGTGGATCAAGACATCAAATCGGTAACTATCGTTGTCACCCTCGATGATTGCCCCCCACTGCTGTTCGTGGAGTTCTAAGAGTTCCCGAACCGCGACACCGAAGTCATCCAACAGCCGGTTGTGTTCTCCACATCCGGAGTGGCGTGCCGGTGTCGGGAGTGGTTTTCTCGACAATTCATCGGATTGCATCGCTTGGCTCCTCGCCTCCATAGACCAAAGGAGCAATTATATAACCAGAGCACATCTCCCCGAATGTGATGCCAACTTCTCTTTTAGAATCTTAGTACTAAGGATGTTCCAAGACTTTTTATTTCAAGCGTGGCGGCTTGTAAAAAATTCTTTAGTGCGCGGCCGGCGAACCAAGGCCAGGTCTTACGAGTGGAACCGCATGCCTGCGAAGCTAACCACGCTCTGGGGGTCGATGTTCCATTGCTGGTAGTGCAGAAGGCTCCCGCGTACGTCCGGCGTCGCGCTCAGAAACGTGTAAATCGGAGACGCCCCGCACCACTTCAGATCATCGCGATTCTCGCGCACCTGTTCCCAGAAGCCGGCCGCGTCGCCCTGCTCCATTCGTTCGATGCGCGAACGGTCGCGCCGGGCCACATCTTCCATTGCTCCTCGATCGGCCGTAGCCTCGAAGCCGTCTCCATAACGACGGCCCATGTGCGCCATGTCGACGCCCAGCACCCACAATAGCCGGTCGCCTTCGCGGGCCGCGATCTCGCCCACGGCTCCAATGGTTCTTCGCACGCTCTCGTTGTCTTCGGGCCGGGCGCCCGACTGCATCCCGCGCGAGAATGCACCGCACAGAATCGGCACTACGCGCACGCTCGGGCCGAACAGGTGCTGCAGAAACACCACCTGAAACTCAATGGAATGCTCCACCGCGTGGCAGTAATCTTCCATCAGCGCGCCATCGCCGGCCGCGCGAGCGATCTCATCCACCAGCGCGAGATTCGTGCTGGTCTCGCCGAAGGGCGTCACGAAGGCCTTACGCGTGAGACCGAAGCGGTCAGGCTGTCCGTAATGCGAAGTGCCCAGGACCACGAAGGTCCGATCCCCATCAGATGGCGTGAGCGAGGCGTACGCTGCTCGATACGCATCCACTCCGCCGTAGGGAGTCACATGCGGAGCGGCGATCGCTCTTATCCTGCTGCTAGTCGGGGGTGCGACGGTTCCGTTCACATACTCGCGCAACGTAGACGTGAGCTCGGCGGGATCCTCGGGATAGCCTGTGCCGGCGTGAGCAGGGTCGCGCGTAGAGGCGCTGGCGAACGCCCGCTCGGCCTCGTCTTTGCGGCGCAGGAAATTCTCGTCTTCGAGAAACCCGGCTCCGCTCAGCATGTCGATCAGGTGCTGCTCGAGCCCTCCCACATCCAGATCGCCCGTCAGGCGAACCAGATACTCGCGCAGATCGAGCGAGCTGCGGGTGCCGTCAAAATAGGTCAAGCTCTCGACCAGCACCGGCGGAATCACCAGGGCGGCGTCGGAAAACTGGAAGGGATCGCGGATCAACAGGCCCGGTTTATCAGGAACCGGCGACGGCATGAAATCCAGCGTGTGGCGCAGGCGAGCCAGCATGAGGAGTGACCAGATCCCAAGGATACAGCGCCATTGCGTACCTTAGAGATTTGGAACCTCTCGAAACATATCGCAAACGTTTGGATCGCTGGCGCGGGGAACACGCGCGGAGCGAAGTGCTTCATCGGCGGCTGGGAAACGCTCGCCTGGCAAGCGGCCTGTTAACGGTGCTGATCGCCGCGCTCTCGCTGGGCGCTGGACGAATTTCACCGTGGTGGCTGTTGCTGCCGATCGTCGCGTTGGCGGTGCTGGTGGTGATTCATGACCGGGTGGATCGCGCCCTGCGCCGGGCGGCGCGCGGCGTCGCGTATTACGAACGGGCGCTGGGCCGTCTGGAGAACCGCTGGATCGGCGCCGGCAGTCAGGGCGAGCGCTTTCGCGACCCCCGCCATGTCTTCGCCGACGATCTGGATCTGTTCGGCCGCGGTTCGCTGTTTGAGCTAGTCTCCACCGCGCGGACCGGCATGGGAGAACGCGTACTGGCAGGCTGGCTCCTCACGCCGGGCGAGCCGAAGGAGGTCGCAGCGCGCCAGGAATCGGTCAAGGAGCTGCGGCCGAGCGTGGATCTGCGGGAGGAACTCGCCTTAATGGGCGACGACCTTCGCGCCGCGTTGGACGATCGCAGACTGGGTGCCTGGGGAACGGAACCTCCGGTGATCTTTTTCCCCGGCGCGCGATGGGTAGCTTTCGCTTTGGCCCTAGCGTCGGTTGCGACAGGCGTCTCCACGCTGCTCGAGTGGACCACGCTCCGTCCGTTCCTATTCGTGATTTTGGCCGAGATCATGTTTGGCATGGCGACGCGAAGTGCCACCGGCCGGGTGGTCCATGGCGTGAGCACACCCGCGAAAGAATTGCGGCTGATCGCTCTGCTGCTCGAGCGTCTGGAGCGCGAGCCGTTTTCCTCGCCTGCGCTGGCCGATCTGCGTGGCCGTCTTCTGGTGGATGGAACGCCATCTACGCGGCAGATCCGGCGGCTGGTAGGCCTCGTCGACCGGCTGGACTGGGCCCGCAATCTCTTCTTCCGCCCCATCGCCGCGCTGCTGGTCTGGATGCCGCAGTTCGCCATGGCCATCGAGAAGTGGCGCATCCGCTATGGCCCGCATGTGGGCGCATGGGTCGCGGCGATCGGCGAATTCGAGGCGATGAGCTCGCTGGCCTCATTCGCGTACGAGCGGGCGGATGCGATGTTTCCGGAACTGGTCGAATCTTCCGAGCGCGACCCACCTTCGCAGAGCTTCTATGACGCCGGGGATCTTACCCATCCGCTCATTCCCCACGCCGAGGCGGTGCCGAACGATGTGGCGCTGGGAGGCACCACCAGGCTGTGGATCGTGAGCGGGTCGAACATGTCGGGAAAGAGCACGCTGCTGCGCGCGGTGGGCCTCAGCGTGGTGCTGGCGTGGGCAGGCGCGCCGGTCACCGCAGGGCGACTCAAGCTTTCGCGGCTGCGCCTGGGCGCGTCCATGCGCACCACCGATTCGGTGATCGATCATCGCTCGCGTTTTTACGCCGAAATCAGCCGCCTGAAGGACGTCGTCGACCTAGCGCGTTCCGGCCAGCCGCTGTTGTTCCTCCTCGACGAGCTGCTGAGCGGCACCAATTCCCATGACCGAAGGCTGGGAGCGCAAGCGGTGTTGCTTGGATTATTCGAACGCGACGCGATCGGCTTGGCCACCACCCACGACCTGGCGCTGGCTGAGATCGCAGATCATCTCAATGGACGCGCGCTCAATGTTCATTTTGAAGACCACCTGGAGGGCGGGGAAATTCGTTTCGACTACCGTCTGCGTCCCGGAGTCGTGGCGCGCGGGAACGCCCTGGAGCTGATGCGCGCGGTGGGCTTGGACGTGTGATCACGCTACAATGCCAGTGAAGTGGCAAAACTCACCGACTCGCAGATTTCGGACGGCTTGGCGAAGCTCGCAGGCTGGAAAGTCCAGAACGGCAAGCTCCACCGCGAATACAAGTTTGCCGACTTCGCCCACGCCTTCGGTTTCATGGCCACCGCCGCCCCGACCATCGAGAAGAACAACCATCATCCTGAGTGGGCCAACGTGTACAACCGGGTGACTGTCGACCTGTCGACCCACGACGCCGGCGGGATCACGCAAAAGGACCTCGACCTGGCTGTGCTGCTCGAGGGTATCGCGAAACAACTTTCATGAGGCTGCTGCCGGCCGTGGCGTTTGCAATGTCGTTTGCAGCGTACGCGTCCGCGCAGGGTTTCGCCGGCTCAGCCGCGCTGGATTCGGCCACTGAGCAAGCGATCCGCGAAGGCTTAATCCCCGGCGCGGTCATTGTGATCGGTCACGACGGGAAGATCGTTCATCGCAAGGCGTACGGCGCCCGCGCGGTGGTTCCTGCGCGTGAAACCGCCACGGTCGACACCATCTACGACGTCGCGTCGCTCACCAAGGTTGTCGCCACTACGCCCGCGATCATGAAGCTCTACGAGCAGGGCAAAATTAAGCTCGACGATCCTGTGACTGCATACCTGCCCGAGTTCCAGGGCGGCAAGAGCAAGATCACGATCCGCAACCTGATGACGCATTTTTCCGGC
>JAOAPR010000189.1 GCA_025463005.1 Bryobacterales bacterium | reverse complement strand
GTAGATTTTTTGAATTTTGGGTGTGTTCCAGTTTGCGAATAGATTGGAGGCCGCCTGCGGTGTTTTGGCGAAGAGGACGATGCCGGTCGTGGCTCGGCCCAACCGGTGGACAGGGTTTGCGTTGGGGGTTTGCTTTTGCACCCAGCGCAGGAGGGTGTTTTCCATGAAGCCGCCGCCGGGGAGGGTGGGCAGCCCGCTGGGTTTGTTGACGGCCAACAGATGGGGGTCTTCAAACAGGACTTCGAAGTGCTGAGGGGCGTCTGGTTCGATCCAGGGTGGACGGTTCCAGATAAGGGTTTGGCCTAAAGTGACCGATTCGCTTCCGGTGGCGGTGACGCCGTTGAGGGTGACTTCGCCGTTGTTCAGTTTTTGTTGCCAGGCTTGTGGTGTTGAGTGGGGGTAAAGGCTTGCCAAGTGGGAGAGCAGAGTTTGTCCATGGTATTTGCTGCTGATGATTGTGGTGTAGGCATAGCCCCGGTTGAGCATGTAGTTTGAGTGTAAGCTATGGCATCTGCGGCGCGGCGGCCAGAACGCTTTTTGCGGCCCAATCGGCGCGAGGGAGCCCAGACTCGCCATGCACCAAGCGGGCTAGAAGTCGGGCTATGGGAAGTTGCCCGATAATCTACATTATCGTTAGCAAAACAGAAACCGAGTCCCACAAATCCTGGTTGGCGTTCTAGAGGCGAGGCATGTCTCGCCCGCGGCCGACCTAACGCCCCGAATCTTGGCGGACCGAATTGACCACATCACGGATTGCCTGAGTTATTGCGGTCGACATCGCGTCGCGGCTGTTCACCAGGACTTGGCGGCCGGCGCTGGAGAGCGCAGCCAAGTTGGGCTGGCCTGGCGGGCCAAACGCTGAGCCGGGATTCGTCGACGTAATCACAACGAGCGGACGACTGCCCAGCGTGCCGGCAGTGCGCACTTCTGCAAGGCTTTGATCGAGCGTACACCCCTCGCCCCCTAACTGTGCGACGGGTGTGTTCGAAAGAAATATCAGCTCCGTTTGCTGGTCGGGACTCAGAGAAGGGGTTGTTATGGGCGGTTGGGCTCGGCCGTTCGAAAACAGGCGTTGCAAGCCTAGTCGAACGACGGAGGCAGTAGGACAGTACACGCCAAAGTCTTTACTTTCGGTGACAACCTGCCCAACGGTCCCTTTGAACCTTCCTCATTATTAGCAACCGGAGCCAACTCGTTCGAATCGACTAGAACCGCGCCTGCGACTTCGCTCGGAAAGAGTCCCGTGTACACGCGAACGTGGAATCCGGCCAGGCCTTCGCCGACAAGTATGTACGGCGGTTGGATGGTGGCAGCGCGCAAAAGCGCATGGAGATCGTTCGAAACCGCGCCGAACGTACGCGGAGCGGGGCCTGCATCGCTCCATCCATAACCTGCTCGATCGTACCAGCAGGCCCGAGTGAACGCTGCAACTCGCGGTTGCAGGGCAACCCATCGATAACCTGCGGTATGTGCGCTGCTGTCGAACACAACGGTGGGTGTTCCATCGCCGGAGCAAGACATGTGGCGCCGAGTCGGTATAGGAATGGAGGGGACTTGCAGGCCCTGCTCAGCGCTGCATTCGCTCTGGCAGGAGCTGCTCACTGGTTTCGAAGTCAATTCGCTCCCAGCCGGAAGCGTAGGACGACCAGCTCGAGGCCAACCTGGCACAGCTCGGGACAGTGATCGACCTCGAGGAATTATTGCGTGAGGCGGTTCGACCAGCGAATCTCCTGGTCCTCTACGAGGGCCCAGGCAGGACTATCGGCCCCAAACTGTACGAGCTTTCAGCTGACCGCACTGCGGGGCTTCGCCAGCGGGACCGCCTGCAGTAAGCCTACCGGATCGGATGAGCTCTCTAGCCGGCCTCGTCTGATGGCGTTTCCGGCCTCGTGGATATAGAATAAATGGGGTTTCGGGAAGGTCACTTTCGACGATACCGGCGCGATCCTGGTGAGCAACGGCGATAACGAAAGCGCACTTCCCCGAGCCTGGCGTCTACGTTCTTCGAGCGACGGCGAATGATGGCGAATTGTCCACCGCCAGCGATATGACAGTCAGCGTGACCGGCCACTAAGGAGAGGCAGAAAGGGGCGGTAAACTACGATGATCGCCGTCAGAATCCGCCTATGAAATCGATATGCATAGGCACGCTCCTTTTGGGAGGGAGGGTTGCCTTTGCCCAGGCTCCTTCCGAGCCGTTCCCGCCCGCCGCGACCGTCAAGCAACTTATGCTCGATCTCATCTATCCATCGTCCAATGACATCCTGCTGGCGATCTACCGCGGTGGACCCAAAGACGATCAAGAATGGGCAACCGTGCGGCGCGGCGCGCTAACCCTTGCGGAATCCGGAAACTTGTTGATGCTGCGGGGCCGCGCGCGAGATCAGGCGGACTGGATGAAGGACGCGAAAATGTTAGTGGACGCTGGCAATGCCGCATACAAAGCCGCGCAGGCTAAAGACGGCAACGCGCTCGCCCCGCTCGCCGGGGCTCTGGACGCCTCCTGCACAACGTGTCACAAGCAGTACCGGCCGAACGTATTTCCGAAGGGCGGAGGGTCGAAATGAGTTACTCTCGCAGAGATTTTCTCAAGGCGGCCGGATCGGGAGTTGTCCTCACCGCCGTAACCGGGGAAACGCTCATCGCGGCTCCCGCGCCTCTCCCGGCCGTTTCGGGGCCGTTTACGAACGAGAAGGCTTCGTTTATCGTCAACGACAAGACGTATGCAGCTGAATATGAAGCGCGCACGACGCTGTGGGAAGTAATTTCGATGAAACTGGGTCTGACCGGCACTAACCGGAGCTGCAATCGCGCCAGCTGCGGAGCCTGCAGCGTGCTCGTGGATGGTACGCCGCTGTATTCCTGCCATACTTTGGCGACCGAAGCCGTGGGCCGAAAGATTCTCACCATTGAAGGAATAGGCGACGAGAAGAGCTTGCATCCGCTGCAGCGTATCGGTCATGCGCGCGTAGCTGCCGATTGCGGCTTCTGCACCGCTGGATGGGTCGTGACCGCCAAGGGGCTTCTTGACAAGAATCCTAATCCGAATGAAGACCAGGTCAAGGCCGCTCTGGCCGGCCACATTTGCCGTTGCTCAGCCTACCCGAACATCATCCGGGCAGTAGTTGATTCGGCAGCGGTGTTGCGAGGGAACAAGATCCACATCGAGCCCGAAACGGATTCCATTGTCCAGATCAAGATGCCAATGGTGCGGGATTACTCGACCACCGGCGGACACTTTCCCGGCGACGAAGTGGTGGAGGGCGCAAGCAAGACCGTCACGAAAAAGTGGCAGGGATATCCGCCTGAAAACCTCAAAGTGTTGGGCAAGCCGCTGCCGCCGCTGCCGGAGGTCTCCATTCCGAGATTCACCGGAAAGGCGCAGTACGCCAGCCGCGTGTGGTTTGCGGATCTGCTGTACGTGAGGTTCCTCACCTCGCCACATCCACACGCACTCATCCGGGACATCGATACGTCCACCGCGGAAAAGATGCCGGGCGTGCACCACATTCTCACGTACAAGAATGCGCCGAAGTTGCAGCGTCCGAACGTTGCTAGGGGCCGGATCCTCCCCGAACCGATGCCGCGGGAACTCAATCTGCAGGGCGAAGCCGTCGCGATCGTGGTGGCCGAAACGGAGGACCTCGCACAGGATGCAGCAGACGCGATCAAAGTAGAGTACGAAGTCTTGCCCTTCGCTTCGACGCTGAAGGACACCATGGCTTCGGGTGCTCCCGATCTGGGGCACGGAAAGGGGAACCTCATCCGGCATGCGGACTCGCCGAAGGATTTTCCGCGCGCTACCTGGGCGGATCAGCGCGGCGATATCGAAAAAGGACTCGCGGAAGCCGATGTGGTCAAAGAGTTTACGTATCATTTTTCGGGCGGCGTATCCGTTCCCATGCAGCCGAGCGGAAGCGTCGCCAAATGGGACGGCGACCGCCTGACGATGTGGGGCATGGGCCAGGGGATCTATCCGGTGCGGGCTTCGCTGGCGGCGGCGCTCGGCATCGACGCCTCCAAAATCCGCTTGATCAACAAGTACAACGGCTCCACATTCGGCTCGGCACGCATGGCCGCGGAGCGATTTTATCCGATGATCGCCCATCTGGCGAAGGTCACGGGGCGGCCCGTGAAGATCATGCTGCCGAAGGACCAGGAACTGGCGCAACTGCAGATCAAACCCGAGACCATCACCAAATTCCGTGTGGGAGCCAAGAAAGACGGCCGCATCGTCGCGATTGATCACGAAGTATACGTAAGCATCGGCGATCTGGATTTCGGCGTCCATGCCGACGGTCCGACCAACGCGACCAACCAACTGGACTTGTACACGTCGCAAGTTTCGCACTGGCGATCGACGTGGTCCGCCTATCGGACCAACGCCCCGCGTCCCGGACCTTCCCGCAGCTTCCTCCAGCAGGAAACCAAGTGGTCCTGGGAGAACATGATCGACGAGATGGCCGACGCCTTCGGGATGGACCCGGTGCAATACCGCTTGATGCACATCACGCGGCTCACGCCGGAGGACACGCGTCATCCGTACGAATCGATGCCCACGGTGGAGGTGCTCGAGGAAGGATCCAAGGCCTTCGGCTGGGAGAAGCGGAATCCTGTTGCGGGCGGCGCGACCGGAAGATTGAAGCGTGGATTTGGTCTCGGCATGTCCCAGCATCACGGCGGGCTTATGGGTTATCACGAAGGCGAGGCCGCGTTCGCCAAACAGGTAGCGGCGCCAGACGCCAACGTTTTCAGCACTGAACTGGACCTGGCGGCCGACGGCAATGTAACCATGAAGATCGCACTTCCCGACAGCGGCTCGAACGCAGCTACGGCGCTGGCGGCCCTGGTCGCGGAGATGCTGGGTTTCACGACGCGCGACCATATCCGCCTGATTTGGGGCGATTCGGATCTCGCGCCGCTAAGCGATGAATGGTTCGGAGGCCGGACCATCACTCTGCAAGGTGCGGCGATTTGCAGCGCGGCCGACAAGCTGAGAAAGGATCTGCTGGCACGCGCCGCGAACGTCCTGAAAACCGATGCGCCCAAGTTGCAGATCCGCGACGGCGTGATCACTTCCACCGACGATCCCAAGAAGACTACGACTTTCGCCGCCCTGGCCAAAGCCAACAACGGTCTCATCCGACAGACGGGCCGCGGCGTGGCGGGCGGAGAGAGAACCGCTTCGAACAAAGGCGTCGGCGCGTGCTTTGTCGAAGTCGAAGTCGACACCTGGACCGGCAACTGGCGCTTCGTCCGAGCCGTCTATACGCACGATACGGGACTGCTCATCAACCCGCTGGTGTCCGAATCCGACATGGTGGGCTCGCTGATGGAAAGCACCCAGGTGGCGACCGACCCCATTCCCTGGGATCGCGAGTTTCCCGGCACGCGGCACTACAGCGTCGGCTACTTGTCCTACCGGCTTCCGACCATTATGGACCTTCCCAAAGCGACGCAGGTGTACATCGATAGTCTGGAGCCGCGCTGGTTTTACGGCGTGAAGAGCTTCAGCGAAACCAGCATCGGCGCCGTGCCGGGCGCGATCTCCAACGCGATTTACAACGCCTGCGGGGTCCGGATTCGGGAGCACCCCATCACCCGCGAAAAAATCATGGCTGGGTTGTCCGCCAAACGTGGCCCACGGAGGCAGGCATGAAGAAGATTTCTATCTACAAGCCGTCGATCGTCGACGAAGCCATCCAGATTCTGTCGCAGCATGGCGCGAGCGCTTCCGTTTACGCCGGCGGCACGGACCTGCTGATTCGCTTGAAGAACCGGCTCCATCAGGCGCCCAGCTATTTGGTCGATATCAAAAAGATCGATCATCTCCGCTACATCAAGGAAGACGCCCAGGGAGGCATCGAAATCGGCGCTGCCACGAAGCTGGCGGAACTGGCCGACTCGAGGTTGTTGCAAGAAAAGTATCCGATGCTGGTGGAGGCCATCAACAAGATCTCCTCGCCGGAACTGCGCAACGCATCCACGCTCGGCGGCGACCTGTTGCAGGAAGTCTGGTGCCAGTATCTGCGCGGCGGTTATTCGTGCTGGAGAAACGGCGGATACCTGTGCTACGGAGCCATCGGCGATAACAGCTACTATCATTCCGCTATGGGCGGACGTTTGTGTTACGCGGTATATCCCGGCGATGCCGCCACCGCGCTGATTCCCTTCGATGCTCGCGCGAAACTGGCGACGCCGCAGGGAGTAAAGGAGCTATCGATCGAACAATTGGTGCCGGGAGACCTGCTGGTGGACGGTAGAATCCAGTCGCACGTTGTACGGTTCAATGAGATTCTTACATCGGTGCTCATCCCTCCGCCCAAGCCCGGCGTGCGGGCCTCCTTCGAGAAGCTCCGGCCTCGGGGAGTATGGGACTTCGCCATGGCCTCGCTTGCTATCAGTTTGCAGCTTCGCGACAAAACCATTGACGACGCGCGGGTGGTGTTCGGAGGCATCGCCGGCAGGCCGTGGCGCGAAACGTCGGTGGAGACGTTCCTCAAGGGCAAGACCTTGAGCACCGAGTTGGGCGAGCAGGCGATTTCGGTTGCGCTCGCCAATGCCGCGCCGCTCAAGTACAACGCCACCAAGATCGATATGGCAAAGGGGCTCCTCGCTTCGGGGCTGGCGAGACTAAACGCCTAGATGCAAAATATCGGCGGCATTTTGCTGGAACCCGTCGGCTGCCTGGCAGAGTTTCCTGCCGGGCCATTCCACGAAATCGCCGCGCGTTTGCTGAGTCGCAAAGGCGAGCTCAGCAACTCGGGAAGCCGTTCCTACTGGCAGTTGCTCGAATTGGTTGACGAGTTCGCTCCGCAGCCCACGGTAGAAGCGCTCGAAATCGAGGCGGTGAACGCAGCCGGTGTTTATGAGGATATCGTTCCCGCGCTTGCAGAACTGAAGGCGATGGGCGTCCACCTTTCCATCGCGTCGTCGCTTTCAGGTGCCGCGATCACCCGCTTCCTGGAAAAGCACTCTCTTGGCGAATTCTTCGCCGGTGTTTGGAATCGTGATAATGCAGGCGGTGTCAAGGAGGTTCCGCTGGTCGGCGCTCTGCGTGACGCGTCTCTTCCACCGGAGAACGTCATATTTCTCACGGATGCAGTGGAGGGAATCAAAGTAGCGCGCAATGCCGGAGTGCATCCCGTACTGATGATGAACGATCCGGACGAGGCCCGGCGCCTGGCCATGCACAAGCCTGCGGGAGGCGTCGTTTCCTTACACGAAATGCCCGACTTTATCCGCCTGATCACGGCCCAGAATGAGAGGGTCAACAGGGTAGATGGCTGAAGAAGTAACTCGTCCAACCTTTTCTCCAGTGTTAGCTGTGCCCAATCCCGGATGACTTGATAAGGGTTGGCGCCGCTGTTCACGGGCTGCACTTTGTCGGTCGGCACGGTGCCACCCCGCTGCTGCGCCTGAACGCCCGCAAATTAGAAGTGCAACCAGGCCTGGCTTGCGGAGGTTTCGCGGCTTCCGATAGTCCGGTTGGTACGTCGGGCCGGAGCGAAGGTCTGTATCGCCGAGCGACCCCAGAAGCCCGTGTGCTTACCCTGCGACTGTTCCCCTGGGTTCCCACAACTACTGGTACCCTGAGCCCCGGCGCCAGGAGGACTCGCCGACGTTCGATTTAGGCCAGCGCTCCGTGTTCTACGCAACGTAACAAGGTGGCATTTGGCGTAACCCTGACAACGGGCGCTAGACTTTGAGGAGCTGCACCACGAGGAATGTTCCTTGGTCGCCGTCGAGCAGTTCGTCAAAGACGTGCGCTACGCGCTCCGCAGTCTGCGGCGGAGGTCCCGCGTTCACCACGGTTGCGGCTCGCCCGGTATTCCTCGGGATCGCGGCGGGGTTTGTGACGGTGAGCGCGATCGCGGTGATTCTCGCCTCCAGGGAGCCCTTCCCCGAACCCCTGCTCAAGACGCTTTTCGGCGACCCTTATATTTATGGGGAACTCCCGTTTATGGTCCTGGTAACGGTTGTGCAACGTGCCCGGCGCGGCGTGCTCTGCCGCGTCGATCCTGCGGTCGCGTTGCGTCATGAGCAGGCGTCTCTTGTTCGGCGGACATCGCGTCATCGACGGATTGGCCATGCACGAGATCGGTGAGGTATCGGGTTTTGTTCAAACTAGTTCCTGCCTATGACGAAGGACCCCATGCAATCCGAAGGATTTGATGAGACGAGCGTGAGCATATTGCTCGCCGCGGTCTGCGGCGCGGGCTCGTCCACCCTGTTGATCGTGAATGCCTACGCGTATGCGTGAGCGTTGGATAATAATGAATAGCAGCAGCTGCGCCGGAAGCTAGGTCAAGTAAGCCCATGAGAATGATTTCCCGCAGGAATTTCACTAGGTCCGCAGCCCTGACTTGGACATGCGTGTTTCTTACCGTCGCTACGGTACGCGGGGCCGAGATCAAGGTCGTGACTTCCGGAGCGTTCACGGCCGCCTATCTGGAACTGATTCCGGAATATGAAAGCGCCGCGCACACCAAACTTGTGACGGAGTTTGGGCCCTCCATGGGAACGACACATAACGCCATTCCGATACGGCTCGCACGCGGTGAGGCTATCGATCTCGTGATCATGGCCGCACCCGCGCTTGACGATCTGATTAACCAGGGCAAGGTCCGGGCGGGCAGCCGCGTCGACTTGGTCCGATCCAACATTAGTATGGCCGTTAAGGCCGGGGCGCCCAAGCCCGATATCAGCACCCTGGAGGCGCTGAAGCGCACGCTACTGGCAGCCAGATCGATTGCGTATTCCGATAGCGCCAGCGGCGTCTACCTCTCCACTGAGTTGTTTCCGAAGCTCGGAATTGCCGACCAGATCAAGGACAGAACCAGAAAGATCGAGGCCGATCCCGTAGGTGGAGTGGTCGCCAAGGGAGAGGCAGAGATTGGCTTCCAGCAGATCAGTGAGCTGCTTCCCGTAAAGGGCATCGACATCGTAGGACCGCTTCCGCCGGGCGCACAGAGGGTCACGGTATTTGCCGCAGGCATCCCGGCAACTTCAATGCAAACAGAGGCGGCCGAGGCGCTTATCTGGTGGCTTGCATCACCAGCCGCCTACTCAGCCATCAAGAAGAGTGGTTTGGAGCCGGCGAATTCCAAATAAATCGTCACCTTCGTGGTCGGCCTTTACCTGGTCTGGACACGGTCATTTACCTGGACCCCAGCCCCTCCGGGGTGCCAGGCCTAAAACTGCGCTAACCCACAATCGCGATGGCACGACCCACATGACCGCGGTTTCTAAAAAGCTTCGTGGGCATCGACTCCCAAAACTGCGAATCTGCGGTCCTCGCCGGGACCCTTTTCGCCCTTCCAAAACCACAAGGTTCTGGAAGACGAACGTCCGACGATCGGCGCCCCAAAACCCCAGTGGCGTGTACGAACGCCTGATCTGCTTGTCATATAACGGCTCCGTCACATGACAAGACCTTTAGCGCGTCCAGCGCGGGAATGCTCCGACTTCGGTTCGTGAGCACCACTGGCCTCGGAATGCCAAGGGGCATCGCTGAATGGACCCAGGGGTTCGTGCAAACTCGTGTCAATGCTGGATGCAAATTCGGCGAGCCAACAGACTAGGACCCGTAGGTGCCGGACCACCTCCGCCGGGGCGAGCTGGTCTACGACCTGTTCCTCGGTTCTGGAACGACGCTGGCGGCCGCGGAATTGAATGAGCGCGTCTGTTACGGCATGGAGCTACGCTGATGTGGTGGTCGCACGCTGGCAGCAGCTGACTGGCCAGAAGGCCACGCTCGACGGCGAAGGCCGGACGTTCGAAGAGATCGCGGAAGGGCGTCCAGGAGCAGCGGCATGAATGGAACGCTGCCGCCGAGAGATTGCCGCAATCGAAGCGGGACTGGTCGCCGGGAATCCCGACGTCATGGGATTGTTGCTGGGGTATGCAGACTGGCATGCGGAACTCCGAATCCTCCAAGACGAGCAACAACAGCGCCGGCATGGTTCCGATCGGACGGGAGATGAGGGTTCATCGGAGAGTTGAACCGCGCCAGAGTAGTCGGCTAGTGTAAAACCGACCCGGAGCCGGCAGCATCTCCCGCTGGCGAGCGGGATAGCTTCCGATAATACGTGACATCAGGCACCTTCTGAAAGGTCCTGCCAGCTCATTTCGATTCACGATTCTGTGAGTGCGCTAAAGTATCCAGTGGCATGATGACGTCGATGAAGTTTGCGGCAATCGGGCTTGCTATTCTTTCTTCTGCGCTTCTTGCTCAATGGCCCCCGCACCAAACGGAGGGCGCTCCAAGCACTCCCGACGGGCGACTGAATCTCGCCGCGCCTGCCTTAAGAACCCCTGATGGTCGGCCGGACTTGTCCGGAATCTGGGACCGGGGCACGCCTCCAGGCGCGTCCGTCGGCCGGGGTGGCGGATTCGGCACGCCGCCCGCTCCCGGACCAAGGCCTTTCCAGAACCTTCCTTCAATGTTTCCCGATGGTTTGCCGTTCCAACCCTGGGCAGCGGAACTCCGGAAACAGCGCTTGGCGGAAAATAGCAAAGATCATCCGGACGCACACTGTCTGCCGCTCCATCCGGTACAGCTTCACTTCCATCCCCAGCCTCGCAAGATCGTTCAGACGCCTGGACTAGTTCTGATCATCTACGAAGCCAACGGAGGGTTGCGGCAGATCTTTACCGACGGTCGCCCTCGCCCTACCAACGATCCAGAACCTTGGTGGTTTGGTTACTCGACAGGCAAGTGGGATGGGGACACCCTAGTAGTCGAAACGACTGGTTTTCGGGACCTAATGTGGCTTGACGAGGAAGGCACCCCTTTCACGAGTACCGGCAATATCATCGAGCGATTCCGGCGGGTGAACTACGGCACTCTTGAAATCGAGATCACGGTGAACGATCCCAAAACGTTTACCAAGCCTTGGACCATCAAGCTGAACCAGCGCCTGATGCCTGACACGGATTTGATCGAATTTGTCTGCTCCGAAAACAACAAGAGCCTGGGGCACTTGGTGGGCAAATAGGGACCGGCTAGCCGAACCTACAGGCAAGTGATCCTCTTGGGAGCAAACTGCAGGATTCCTTAGTCAACGCCCGATAAGTGGGCGAACCGGACATGTGCAGGGAACGGCGCTCGGGAAAATAGTGTCCGTTAATACGTCACAACGGGACTTATCCTAACTGGAAACAGAGCACCGCGGTGCCAAGAGATCCGGAGACGGTTTCGTCACGCCTCGATCCGTTCCAATCGCGTCGCTGAGGTTAATATTGACGCGAACTGGATCGTGGCAAAGCGATTGCTGAATTCTTTCCAGTGTGGCTATCTTTTTCAAAAAGCCCAATGGATACAATACCCCGTTTAATCCGCAGGCCACCGAATCGTATCGTAAGGACACACAGCGCCCCTTGATTGCACGGCTGGCGGCCCAGGCGATCCTGTGGATCGGGCTTCCGCTGGCGGGACAAACGTCGCAGCCAGTGTGGACCGTGCAGGATAGTCACCAGGTCACGCAAGTCAAGGGTTCGGTCGCAACTGCGGTTAGCGCGGACGGCGAGGTGTACATCGCCGGGCGCTCGAATTGGTACAACTGGCCGGCGCCAACCAACACTATCGGCAATATTTCCAACAATCAGTTTTTAGTCTCGAAGCTTGATTCTTCAGGACGATCGATTTATGCGACGGCAATCGGCGGCGCAACAATCGCAATTCTAAAGTTAGATGGGGCCGGTGGTCTTTACATCCGCGGATTTGCGGTCGCCGACGAGTTTGGGACTACGCCGGGCTCCTACCGCATCACAGATGCCTCTTCGAACAGCAGTTTCCTCTGTAAGCTACGAGCTTCGGATGGGGTGATCCTGTTCTGTGCGCTTTTTGGTATCGATGGTCCCAATACGGGGGCAGCGTTTAGCGTCGATTCCGCGGGGGCTATTTACTTCGCCGGTCCCGCTAGCTCGCTGGCGGCTCCTACTCCGGGCGCGTTCACTTTTGGTAGCCGGGGGATCGAAATCACCAAGGTAGATGCTACTGCGTCAACGGTGCTCTGGCGTGCGGAATTCAGCGGCTCCGATGGGGGCTTTGCCTCTGCGAACGGCATTGCCACGGATAGGCAAGCGAACGTTTGGATTGCCGGCACTGTCTCTGAGCACGATTTCCCAACCACGCCGGACGCACTGTTCCCCAAGTATCCACAGTCTTCCAGTTCTATCGATTTCTGGACGGGTTTCCTGGCGAAACTCAGCGCGTCTGGAACTGCGCTGCTGTATGCGACGTACACTGGGCCGCTGGAGGAGTTCAAGAGCATGTCGCTGGACGGCTCTGGAAACATCCATACGTTGAGCCTGCGTAATAACGTCCCATTTGTCCGCAAATTCGACGCCGCCGGAAAAACTGTGTTGTATGATCGCGCCCTCCCCGGGCCCGGACTCGTCGTGGCGAACGTTGAGGTGGATGATCCGGGCTTCGTCACTGTGCTTGGCTCCACGCAAAATGTGAATTTCGCGACCCAACGCTCCGTCCGGGAGTGCAGTCTCACGGAAGCTGCCGCCGGTTCAAGCGACGCAGTCTTGGTTCGAATCGGGCCGGACGGAGAATTGCTGGAATCAACCTTTTTTTTGGGCTTGGGCAGTTTGGTCTGGTTGCCGGAGCCGGCGCTTTTCGCTCAAACGTCGAAGGCATATGTGATCGCCTGGTCCAATCGCACCCCGGGTGCTTTACCCCAGAGTTTTCAGCTTGAACTGCTGCAGCTCGGTCCGGATTCGAGCGCAGGTGATGGCACGAAGCTTGCGTGCATTGGCAGCGCAGCGACGATGACGGGGGCCCCGCTAGTGAAAGGCGAGATCGTCAGTCTTTTTGGAACTGGGCTGGGCCCGCAATCACCCGCTATCGGGCAGCCCGGAACGGACAATCGCTTTCCGAATCTGCTGGGCGGAACCCAGGTGACCTTCGATGGTCTCCCGGCCCCCTTGCTCTATGCCAGCGACACCCAGATCAACGCAATTGTTCCGTGGACGCTGACGGGATCGTCTGCCACAAAAGTCTGCGTGTTCTTCCAATCGGTCGCCACGAATTGCGTCACCGCCAGCTTGACCGGCGCGGCACCTGGGATTTTTCAGCTAGCTTCGGGCTATGCCGCTGTCATCAACCAGGACGGCACCGTCAACTCCCCGGACAATCCCGCGCACGCGGGTTCGACGGTCTATCTCTACGCTACGGGTTTGGGGCCTCTCTCGCCTCCGCTGACGGACGGGAGCATCGTTCCGCTTGCAATTCCTACGCAGATCGATCCGGTCGAAGTAATTTTCACTATTGGCCAGGGCTCTGGCCAGCGGCGTGCGATCGGACAGGTGTTGCATACCGGGCCGGCGCCGCTTGAAGTCGCCGGCTTGTTCCAGGTCGATCTGAAGATTTTCGCGCCCGTATTTATTCCGTTTCCAGGGCAGCGGTGGAATGTGACGATTGTCGTCGATCTGCCGGACAACGGCAGGGTCTTGAGTAATTCGCTGCCGATCGCGCTGGCGCCCTAGCGCACTGCTGGGCCCCGCTTACGTGCCGCCGGTGCCGGAGCCAGTGCCAACAAACCCGAATCCCATACGGCAGTGGACTATACATTTGCCTTTGAGCCCTAGCGTTGCCAGTCCGGGATTGCCAATCCTCACTCGCTCCCTAGTGTGCGGACCGGATCTCGCAATCAAAGGCCAAGACTGCGATGAAAAGACTGAAATCCGTTTAAATCGACTGATTCCGAACGTAGCGAGAGAGCTCTCGCAGATATGCGGGAAAAACCAGACGATTCGGCTCACGCTCAATCACCTCGTCTCTGGCTTTTGGGTTGATGTTCCCGACGCAAGGAGGTAATGTACTCATGACGAACGCTTTCGATAATGCCCATTAACGGGCGCTTATCCCGAAACTAGTTCTGAGGGACGCTCGACTCTGCCCCAAACCGAAAGTTTGAAAAAGTAGCTTCCGGATGCGCCGTGACACAGCACCCAAGTGCTTTTTGATCGGCTAAACTTAGCTCTGACACAAGATGCCGATCTCTCCGGGCAACAAACTCGGTCCCCACGAAATCCTCTCGCCCATCGGGGCGGGTGGCATGGGCGAGGTGTGGAAGGCGCGCGACACACGGTTGGGACCGACGGTGGCGTTGCCTGGCGTTATGCGGAAGATCAAGCGTGAAGTATGCCAAACGGTGATCTCCGAGTGGCCGAACTCAGACTCTCGTGCTAGCCTCTGGATTCAAAGAGCGGAGACAGTATGAATCGTCCTATCCTCGCGGCAGCATTGCTGCCCTTGCTTGCACTTCCCGCATATTCGCAAAGCCCGCGCGCCTCTTTGCAAGGGCTTGTCTCCTATCCAGACGGATCGCCTGTTCCGAATGCGCCGATTCAGATAAAACACCAAACAAGCGGCGCAGTCGCACGAACGCGATCCGACGCGAACGGTCTTTACAAGTTCAGCGCGCTCGTCGATGGCAAGTGGGACTTGACCATCCGGATGCCATGCTGCGCGTATAGCGCAGTCGCCAGCGAAGTTGTCGTGGCGCTGGACAAGACGCAACAGTTCGACGTGAGGCTGGTGGAGACGGTCAATGGCAGCACTCTCGGCGACGACCCCGCCCGAAACGCGGAGGCGATGCGAAAACGCCAGCGTGTTCCTTCGAAACCGGCGCCTCGTACCGCCGCTGGGGTGCCAGATCTGAGTGGCGTCTGGCTGCTCACCGACGACCCATATCCTGAAGCGCCTCAGCTTCTCCCAACGGCGGAGGCACGCAGAACGGCGCTGGCGAAGGACCCTCGGAATGCACCGCACAATCGCTGTCTGCCAGGGCCTCCTCCCCTCCCTGGAGCTTCTTCGCCGTTTATCGCCAAATTTGTGCAGAGCTCCTCCCTGTTGGTCGCGCTCTTTGAAGACTATCCCGGCTTCCGTCAGATTTTTCTCGATGGCCGCAAACATCCTGTAGAACTAAACCCTTCATGGATGGGCCATTCGATCGGAGGTTGGCAGAAAGATACGTTGGTAGTCGACACAGTCGGATTTAACGATCTGAGTCTCCTCGGGGGCATCGGCGGTGGCCCGTTTCCGCACACAGAGGCGCTGCACATGACGGAGCGCTATCGGCGCACCGACTACGGTCACATGGAGCTCAACGTGACATTCGAAGACCCCCAGGCGTTCGCAAAGCCCTACCACGAAAATCTAACGTTGACGCTTGCTCCCCAGGGAGAACTGATCGAATTCGTTTGTGAAAACAACAAGCCGGAACACCTGGTGGCGAATCCTTAGCGCGTGTTGGCAGGTAACTCCAGGCGAGGATCAGGACTGCAAGTAGTGTACGAGTACGCCGTGATCCAGGAGGAATCAGGACTTGCGCGTCTCGACATTATCCACCGTACGGAGAGAAGCGCAGCACTCGCCTCCAAAAGGACCGATCAGCCCAACGCGCGCTTTCGCCGAGTACCGGCCCTCCAGTAGAACAACGCCCCCGCAAGATTGAGCCCGATCACGACTCCACCGATCTTGGCGGCGAACAAAGCGCGATTCGGGACGTCAATGATGGGAAATACTGACAGGACCACGTAGAGAAGCGTCATGGCGAAGCCAGAGACGGACGCCACACGCAGTCCCCATGAGGGTTTCTCGCCTGGCGCCACCAGCGGAATGGCAAACATCACCAGGTACGCCAGTCCATACGCGATGCCATTGGCATTTTGCAATAGCTGGAACGCCTCCTGGTTTCCTGCACCCAGGCTTGTCAGCAGCGCCAGTACCAAGGTCGCGCCGCCAATAAAAGCGATGGACCCGACCGGCGTCCTGTATCGAGGATGCAAACGAGTGAACCACGCCGGCAGTAGATGATCCCAACCGGCCACCAGTGGCAGGCGCGCGCCGTAGTTGAAGCTGAGCAGTCCCTGTCCAACCAGCGTAAGGATGATTAACGCACCGATGAGCGAGGTTGCCGAGCCTGAAAATCCAGCCGATTGAAGGCCACGATTCAATACCTGCGTAATGGGTGAAATCAAGTCGATATCGTCCGGCTTCACAAACACCAAAACGCAAGCCGTGCCGAGCACGAATGCCCCCGCGATCAATGGCGTTGCGATCCACACCGAACGCCGGATTGTAGCGGCCGCATCCCTGCCCCGGCATTCCCCCGCGAAAACCGCCACGGTGTCGAACCCGCCCAAGGCGCCGAATCCCATCTTTCCCAGGATGTTCAGGTTGAGCAATGTAAACGCCGGGATCGACAACGCCAGGGGAGCATGCGCCACCGTACCCCCGACCCAGGGAGGAATCGCAAACAGGGCCATGGCGGCGAACAGGAACAGAATCATGAATCCCGCGAAGCCATGCACCCATTTGCCGATCGAAAGCCCCAACCTTGCGACCAGGATCAGCCCCCCTGTGACCACCAGACTGGCGGCAGCAATCGCCGGCTTGCTGTCAGCCAGCCAGGCGCCAGAGGGCCCCATGGCGTATGCCAAATTGTTGGTGACCAGCAGTCCCATTTCAGACACAAAAATAATTGTGTAAAGCAGCATGTTCCACGCCACCAGGAACCCGGTCATCTCGTTAAAGCGCAGCTTCGCCCATTGGTACAGACCGCCCTCCAGCGGCATTTCGTTATTCAGGTGAATGACTACCGCGGCCGAGGGGACATAGAAAAGTGCGATTGCCGCCATCCAGAATGGGAAGTGCGAAGAACCCAGCTTTCCGGCAGTTCCGATCCACGCCAGGCCGACAATCGAAAGCACCTGAGTGAGAACAAGATTGGGGAGCGACAGCTCCTTCCTGAGTTCCGAACTGTGGAGTTCGACATTGAGTTCACGGGCGAGAAACTGCGGGTCTTCGCTAAGGTCAAGCGGGATGGGATCGCCGGGCTCGTGCATCCTGATATTATCGGTTAACCGCGCGGACAGCGATCATCGCCTGTACCCCAGGAAGGCGTTCTCGAAAGCATCAGACTTGGTTTGTGGACGGATTGTCGGCGATACTTCCACTACTCTCCTGCGGGACGTCAACTCCACGCCAAACCCGGAATTTGAAAAGTACCTTCCGAGTGCGGCGTCATCCAGGCGAAACTACGGATGGCTCTACACTGCGCGCGCCAAGGCGGGTGCTATCAACGGCCGCAAGACAGATTATTGGCCCCCCATTTGTCCGCAGGGCCTACTTCTGATGCATCCGACGAATGTGTTAGAGTGGCGCGAATATCCAGTGCTTGAAAGGCTGCCCAGACATGCCTCAGGAAATAACTCACAGCTACCAACGGGCCTACATCGTCGCATCGCTAGTGCTAATCGTTGTCCTCGCTACTGAACTGGTGCTCTCGATCCGTCAGCAATCCCAAACAATCGACGAAGGCCAGCACATTTTCGCGGGCCATCAGTATTGGAAACATCGTGACTTCGGTTCCAATCCTGAACATCCGCCGCTGGTGAAGTTCGTCGCGGGCCTGCCGCTGCTTTCTCTGGATCTGAACCCGTCAGCCGTCCTCTTTGGCCCTACAAAAGCCACCAACATTGCTGCGGTTGTGCCGTTTCTATATCGGAACCGGACAGGCGCCGACACTATTCTCTTTCGCACGCGTATGGCGGCCTCTCTGTTTACGTTTCTGCTTGCGGTTTTGCTGTTACTGGGCGGCTATGAAATGTTGGGGCCGGCGCCGGCCTTGCTGGGCCTCGCTCTGCTTGTATTTGATCCGAACATCCTCGCAAACGGGGCCTTGGTTACCACTGACTTGGGTGAGAGTTGCTTCCTATTTGCGTCTGTCTATGCCTTTTATCGATATGTGAAGAAGCCGAGCGCCGTCAGTCTCGCATGGTGTGGAGTTACCGTGGCGCTGGCGCTGGCAGCCAAGCACAGCGGCTTGGTCATTCTGCCTATTTTGGGGCTGCTTGCGATCAGCGAGCTCTGCGGTCGGATGAAGGCACCCGGGGGTATTGGCAAACAAGCCGTCGGTCTGGCCGCCGCCCTTGGCGCTATCGTGGTGATCGGATGGGCTGGACTGTGGGTGTTCTATACCTTCCGTTATTCGGCGCGCCCGGAAGGAGCCGCGTTGAACCCTCCTCTCGATTTGTTTGCCCACACGCTTCGTACAGGATCGCAAACTAAGGTGGTTTTGACGCTTGCGCGCTTCCATATTCTGCCGGAGTCTTATCTTTGGGGATTGACTGACATTCTCGTCGCAACCGAGGGCCGCGCCACTAATTCTGTTGGGCCAGGTGTACGAGAGCGGTCAATGGTTTTATTTCCCGCTTGTATTCCTGATGAAGTCCACGCTCCCGTTTCTCGCCTTTTTGGCTGCCGCGCCTTTCGCGCTAAGAGGCCGGGGTCTGCGACGTGAGTTGCTGTTCCTGACAATTCCTCCAGTGGTGTTTCTTGCAACTAGCATGTCTTCGGGCTTGAATCTCGGTATCCGCCATATCCTGCCCATTTTTCCGTTTCTGATTCTGATCGCGGCGGCCAGCGCGTCGAGCTTGGCGATACACTTCCCGATCCTGAAGTGGCCGGTCGCGCTGCTCGTGCTCGGGCACGCGGCCACTTCGCTGCATGTGTATCCCAATTACTTGACCTATTCGAACGAAATCGCCGGTGGCCCATCGACATCTTATCGGCTCATGACAGACTCGAATATTGATTGGAGCCAGGGACTCAAACAAGCTGGGGCTTACATTGCCCAACACAAGATCACCGAATGCTGGTTCGCCAACAGAATTGCCCCGGAGCTTTACGGCATTCCGTGCAGACCGTTGCCAAACGGACTCACCTTTCGACGGGCGCCAGAAGCCCCATTTTCACCGATGGTAGTTGGGACGATTTTCATTAGCGCGAATGAGGCAGCGGGCCAAGCATGGGGACCGGCTGAGCTCAATCCGTACCGGCAGTTCTTTGAAAGAGCGCCACACGACATGGTCGCCAACAGCATCTTGGTCTTCCATGGATCGTTTGATCTCTCAAGGGCCGCAGCTCTGAATCAGAGCGCGAGGGCGCAACAATTTCTTTCGGAGAAGAAGCTGAACGACGCTCTCTCCGAAGCCCAGACCGCTGCACAGTTAGCTCCCGGATCGGCAGAGGTGCAGGCCACGCTATGCCAAGTGATGATGCAGATGAACCGCAAAGAGCAGGGGGAACCGGCTTGCCAGCTGGCCTTATCCATCGCCCGGCGGGTTTATCCCGAGTACCAATTTCTGCGTGTTCCGGCAGTGCGGGCGATCGCCGCTGCTCGATGAACAACCGTTGCTACAGCCCTTCAGAACTTACCCCTTTATGGGACATCCGCTGCCTCGCTGATCGCATAACCCACGATAAACGGCGCAGTGTTGACCGAACGCTCTCAGCGCCCGCATAGTCGCCAAGCCCGGCAAGTGAGAATCGTCGGCCCGGTACCTCATGTTCCATGGAAGAGTAATCGTCAGTCACCGCTGGCGGTAGGAATCTCAGCTAAAACTCTTGGATAGTGGATGTATTGTCGGCAATCGGGAAGCTATTTTGGGGGCATTCCGCGGATCAGGCTAAACGGGCAAGCAGCGCGTGTCTCGTCCGCGTAAGGTCAAAATACTCCTGCGGCGCGCTTGTAGTACTTGAGCAAGCCGCCGAGTCGTTGATGGCACTCAACCTGGCGACTCTGCTGGTGTTTGCTCCTATCTGGGAAGAGTAGCCGGTTGCCTTTTCCCTGATGATTTCTTTCGCTGTGGTAATGCCGGCCGTACTCGTTCAGTACGCGCGCCAGCGGACCCTCACCGAATAGGATCAACTTGGACAGGCATTCCTGTTCGACCGAGCGGATCATCGTTCCGCGAACGCGTTTAGATTCGGACTTTGAGCCGGTAGCGGCATGGCCTTCACACCACCCGATGCCAGCGCCGACCGAAAAGAGTCACAGAACTTCGTGTTGCGATCGTGCAGTACATAACGACACGAGTGAAGATAGTCCCACGTCTCCTGCGTCGCGCTGCGGCCAATCTGCTCCACCCATTCCTGATCTGGATGTCTCGTGATTCCGGCCACGTTCACGCGGCGACTTTCCAGATGAAGGAAGAAGCACGTAGTAAGTCACCAGCCCTCGCCAAGTGAGCACCTCGACTGTGAAGAAATCACAACCCGCCAGCACATTCATGTGAGCGGCGAGAAAGTCCTACCACGTCGTGATTTGGCTTCGCGTGGGAGCCGGAGCGATACCATGCCGGCGGAGTATATTTCCCACTGTCTGATCGGACACGTGATGACCCAGGTTGGCCAGCGCACCAACGATTCGGTCATATCCCCAGCCGGAGTTCTCTCGCGCCATCCAGACCACCAAGGCTTCAACTTCCGCTGAAACTGGAGGACGGCCTGGATACTGTCGGTGTTTGGAGCCGTCGAACTTCTGGGCGACGAGCCTTCGGTACCAGGCCAGGATGGTGTCGGGTTTGGCGACGCAGGCGACCTCACGAAGCGCTTTACGCCCTAGACGCCTTCCGATCTCGGCGAGAGTGGCACGCTCGGGATCGCAAAGGCGCAGTCGAGACGGCAGCTTCGCCCTCAGGATCCGATTCTCTGCGGCCAAGTATTCGTTCCGCACCAGAAGCTCCTGGTTCACCGAACTGGTGACGTAGGCCAGAAGTCGTATCCATCTACTGTTTCTCGTGCCGACCGCCTATCTTACTCTGCGGTGGGCAGTTTGAGTTTTTTGACGATACGGCGAGACAGATTCATGCCTACCAGCCAGTCGGCCCCACTGCGGCCGCGCGCAGCATCTGCCAGAAGCTCGTAGTCGCTCCCGGGTCGCGGGGAGGCAAGGCCGTTGCGGATGGCATCCGGTGTCAGGGAAGAGATCCACAGGCGGCTGAAGGGCTTCTCACACTGCGCGGCCTCATAGATATAGCGGAAGATGAGCTCACCCTCGCGGCCTGCGTCCGTGGCGCACACCACCCGGGAGATGCGCGGCGAACTGACGATCTTCCGCACAACTTCAAACTGATTTTTCGTCTTCTCATATACAACCAGCGGCCAGTATTCGGGCAGCATCGGGAGCAGGTCACGCCGCCATTGTCGCCATGCTGGGTCTATTTCGTGGGGCTGGGCCAGCGCCGCCAAGTGACCGATCGCCCAGGTGACCACGTAGCCGTTGCCGTGCAAGTATCGGTCGTGCGTGCTGGTCGCGCCCCGCACGCGTGCGATGTCACGAGCGACCGAAGGCTTTTCGGCCAACACCGCAACCGTTCCCGAATCCTGGGTGGCCATCGTGAGAATTCTAGTTTAGCGATGCGACATCCTGGGTGTGTTGCAAAAACGGGACGCACGAGTCTGATAGGCTGTTAACCGATGCCCAAACCGCAGCCAGCCCCGTTCAAATGGCGGTACTTCGAACCCGAGATCATTGTTTGCGCGGTCCGTTGGTATCTGCGGTTCTCGCTTTCCTACGGTGGCCTGAGGAGTTTCCGATAGGGACCCTCATCAGGAAACAAAATGTGCGGATGAGACTGACATCCCGAAAGACAATCCTATGGATTGGTTTTCGTTCCAGTAGGCACACCTCTCTTAATCGCCTCTTCGAGTTCTAGTTCGCGCGCGGCGAGATCGCTTCGATAGTCGTGGCGATTGATAAAGACGCGGAAATCGCCGGTCCTTTTGTACTGCTCATACTTGTCGTACATCAGCCATTCGAACGGACGACCGGTCAGGAAAACGTCGAACACTACATTCTCAAGTCTCAGGTAATCGCGTCTTATAACCGCGATCGCCCACTGATCACCAGTGCCGAGTGCGGCAAACGGACGAGCTGGATCATTGGCCATCGCCTTGAGCACGGAGAGGTTTTGCGCCGGCGTTTGCACGCAGCAGAGTTCGACAACACTATAGGTCTTGCCGCTCTCAGGAGCTGTCCAGGTATACGTGGTTGAACCCTCCGTGTGCCCAGGGATGTGATGTGCAGTCACGACGATATCCCCGACCTTTATCTGCTCTGCGTGGTGGAGAATATGATCGACCTTGACTGGAGGATAGTAGCTACCTTCACTGCCGCCACCGCTGTCACCAGCACCCGTTGCAGACGTTCCGGCTGCACCGCTGCCGGGTCTTGCCGCGAGTCTTGGAGGCACAAAGGCAACCACGCCTGGCGCGGCACTGTATCCGCCTCTTCCACCCCTCGCAATTATTTGCGCGTCACCGTCCATGGCCATGAGCTGGGCTCCCGTGTGCTCTTTCAGCCACGAAGCACCTCCTGCCTTGTCGGCATGCCGGTGATCGATCAGGATGATCTTGATATCGGTGAGCTTGAATCCCAGTTGCTCGACACTCTTCTGGACCAATGGTGCAGTCTCCGCGTAAGTGGAATTCACTAGGACGTGCCCTTGCGGCGAGGTGATCAAGAAGGCACCCGCGCCAGTAACGCCCACATAGTAAGTGTTGCCGATGACCTTGAAAGGCGGAAACGGTTCTTGAACCCTTCCAGCAACGGATTGTTGAAGTTCCGCCATCCTCGCTGTGATCTTCTTGCCGTAGTCGTAGTCGTTAGGAAAGTAGTGCCTTCCGAGAGCTTGCCCCTTTAGAAACTCGCAGGGCGAAGCTGCTAACGCCAGGACCTGGAGTATCAAGCGGCGATTCAAGCTGACTCCTTTCGCCCCCCTTGAGTGTATGCCTGGGGGGATTCAGGGGCAAGGCTCTTTTCGGTTCATCGCGAGAGTCTGAAGATTCTTCCGCTGGGATCTTCACGCAAGCCGCCTTGGCCGAATCCGGTCAACGCATCGGATCCCCAAGCGCTTATGTCAGGGAGACTGTGCCGAAAGCCATCCCAGGGCCTTTCATGAGAAGTCCACCTCATAAATATCATTGAGAATGGTCACCACGGCCTGTTGAACGTTTTTGTCCTCCCGCGCCGCGACGCCCAACGGACGCTGCCGCCCGTCGGCCTTCGGTATATAGACTCCTCGCGAGGCTTGCGCCCAGTACGCACCACGGTGAAGCCGGCGGTGCAGATCGGCAAGCATCACACGTTCCGCGCGAAAGAATAACGAGCAGAGACGGTTTCGTACCAAGCCCAGTCTGACGTTATGAATGCGGGAATCCGCGAGTCTCACTCAACGAGCCAAACATAACTCTCTAAGTCTCCGTTCAACTGCGCAAGATCTTTCGTCGTTCCGGATCTCGCTCGCATCCCAGTCCTGGAACGCCTCACGGGTATGCGTGTTACGTGTCATTTCCACTTGGAGCACAGGTATACGCCTTCGATGGTCGGTCGGCCAAAAAACCAGTAGCCGTTGTAGATTTTGAATATTCGGAGACCGGGTTC
>JAOAPR010000078.1 GCA_025463005.1 Bryobacterales bacterium | reverse complement strand
GCCGGGATCGTCATCCTCGGCGCGAAACTGCGCGATTTGCGGATTCGACCACACGGCTTCTTCCACCACTCGTTTTTGCTGCAGCATCTCGGCGGCGGACTTGAAGCGCTCGTGCTCCAGCAGGCGGTCGACCAGCTCCTGGCGAGGATCTTCTTCGGGCAGGAGCTTGTCGAGCTCCGGATCGCGCGGCAGCAGCGTGCGCGACTTGATGTGAATGAGCGTGGCCGCCATATAGACGAATTCCGCGCTCAGCTCGATGTCCATCTCTGCGGCCTTCTGCATGTATTCCAGATACTGCTGCGTAATCCGGGCGATGGGGATGTCGTAGATGTTGATCTCCTGCTTCCGGATCAGGTCCAGCAGCAGGTCCAGCGGGCCATCGTATTGCTCGAGATGAAAGTTTAGCGGGGACGACACTGCATTTCAGGATATCAGTCCAGCCGTGGCACAGGCCGAAAAAGGGGACAGACTACTCTGTCCCCTTTTTCCGCACGGTATCGGTCTTAACGGCGCTTGCCGTCTTTGCCCTTAGTCGGAGTTCCGGCGCCGGTGAAGAACAGCGTCACATCCACCGTGTGGGTGTCCTCGTTGATGTTGGTGTCCGCACGGGTCTTGCCCAGGTTGTCGAAGATGCCGTCGTCGCGCACGCGATTCAGAAACGCCTCCGGATAGCCCTCCTGAAACGGCTGCCCCGGCTCGATTTTCCAAATCTTGCGAATCGCCGGCTCGCTGATCAGGTCCAGGCCCTGAATGGTGAGTTTGCCGAGCGTAAACTGCGGCCCGCGCTCGACCTTGATCGTCAGATTCACGGTGTGGTCCTGGTCGTGGAGCTCGCGCACGACGCTGGTATCGGCGCGCAGATAGCCTTGTGACCGCTGGCGCTGGCGGATCTTTTGGAGACTCGCCTCAACGTTCGCGAAATTGGCCGTCTCGCCTTTGTGCCAGTCGTCTGATTTCGCGACTTGCGCGACTTCGGCTTCGGGCAGCCCCGCCAGCCGGACCGTGCCTAGACTGTATGCGGGTCCTTCGTTGACGGCGATGGTCACCGCCACTCCGTCATTGGTCTCGGCTTTCTTTGCAGTGATCTCAGGGAACGCAACCCGGACGCGGCCTTGCTCTTCGTACATCGGACGGATGGCCGAATCGAGCACCCGTCTGAGCAGCGGTTCGCTATAGGGAATCCCAACAGCGGCGGGGGAAAGTTTCTGGATAAGAAGAGGCGTCAGGATCGCCTGGTTGCCGGTGAAATTAACCTCGGCAATGTTGGCCCGCTCGCCGGAGGGCCGGAATACGATCTCGAGATTCCCGGAGTCGGTGCTCAGTTCGCCCTTGGCTTCCAGTTTGCCTTCGAAGAACTGGCGGATCGCGGCGGTGTACCGGTTCAGGACCTGGGGTGTGCCGGGAATCCGGTCGCCCAGCAGAGGCTCCTGCTTGCGGAGCGCGGCCCGCAAGGCTTCCGTGGATCCCGGCAGAGCTTCGAAGCGGTAGGGATAGAGCGTTGCGACTTCCACGACCTCAAATGTTGCGTCGTAACCGGATTTCAGCCCGGGCTTGTAGGAGTAGCCGACGCTCTCAAACGCCCCGGATTCGAGCAGCCGCTCGCGTGCCGCGTCGAAATCTGCTTTCTGAACTAGGGCTCCGATCTTGAGCCCGGAGACTGCCAGTATCCGCTCCGTCGCAATGTGGTCGTTTCCCTGGACTTGCAGCTTCTCCAGAGGGTACTTTTCGGGGGTCTGTGCCCACAGAATTCCCCCGAAAAGCAATGTCAGAGAGACGCGCATACCTTGTCCCATGATGCCAGAACGCACACCGATGGGACGCGTCCGCCCGGTTCAGCGTTACTCGCGCTTCTCGCGGATCACCTGGACCCCCGGGGATATCGTCTTGACCGTGTAGTTGGCCGGAACCTCAAACAGATACGGCGGGGGGCTGGATCGGTTGATATTGGACAACCGGAAGTTCGTCTCGCCGGTCCGGGGGTCGCTGTGCTTGGTCATGACGGACATTTGCAGGTCAGGCGAATACCAGCGCTCGTCGACAATGTTGATGGGCCGGTCGTTGCCGATATCGCCCGCGGGAATGGTGGTGGTGGTCCGGGTTCCCTGGGCCTGAACACTTTCGATGTACATATTTCCAAGTTGTTCCGTTTTCACCTCCCCTGGGCCCGCTGTGAAGCGTCCGGCGGTACTAATGGTGACCTGTGGGTTCACGTCTCCGGGGACTCCCGCCACAGGTCCATGAACTGCGACACTGACCGATCCGCGTCCGCCGGGCACACCGGCGCTGGTCTCGGAGTAGTAGAATACGTTCCCGCCGCCGGTCGATGCGACATTGAACTTCGCCATGGGACCTTTTTCAGCCGACTGGGACTCTGGATGCAGCGTGTAGCGGACACCGGCAATGGGGTCGGTGATGAAGATGGCTCCCATGGCCGATGTTTCTTCGCGCCGCTCGCGGCCTTCGGTGTCGCGGTATTGCATCGCTGACGTGCGCTGCACGATCCGGTTACCGTCCGCCAGCACTTGCACCATTTCGTTCACTGCTTCCGCGGAATAGGGCGCGCCTTTCACCGGCGGACCGGAGATCAACTGGCCGGACACAAACTCAAATGTCTTCAGTTTCCCGACGTCAGCGGCCGTGGTCTCAAGCTTTTTCTGTACCCGCAGCACCTCTTGCTCGTTCTGCGCCAAAAGCACGGACACAACTCCCATCGCCGCCAGAGTCTTCAGCATCGTTTTCATATTCATCTCCTATTCCTCATAACTCACGAATCGAATCGCTCGCGCGAGCCCTTCGTCTCCCACCAGCACGTCTGCGTAGACGCGATCTGCGAGACGATCCTCGTTGACGGGCAGTCCTACCTCCCGCATCGTCGCGGCGGGCACCACCACGCGGAGCAGTTGTCCGCGCTCGAAGGGCGGAGCAACATCCAGCAGCGGGAAAAACTCAGTTACGATCTCCCGCGGCTGGCGGGTCACCGGGCGCACGGCCTTGCGGGCCGGAGGCGCCGCTATTTCAACCGGCGGTGTTGCCTCAACCACTTGCTGCGGCACAGGCGATCGAGCAACCGGCTTCGGGCGCTCATCCGTCCGCGCAAAGAAAAATACAGTGAGCCCCGCGGCAGCGGCCAAACTTGCCAGCACCACCGTTTTCCATTTCCTTCGGGAGCGGTTCCGGCGGAATGCCGCGAGCAGACGCATTTCGACTTCTTCCGGCGCTTCCCGTTCCCGATCCTGTTCCGCCAGCGCCCGCAAAGCAGCAATTAAATACTCTTCGGACTGCATTCGATACTCCTTCCGGCGCAGCCAGCTACCCCCCGTAGCTTGCGCGCCAGCATTGCACGACCGCGGCTCAGCCTGGATCGCACCGTTCCCACGGGACAATCCAGAGCCATGGCGGCCTCCTCATAACTTGAACCCTGCAAATCGCACAGAACAACAGCTTCACGAAATACAGGCGGTAAACTCAAAACCGCCTGCCGCACCTGTTCGATGGACTCGCGCCGCGTCAGATCCTCCAGCAGATCTTCTGGTCCTGCGCACTCCTCGGTGATTTCCAGCTCCGCGCTGGAACGCCGGTCCAGTCTCTGGAGAACCAGATTGCGCGCGATTCCGTAGAGGAAAGACGCCACGGTCCCGCGTACCTGGTCATAGCGAGCGCCACGAAGAAGCAGCGCTAAAAAGGCTTCCTGGGTCACGTCCTCGGCGATGGCGGTGCTTCCGGTCATTTGGAGAGCAAAGCGGTAAACGCCTCCCTGCCGGCGCCGGTAAAGTGCTGTAAAGGCATCCTCAATGCCTCTGAGAGCCTGCTCCAGCAACTCTGCGTCTGTGGTGATCATCGAATATGTCGGGGCCGTTCGTTAGTATTCCGCAGTTCGAGCGGCAAAAGTTCCGGAAATCTTCCGTCTAAACGTGGCCCCTGTTAAACTGGATATTCACCCATGACATACGACGTGATCGTCATCGGGAGCGGTCCCGGTGGTTATTCGGCGGCCGTTCGCGCGGGCCAATACGGCCTCAAAACAGCACTTATTGAAAAAGACCCGAAACTGGGGGGCTGCTGCCTGCATGTCGGCTGCATCCCGACCAAGGCATTTCTCCACGCCGCTGACGTGTGGGAGCATTTTCTGCACTCGGAAGAGGACGGGATTCATTGCGAAAATCCGCGGCTTGATTTTCCCCTGGTGCTCGACCGCAAGAACAAGATCGTCGCCAAGCACGCCAAAGGCGTCGAGTACCTGATGAAGAAAAACAAGGTCGACTGGATCAAGGGTTACGGCCGCCTGGCGGGTCCCGGCAAGGTGGAAGTTTCTACGGATGGCGGGAAGCAGATCCTCGACGCGAAGAACATCGTGCTGGCCACCGGTTCCGAAGCGCGCATGCTGCCGGGCCTCAAGCCCGATGCCCGCAGGATTCTGACCAACATCGAGATTCTTGATTTGACCGAGGTTCCGAAATCGCTGGCGGTTCTGGGAGCAGGAGCCGTCGGAGTCGAGTTCGCGTCGGCTTTTTCACGCTTCGGCAGCAAAGTTTCGATTTTTGAGATGCTGCCGCGCATCGTTCCCGTGGAGGACGAAGAGGTTTCCAAGGAACTGCTGCGTGTGTTCAAGAAGCAAGGAATCCGCGTGGAGACCGGCGCGCGTGTAGATAACGTCGAAAACGTCGGCAGCGGCGTACGGTTTCAAGTGACACTGGCGGACGGAAAGACTGAAGCTGTTGCGGCGGATGCGCTTCTCGTCGCGATCGGCCGCAAGCCCAACACCGAGAATATCGGTCTGGAAGGGACCAAGGTCGAGCTGGATCGCGGATTCGTCAAAG
>JAOAPR010000068.1 GCA_025463005.1 Bryobacterales bacterium | reverse complement strand
TTGGGTCCAATGCCGGTAGAGAAGGGACGTATAGATGCGAGCTTTGACTTTGCTCTTGGATTCTTCATCGATCTTGCGCTGGTTGCACGCGTCATCGGCGCCGCACTCCGGATAAACGCTCGAAAGGAAAACGATTTTCTTGCCGTCGGGCGAAATCAGGATCCCGCCCGCCTCGGCCGCGAGCTTGGTGACCTGACGCGCATTCGTCCCGTCCGCGTTCATTTCCCACACTTGGGAGGAGCCGCTCCGGTTCGACACGAAGTAGATTTGCTTCGAATCGGGCGACCATCGTGGACGTTCGTTCGCTGTTCCTTCGGTCGTGATTTGCCGCGGCGAGCCGCCTTGCGCTGGTACTAAGTAGATTTGCGACGGCTTGGAGTTCTTCTCTAGATCCACGTTCTGAACAGTGAACGCGACCTGGGCGCCATCGGGCGAAAGTACTGGTTCCCCGATTCGCGCGAGCTTCAGCATCGTATCTACAGTGAACGGCTGCTTTTGCGCGACCAGCGCTGGGACGCAGATCGACGCACACAGAAGGACTAGGCTGATCGGTCGCATGGTACTAGTTTAACGGTTCGCCGAAAGCTGAAACAAAGCTTCGGACACAATCATCCGATAAGTAGGGGTGAACCACATGCTACGTTATGCCAGGTTCGCTTTTCTGATCGGCCTCAGCGCTGCGATTCCCGCTGTGGTCGCTCTTGACCCGCCACAACGTCCAAACAAGCAGGAAACCAAGGACGAGAAAAAGAAGGCCGAGCCTTCAAAAGAAGCGCCTTCGTCGCCATCTACCAAAGACGGCGCATCTGACGAGCGTCTCGACCGCCGGAACACTCGCATGCAGGAGCGGGACCGGGAGATGGATCGCAGACTGAATAAACAGAAGTAAGCTCGCCTAGCGCTGCGCCGCACGCTCCGTCATGTAGCGCTCCAGCCACTCGATCGCTTCCTCTTGATTCGAAAAAGCTCCGTCAGCCTGCGCTTCATAAGCCGCCGCGGTCACTTCGCCGATATGCTTTCCGGGTTGATCGTCAAAGTACGGCATCACGTGGCGTCCCAGGATCAGCGGCGCCTGGGGGCCGCGCTCGACAGCTTGCGCTTGGGCCATCTCTCGAATCCGGACCGCCCCCTCCGGCAATCCCACCGGGAGGGGCGGCCGGCCGGAATGATCCGCTTCGATCAGGCGCAGAAGATCGGTGATGGTCGCAGGTTCCAGGCGCATGGCGAGCCTCCGCACCGCCCGGGGCGTGGCTTCCCGGCCGATATGGGAACTCACCAGGTGATTCTCGACCAGCGGGACAACGCGATCCGTAATCGCGCTCTTGATGCCTATGCGGTCCAGAAAGGCTCGCGCCATCGGCCCACCCTCGGCTTCATGACCCCAGGAGGTCCAGCGCATCTTGCCGTCGCGCTCGCGAAGCGCCGTCGTCGTCGCTTTGGCGAAATCGTGCGAGAGCGCTGAAAAGAGCAGAACAGCGCGATCGTCGTCTTCCAGCTTTTCACGCTCGGCGATGCGCGCCGCGGCATCCAGCACTAGCATGGTGTGCGTGCCAACATCGCCCTCAGGATGCCAGCCCGGATCCTGAGGGACGCCTGCCAGACGAGCGATCTCTGGAAAATGGACATTCCAGCCGGAAACCGCCAGATACTCCCCGATCCGGCCGGGGTGGGAGCTTTTCAACGCCCACTTCATGAATTCGTCCGCCACACGCTCTCTTGCAATGGTGCCGTAGTGATCCGATATGGACTTGCACATCGCCGCAGTTTCCGGGTCGAGCGTGAGATCGAAGCGGCAGGCGAACTGCATCCCGCGCAGCACGCGCAATGGATCCTCCGCGAAGGCATCGCTGGTGGCTCGCAGCACGCGATTTTTCAAATCCTGAGCGCCGCCGAAAAAGTCGAGCAGTTCCTGCTTGACCGGATCGTAGGCCATCGCGTTGACGGTGAAGTCGCGTCGGCTGGCAGCTTCGCGCGGTGTGATGTTCTCGTCGAAGGTGGTCTGAAAGTCGCGGTGCTTGAGCCCGAGCTTGTTGTCGCGACGGGGAACGCTGAAATCGTACTCACGCCCGCCCACATTCAGCTTTACTACGCCGAAGCTTTTGCCTACCAGGTCGACGCGGCCATGCCGGGCGAGAATTTCGGCGAGCCGCTCATAAGAAATCCCGTAGACCTCGATATCGAAATCCTTGGGCTCGCCTCCTAGTAGAGCGTCCCGCACCGCACCCCCCACGACCATGGGGCGATGGCCAGCCGCGTGCAGCTCGCGCACGATCCGGTCCAGCAGTGGAGGAAGATCCAGCCTCATCATTAACCATCATGGCCCCGTATCAACTCACCCGCAAATTCTTGCAGTTCGGCGGGCGGATCACCCACTCGCTGGCATACAAGACCACTTCGGTCCGATATGATGTATAGTGAAATTGACCTTTGGACAGGCCTGAAGTTAGGGACCAGTTGCAACTCGCTGTCGAAATCGGCCTGGTCAAAGGGTTTGACATTGCAGTATTCGAAAAGGATACTTGGTTCGAGATGCAAATGGGTGTCAAGAAGGTTCGCCACGCGAAGCACAACCCAGAAGCTACCAACCTCATGGAATTGAAGCATGGGGAATCGGGGATTCTGGACCACCTGGACCTACCGGAGGACGATGCGCGGCGGCTCATGGAGTTAGGATTTCTCCCCGGGCATGCGATTACACCGGGTCACTCGGCCCCTGGCGGCGATCCGCGGGTGTTCCGCGTGGACGGGTCCGAGGTTGCTCTGCGGCGCGAGACCGCTCGACGGCTGATTCTACGGGCCGCCACGGTGAAGTGATTTAGGTTATGAGCGATTGCAACGGTTGCTCGGTCGCGACTCTCCCGCCTCCCCCGGCGATAGATACCCGCCGCCACATCGTGGCCATTGTGGGCCCACCCAACTCGGGCAAATCGACCCTGTTCAACCGGCTTACCGGCCTGCGCCAGAAAGTCGCGAACTTCCCCGGCGTGACCGTGGAGCATCGCATGGGCAAGGTCAAAGTCGAGGGCGGACGCGAAGTCTTCGCCATCGATCTCCCAGGCGTCTACAGTCTTGAACCCCGCACCGAAGACGAGCGGGTCACGCACGACGTTCTGATCGGCCAGATGAAGGATCTGCCCAAGCCGGACGCCGTGCTCCTGATCCTGGACTCGACCAACCTGGCCCGTCATCTGGTGCTGGCGGCGCCCGTTCTCAGTCTCGGTTTGCCGACACTGGTGATTCTGAATATGGCCGACGATCTCGCCCGCCGCGGCGGCGGCGTCGATGTCGCGGAGCTGAGTATGCAGCTCGGATCGCCGGTAGCTCTGGTAAGCGCGTCGCGGGGCGACGGATTCGACAAAGTTTTCCAGTTTCTCGCGGGAGCAACGCACACCGCGCCGCGGGCCGCCCCCTTGATGCAACTGCCGGTGATTCAGGATATTCCCAAGTGCCGGGCCTGGGCGGCGAATGTCGGCTCCAAGGGCAAGTATCAGGCGCCGGCCCCCCCGCACTGGACGCGCCGCCTGGACGCGGTTTTCCTGCATCCGGTAGCGGGTCCGCTGGTATTCGTGGTGGTGGTTCTCGCAGTATTCCAATCGATCTTTTTCTGGGCCAAGCCGATAATGGACCTGGTGCAAGGCGCCATCACGTCCTTAGGAGTATGGGTGGGTTCCATGATTCCCAACCCCACCTTGCACTCGCTGGTGGTCGACGGAGTCTTTAACGGCGTCGGAAGCGTCGTCGTGTTTCTGCCGCAAATCCTGTTTCTGTTTTTGTTCATTGGAATCCTGGAAGATTCCGGTTATCTTGCCCGGGCCGCATTAATCGCCGATCGCACCATGTCGCGTTTCGGACTGCAGGGCAAAAGTTTCATTCCGCTGCTTTCCGCCTACGCCTGCGCGGTGCCCGCCATCATGGCGACGCGCACCATCGAAAACAAGCGCGACCGCATTGCCACAATTCTGATTGCACCCTTCATGACTTGTTCGGCGCGGCTGCCCGTTTACACGCTGGTAATCGCCGCATTTATACCGGATCGGCAATTGCTCGGCGTCTTTCTCGGCCTGCGAGCTGCAGTGCTGCTGGGTTTGTACATTCTCGGTTTTCTGGCCGCGATTTTTACGGCGAGACTGCTCAAATCGACTGTCCTTAAGAGCAGCCGATCCTCCTTCATGCTGGAAATGCCTCCGTACCGCTGGCCCACTGTCCGGGGCCTTGCCCTGAGATTGCTCGACCGGTCGAAAGTGTTCCTGCGCCGTGCCGGAACCGTGATTCTCGCGGTCGCGTTGGTCATATGGGTTTTGGCGCACCTCCCTCTGACCGACGGGAAACCTCCGGAAATCGGACAGAGCGTGGTGGGCATGATCGGCCATGTCGTGGAGCCGGCCATCAAGCCCCTGGGCTTCAACTGGAAGATCGGCATTGGACTGATCACTTCGCTGGCGGCGCGGGAAGTGATCGTCGGCACATTAGGAACCATCTACGGAATCGAGAACCCGTCGGCCAAGTCGGAGGGTTTGCAGCAAGCGCTGCAGCAGGACCTCAGTTTGGGCGGCGCCATCGCCTTGCTGGTATTTTTCGCCTTCGCCATGCAATGCATGTCGACGCTCGCCGTCGTGAAGCGCGAAACGGGAGGCTGGCGCTGGCCGGCCATTCAGTTCGCGTACATGACCGGCATGGCTTACGTGTGTGCGTTCCTGGTCAACCGGGCTGTGACGGCCTGGCTTTAGCCGATCGTTTCCACAAAAAGTACCACACGATCGCGATGGCGATGATCGCCACTGAAGCATACGCGACATAGGTGTGAACCAGTTCGGCCACCTGTCGCCAGTTCTCTCCCAGGAAATATCCCAGCGTCAGAAAGGTGGTGACCCACAGGGCCCCGCCCGTCCACGCATAGGCCATGAACGTCGGGAATTCCAGCTTCGACATTCCCGCCACGACCGCCGTTAAGTGGCGCACACCGGCTATGTAGTAACCGATCACCAGCATCCAGTGGCCAATTCGGTCGAACCAGCGGTGCACTGTCGCCAGTCGGTCTTCGGTGAAGTGGATGTACTTGCCGTAGCGGTGGACCGCCCCGGCCCCCAGCGTCCGCCCGAGCACATAACTCAGGCTGATGCCGCTCCAAGCTCCCGCCAGCGCAGCGGCAAAAGCTGCCACCGGATGCAGCGTGCCCCGGCCGATCAGGTAGCCGGCGAAAACCAGTATTGTTTCATCGGGAATGGGCAATCCGACGACGCCCAGCGCCAGAAGCAGATACAACGCCCAGTAACCGTGCGTGGCGACCCAGGCAAAGACCCCGTCCATGTTCCTCCATGTGTCTCTACGATAGCTTCACAGTGTATGCTTTGAGTAGGCCTAGTCGCCGATGCGATCGCCCAAGTCCTTATTTGTCGCCGCATTTGTCATTGTCGCCGGGATTCTCGTTGCTCTTTCCGCCACATTCGCCTACCAACAGGCCGGTTCGAGCACCTCAAGCACCGAACAACGCGCGATGCTCGACAAATATTGCGTCACCTGCCATAACCAGCGGCTAAAAACCGCTGGATTGACGCTCGATACCCTGAATCTCGACCGCGTAGGGGATAACGCCGAAACCTGGGAAAAAGTTCTGCGAAAGCTGCACGGAGGAATGATGCCGCCGCTGGGCATGCCCCGTCCCGACGAGGCCACGGTGAATCAGTTCACAGGTTGGCTTGAGACCTCGCTCGACCGGGCCGCGGCGATTCACCCTGAACCCGGGCGATCGACCGTCCATCGGCTGAATCGGACCGAATACGGGAACGCCATCCACGATTTGCTGGATCTGGATATCGACGTCGCCTCGCTGCTGCCGGCCGACGACGAAGCCAACGGGTTCGACAACATCGCCGATGTGCTGCGCGTTTCCCCTTCGCTGCTCGAACAGTACCTGTCGGCCTCGGATAAGATCTCAAGCCTGGCGGTGGGGGATCCATCGATTACTCCCATCAGCCTCGTCTTTCAGGCTCAACCGGATCTCGACCAGGAACACCACATCGAAGGCCTGCCGCTGGGCACGCGGGGCGGCATTCTGGTCCACTACAACTTCCCTCTGGACGGTGAATACGACTTCCGCGTTTTTCTGTTGCAGAACATCGTCGGCTACCTGCCGGGCCTGGAGTATGCGCACCAGCTTGAAATCAGTATCGATGGCCAGCGCGTGTTTCTGGCTCAGGTGGGCGGCGAGGAAGACAACAAGATGTCCGACGCCAACCTGGGCGTCGCCAAAGACACTATCGACGCGCGCTTGCGGACGCGTATTCCGATCAAGGCCGGACCTCGGACCGTCGTAGTGACTTTTCTGCAGCGCAACTCCGCACCGTCCGATGAGCCGCTGCAACCGTTCACCCGCGACCACGATCTCCAGAACATGAACGGCATCCCGCGGATCGATAGGATGCAGATCACCGGGCCGTTCAATCCCACCGGTTCGGGCGATACGCCCAGCCGCCGGCGCGTTTTCTCGTGTCGGCCAGCCAACGCGGCTGCCGAGCTTCCCTGCGCCCGCCAGATCCTTACGAATCTCGCACGACGGGCTTACCGCCGGCCGGTGAACGGGGCGGATCTCGAAACGCTACTGAGCTTTTATCAATCCGCGCGCAACAAGAAGAACTTCGACGCGGGTATCCAGACCGCGCTGCGGCTGATCCTGACGAATCCGAAGTTCCTGTTCCGCACCGAAACCGATCCAGCGAGTGCAGCGCCTGGTTCGATGCATCCGGTCAGCGATCTGGAGTTGGCTTCGCGCCTCTCGTTCTTTCTCTGGAGCACGATTCCCGACGATCAGCTCATTAGCATCGCCTCGCAAGGAAAGCTGAGAGATCCGGCGGTATTGGAGCAGCAAGTCAAGCGCATGCTGGCCGACGACCGATCCGAAGCGCTGGTGAAGAATTTTGCCGGACAATGGCTGCTACTGCGCAACCTCCCGAGCGTGCTCCCGGACCCCAACGAATTTCCCAATTTCGATGACAACCTGCGCCAAGCCTTCCGTCGCGAGACCGAAATGTTCTTCGAGAGTGTCATGCGCGAGGACCGCAGCGTGCTCGATCTACTCACTGCGGATTACACCTTCGTCAATGAACGCCTGGCCAAGCACTACGGCATCCCGGGCATCTACGGCAGCCAGTTCCGGCGCGTGAAGCTCACTGGCGAGGAGCGCCGCGGACTGCTCGGCCAAGGCAGCATCTTGACTGTGACGTCGGAAGCCAACCGGACGTCGCCGGTGAAACGCGGCAAATTCATCCTCGAAGCAATCCTGGGGACACCGCCTCCCGCACCACCCCCCAATGTCCCGCCGCTCAAGGAAAACGAAGGTCCGCAGGCGCAATCGGTGCGCGCACGCCTGGAAGAGCATCGCAAGAATCCCGCGTGTGCCGGATGTCACGCCGTGATGGACCCGCTCGGATTTTCGCTCGAGAATTTCGACGGCATCGGCGAGTGGAGAACCAGGGAGCCGGGTGGGGCGGTAGATCCGTCGGGCCAGCTCGCGGACGGAACCAAGGTGGATGGCCCGGTGGCGTTGCGAAAGGCGATCCTGAAGCACCCCGAGCAGTTCGTGCGGACACTGACCGAAAAGATGCTGACGTACGGGCTCGGCCGAGGCCTGGAATATTACGACATGCCGACGGTCCGCGGCATCACTCGGGATGCGGCGCGCAACGACTACAAGTTCTCGTCGATCGTGCTTGGAATCGTCAAGAGCGCGCCGTTCCAGATGCGCCGGGCCCAGGACGCTCCCGTCCGCGCCGCAGCCAAATGATTCCATTGTGGGGCGGGCTTTCAGCCCGCACGGGGCTTCAGCCCCGCAATAGGTCTGGCGGACTGAGGTCCGCCGCAGGTCTGGAGACCTGCCCCACTAAGCCGAACCCCTTGAAAACGTGACACAATAGAGGTGGTAGTGTGGCCGTTCGTCTCTTCGAAGGAGATGGCATAATTCCCATGTTGATCACCAAGAAACACCTGCCCCGCCGCACGTTCCTACGCGGGATGGGCGTTACCCTGGCGCTCCCCCTGCTCGATTCCATGATTCCGGCGCAGACCCTGACCCGGAAGACCGCTGCGGCGCCATCGCCACGTCTTGGATTCGTCTACGTGCCGCACGGCGCAATCATGGACAAGTGGACGCCTGCCACCGAAGGCGCCGGATTCGAATTCTCTCCGATCCTGAAGCCGCTGGAGCCCTTCCGCGACCGCCTGACCATTGTCAGCGGCCTGGGACATCGCGCGGCCGATTCGACTGCGGTGCATTCGCTGAGCCCGACAACCTGGTTGAGCGGCGTGCGCCCCAAGCCCACGCAAGGCACCGACGCATTTGCCGGCGTGACCGCGGATCAAGTAGCCGCGCAGGCCATCGGTCAGGATACGATCCTGCCTTCGATGGAGCTGGCGATTGAAGACCACTCCGGCCTGATAGGCGCGTGCGATCGCGACTACGGCTGCATTTACATGAACACGCTCTCCTGGCGGACGCCGACCACGCCTCTGCCCATGGAGATCAATCCGAGAAAAGTATTCGAGCGGATGTTCGGTCAGGGCGGCAGCGCCGCCGACCGGCTCGCACGAATTGAGGGCGACCGCAGTATCCTCGACGCAGTCACGAAGGAAGCCACCGGCCTGCAAGCTCGCCTGGGACCGCAGGATCGCGTCAAGATCAGCGAGTATCTGGAAAACGTCCGCGAAATCGAACGGCGCATCCAGAAAGCCAGCCAGCTAGTGGATCCCAACATGAAGTTGCCGGAGCAGCCGGCGGGCATTCCGTTCTCCTACGACGAGCACGTTGGGATCATGTACGATCTTCTGGCCCTCGCATACCAGGCGAACATCAGCCGCGTGTTCACGTTCATGATGGCGCGCGAGGTCAGCAACCGGACCTATCCGCAGGTCGGCGTGCACGACGGGCATCACGCCACTTCCCATCACCAGAACCGGGCGGACAAGATCGAAAAGCTGGTGAAGATCCAGAATTATCACCTGACCCTGTTCACCAAGTTCCTGGAGAAGCTGAACACCACCCAGGATGGCGATGGCTCACTGCTGGATCATTCACTGATTTTGTACGGCAGCAACATGAGCAACAGCAACGCGCATAACCACTTCCCGCTACCTACGCTGGTGCTGGGCGGCGGAGCGGGCACGATGAAGGGCGGCCATCACGTCAAGCAGCCCGATCACACGCCCATGACGAACGTCCTGCTGACGATGCTGCACAAAGCAGGGGTCGAGGTCGAGAGCCTGGGCGACAGCACGGGCGTCATCGAGACCGCATAGGGAGCATCATGCGCCTGCTCCCAGCATTAGCTCTTGTCGCATCCTCATGCTTTGCGGCCGATGCCGATGGGACCACCCCGCTGCATTGGGCTGTTCGCGCCGACGATCTGGCTACTGTAGACAGGCTTCTGGCCGCGGGCGCCGACGCTAAGGCCGCGAACCGCTACGGCGTCACTCCTCTATATCTGGCTTGTCAGAACGCGAACGCCGCAGTGATCGAACGGCTGCTGAAAGCCGGAGCGGATGCGAATGCCACTTCAACCGACGGCGAAACCGCGCTGATGACCGTCGCGCGCACGGGAGTGGTCGAAGCTGCGAAAGTTGTGCTCGATCATGGCGCCAAAGTGGACGCCCGCGAGGAGTGGCACGGGCAAACCGCGCTGATGTGGGCCGTGGATGAAAAACATCCGGCCATGGTGAAGGAGCTGATCGCGCGCGGGGCGGACGTCAACGCGGTTTCGAACGTCAACAAATGGGAACGGCAAAACACCGCCGAGCCTCGGGAAAAATGGCTGCCGCTGGGTGGCCTCACGCCGCTGCTTTTCGCCGCGCGCCAGGGATGCATCGAGTGTGCGCAGATCCTGCTCGATGCCGGCGCCAAGATCAACACCACCGATCCCGACGGCATCAGCCCTGTGCTGATGGCCGTTATTAATGGGCATTACGATGTCGCCGGCTTGCTGCTCAACAAGGGAGCGGATCCGAATCTGGCCGATGAAACCGGCCGGACCGCTTTATATTCGGCGGTCGACTTCAACACCATGCCGGTTTCGAACCGCCCGGCACCGAAGGTGATCGACAATCAGCTGACCAGTTTGGATCTGATTACGTTGCTCCTCGATAAGGGCGCGAACGTCAATGCGCAGTTGAAGAAGCAGCAGCCGTATCGCACCAAGCTAGATCGCGGCGACGATACCATGCTCACCACCGGCACCACACCGCTGCTCCGTGCCGCCAAGGCCGGCGACGTCCCTGCCATGCGTCTGCTCCTGGTCAAGGGCGCCGATCCGAAGCTTGCGACGCGAGCCGGGATAACGCCGCTGATGGCCGCCGCTGGATTGGGATCGAAAGAGGAAGACACCACTGGCCGATTCAAGACCGAAGCGGAAGCGATCGAAGCGATTCAACTTTGCCTCGACGCGGGTGTCGACATCAACGCCGCGAACGGGCAAGGGCAGACCGCACTGCACGCCGCCGCGCTGAAGGGTTGGGATAAGGTGGTGCAGTTCCTGGCTGACAAAGGCGCGAACCTCTCTGCCAAGGACAAGCAGGGCAAGACCGCGCTCGACGCGGCGCTAGGTCAGGCGGGCGGCAGCGGCGGATTCGATGGCAGCCGTCGCGACGTGCACGAATCGACGGCCGAGCTTCTGAAGAAGCTCATGGCGAAGTCTCAATAGAATTCCTCTCTAAAGGAGGACAAAAACTAAATGTCGTCTGTCCCCTTTTCACCCCCTAAGCCAGTTCAATAGACATGAGACCGACAGAATGGTGCTGCGCAGCTTTCGAGGGAAATTTTCAGATCGCTGGGCAGCGAGGCTTCTCTGTTTTCACTGTTAACGACGCTGACGCAAATCCAGTCTTCATATTGCAGCATCGCGCCATTGAACCGGGCAGAGGGGTACCACAGAGCGAGGGACCACTGTCTATCGTAAGTGACGTTCAGATCCATTTCTGTCCTTGGTGCGGAGTGAGACTACAGAAGCACTACCGCGAGCAGATTCAAGCCTTGGATCGCTCAGACCTCCGTGTCTTGTTGTGAGAAGGCTCGCTGGAACTGTCACCCGGGACCCTAAAAGGGGTCAGACGACATTTATTTGGGTCGCGCTTCCTGCAAGATCACGGCCTCTCCTTCACGCAGATCCCCAGACATCACCTCACTGTACAGCCCGTCTGAAATCCCGACCTGGATCTTGCGCGCCTCCGGCATCCCGCCGCTATTCAACACGTACACAGTTTGTACCTGTTGCGCCTTAACCGGCGCGGGAGCGGGGCCGCCCTTGGTGTCGCCCGGCCGATACCGCAGAGCGACGTTGGGAACGCGCATCACACTCTCCCGGACCTGGACCGGAATTCGCACATTGGCGGTCATGCCCGGCAGCAGCTTCAAATCGGGATTGGGGACCGACATAACGGCGTCATAGGTGATCACGTTCTGGATATTGGTAGGCGACTTGCGCACTTGGCGAATCACCGCTTGAAATGTCCGGTTGGGAAGCGCGTCTACGGTAAACTCCGCGATCTGCCCGACGTGAACTTTCGCGACTTCGGATTCGTCGATGTCGGCGTCCACCTGCATCTGGGATAGATCCTGCGCGATCTTAAAGAGTTCAGGCGCCTGGAAATTGGAAGCGACGGTCTATCCGGCATCCACATCGCGTGAGATCACAACTCCGTCGATTGGAGTCTCGATACGCGTGTGAGCCAGGTCCAGTTTGGTCTGTTCCAGGGCGCCCTCGGCTTGCCGGACCTGAGCTTCGGCGGACGTTTCCTGGATCACGGCGGCATCCCGCGCCTCGCGCATTTCCGCGACGGTTGTCTCCGCTACGTGCTCCTGCGCATCGATCGCCTCCCGGTCGGCGACGGCAACGTCGTAGGCAGCCTTCGCGGATTGAGATTCATCGTCCGAGACGATCGAGTTTGCCGCCAATTGTTGGCGCCGGTCGGCATAGGTCTTGGCTCCCCGTTCGCCCGCAGCGGCTTGTGCCACGAGCGCACGCTGGCTTTCGGCCGTGGCCTGCGCCGTACGGATATCGGTCTCGGCCTTCTGCACTTCCGCCCGCGCTGCGACCACCGCTGCCTTCGCGCTATCGAGCGCAGCCTGAGCCTGGTTTACTTTTTCCTGAAACGGCAGAGGATCGATCTCAGCCAGGAGTTGCCCCTTGCGTACCTCGCTGTTGAAGTCCGCATGGAGGACTTTCACGACGCCCGAAACCTGGCTGCCTACCTGCACCGTAACCAGCGCACTGCACGTGCCGGTCACGGAAACCGTGGACTGGATCCTTCCGGTCTGCACCGGCTCGGTCCGGTATTCTTTCGCGGCGCCCGAGTGCATGTACAACCACGTCACCAGCGCCGCCGCGCATACCCCGACGCACAGCTGAACTTTCTGATTGAGCGTCATGCTGCCAGGCCTTTCGCCCATACAGACGGCTTCGCCCGCCCCCCGCGTTACTGTGCCGTTAGGGCATATTCGGTCACAAATAGAAACCATGAAACACATCTGGAACTAGGGGGTCCCCTAGATAGGTGGGGTGGGCCGGGGAGGCTCAGTAAATGTGCCGGGACCGAGAGATGTTAGCCCACCGGTATCACGCGGAATTGCGCGTCTACTGGGACGCAGCCCATTCCCTGGTGCGCATCGGGACAAACTTCTCCGAAGCCTTACGCCGTGCCGATCGCGCGCGCCTCGCTTTCGAAAGAGCCCGGGACCAGTTGAACAAACACATTAACGTGCATCGTTGTTTGGGGGAAGCGGAAACCCATCCAGCGCAGCAGCTTCAATAAGCCTCTGTGATAGCCTGAGGGCATCTGCTGGAGGAATATGCGCCTGTTTGCTCTGGCTCTGGTAACTGCAGGTTTTTCAGCGGCCCAGACGCCTACTTTCTACAAGGATGTTGCGCCGATACTGCAAACGCACTGCCAGGAGTGCCACCGCGCGGGCGAGATCGGCCCGATGCCGCTGCTAAGCTTCACCGACGCGCGGCCCTGGGCGAAATCTATCAAGGAAGCCGTGGCGTCCCGCAGGATGCCGCCGTGGCACGCCGATCCGCATTATGGACAATTCTCGAATGACCGGTCGCTGACGCAGGCCGAGATCAACACGCTGGTAGCCTGGGCCGATGGCGGGGCGCAGCAAGGCAATACTAAGGATGCGCCACCTCCGCGCGAGTTCGCCGAAGGCTGGCAGATCGGCAAGCCCGATCTGGTGCTCGATACCGGGGTCGATTTCACGGTTCCCGCGCAAGGAACCATCGAGTACACCCATTTCGTCGTGCCCACCGGCTTCACCGAAGACAAGTGGATCAAAGATATCGAGGTTCGGCCGGGAAATAAGGCCGTGGTGCATCACGTGGTTCTCTACGCGCGACCGAAGGGTTCACGGTTCATGGCCGATGCCAAACCCGGCGTCCCGTACGTTGCCCCAAACACCGGACAAGTTCCCCGTGAGCGTCCTCCGCAGGGTGATCGGGCCTCGCTCTACGGCATCAATGGAGGTGCGTACGAAATGGCAGCCGTCTACGTACCCGGAGGCGTCGCGTACCGCACTCTGCCTGGCCAGGCTCGCCTGATTCCGGCAGGAGCCGACCTGATCTTCCAGATGCACTACACCTCAAACGGCAAGGAAGGCGTCGACCGTACCAAGGTGGGCATTGTGTTCGCCAAAGAGCCTCCCAAGGAGCGCGTGGTGAACACGTTTATCATGAACCAGACGCTGCGCATCCCGCCCGGCGAGGCTAACCATCGCGTGGACGGCAAGGTCACGTTGCAGCAGGATGCGACACTCCAGTCGCTGTTTCCGCACATGCACCTGCGCGGGAAAGCGTTCGAATATAGCGCGACGTTTCCAAACGGCGAGACCCGTACGCTGTTGAAGGTTCCGCGCTACGACTTCAACTGGCAGCTCACGTATTATCTGGATCAACCGATCGCGCTACCCGCGGGGACGCAGCTCACCGCGACTGCATATTACGACAATTCGGTCAATAACAAGTACAATCCCGATCCGTCGAGAGAAGTCTACTGGGGCGATCAGAGCTGGGAAGAAATGCTGGCTGGATTTGTCGATTTAGTAATCCCGGTCGGGATGAATCCGATTGATCTTGTGCGGCCCAAGTAGTGGCTTCAGCCGCCTTTCGAATCGCCGAGGGGCTTTGGCTGGTAGTCTTCGTCTTGTGGGGGGTTCTATGGTTCACATCCAAAAGAACGGTCGCCTCACGCTCGGACCCGCGGGCCCGGATTGCCTTATGGGGCGCCACGCTCGCCTGGTTGATTCTGTTTAACCGCGGTTTTCGTCCGGGAGTGTTATCGAAGCGCATCGTCCCGATGGATCCGGCCATCGCCTACATTGGGCTCGCGCTCACGGCCGCCGGGCTTGGCTTCGCGGTGTGGGCGCGCTTCGTTATCGGCCGCAACTGGGGCTCCATGATTACCGTCCAGCAGGATCATCAACTGATGCGTACCGGCCCATACGCGATCGTACGGCATCCGATTTATTCCGGCCTGATTCTAGCGACCCTGGGCACGGCGATCATTATCGGCGAGCTGGGCGGATTCGTGTCCGTCGCGCTCATGCTTATTTCGTGGGGATACAAGTCGCGCCTGGAAGAGTCCTTCATGATCGAACAATTTGGCGCCGAGTACGAGGAATATCGCCGCAAGGTCAAGGGACTGATTCCGGGAATCTGGTAGCTCGCCGGTAGCGGACAGCTTTTCGCCGAAAATGCGGTAACCAGGCGCCTCTTCGCAAGTAGAGTTAGTCATGCTCATTCGCTGCCTTGCTCTGGTCGCCTTCATCACCACGGGGGCCTGCGCTTTGCCCGCCGCTCCCTCGAAGGATATCCATCGTACTTTCCCGCTGGACAGCCATGGACGCGTAACCATCGACACCTACAAGGGATCCGTCCGCGTCTCCACGTGGGATCGGAATGAGATCGATATCGCGGTTCGAATCGAGGAAGACGGCGAGCCGTTCGCGCAGAACGTGGCCCGGGCAGACGTCCGCTTCGACGCATCGCCTTCCGATGTGCGGATCAAGAGCGACAATGACTGGTTTTTCTTAGACGGCATCGCGCCGCTCTATCACTACACGGTGCGAATGCCCCGGACGGCGAGCCTGCGGATCAAGGACTACAAATCCGAGAGCGAGGTTAACGATCTGGCCGCCGACTTGCAAGTGGACACCTACAAAGGTTCCCTTCAGTTGCGGAATTACGCCGGCGGACTGATGGTGAGCACGTACAAAGGCGACATACGGACCGACTTCGCCGCGGTCACCGCGCGCAGCCGGATCGAAACCTACAAGGGGCACGTCGATCTGCAGATGCCGCGTGAAAGCCGTTTCGATCTGTACAGCGATCTCGGGCGCCGCGCCGAACTTGACAGCGATTTCGCGCGATATGTCCGGGCGTCGAACTCTGGCGATCGTGCGTATCGATCCCCGGTGAACGGCGGTGGTCCGGAGCTGCGCCTGAAGTCCTACAAAGGCGAGTTCAGGCTTCGCGCGCGTTGATGGGACAGTACGAGTGCCGCCGAAAGGCCGCAAACCGCCGCTAGTGATAGCCACACGCCCGGCATCGCCGGGTTCCCAGTGACGTGGATCAGATAGGTGCAAATCGCCGGAGTGAACCCGCCGAACACGGCGGTCGCCAGGCTGTAAGCCATCGAGAACCCGGAGGTGCGCACTTCCACCGGCATGATCTCGGTCAAATACACCGCCATCGCGCCGTTGTAGGCCGCGTAGACAAATGCCAGCCACAGCTCCACCATCAGGAGCCTGGAAAAAGACGGCGCGCCCACCAGCCAGCTCAGCGCGGGATACGCGGTCAGCAGCGCTGCGATCGTACACGCGATCAGTATCGGACGGCGACCGATCCGGTCGGACAGCGCGCCGGAGAGCGGCAGCACCAGAAGGTTGCAGGCGCCTACGCAGAGCGTTACCACCAGATTTCCCGACGCCGCTAAATGCAGGACGCTGGCGCCGAAGGTGGGCGTGTACGCCGTGACGAAGTAGAAGCTCACGGTGGTCATCGTCGCCATCATCATGCCGAGCAGGACCAGTCTCCAGTTGGCCGCGACCGTTCTGGCGATCTCGGCCGGCCGCGGGGCGCGCGCACGCTTTAGAAACACTTCCGTCTCTTCAAGTGACCGGCGCAGCATGAATAGGAAGGGCAGCAGCGTGCAACCCGCCAGGAACGGAATCCGCCAGCCCCATTGCTGGATCTGGCCGGTGGAAAGCGTCGACGTGAGTATCAGCCCGAGCACCGCGGCGATCATCACGGCCACCTGCTGGCTCGCGGATTGCCACGCGACATAGAATCCCTTGCGCCCCTTGGTTGCGATTTCGGAGAGGTACACGGAGACACCGCCCAGCTCCACGCCCGCCGAGAAACCCTGCAGGAGCCGGCCGACCAGCACCAGCAGTGGCGCAGCGAGACCTATTGCAACGTATCCGGGCAGGATGGCGATCGACAGCGTTCCCACGGCCATCAGCGCGAGCGTTACAAGAAGGCCCTTGCGACGGCCGTGATGGTCGATATAGGCGCCCAGCACGATCGCTCCCAGGGGGCGCATGAGGAATCCCGCGCCGAAGGTCGCGAGTGAGAGCATCAGCGATGCGTACTCGTTGCTGCTAGGGAAAAAGGTGACGGCGATCGCGGCGGCGTAGTAGCCGAAGATCTGGAAATCGTACATTTCCAGAGCGTTTCCCGCTGCGACACGGACTACTCGGCGGACCTGCGACGTGCGCACTTGCTGGCCGTGCGGAACGAGGCTGGACCGGGTGGCCATCGAGCTTCCGTCCAAGCATACCTCCGCCGTACAGAAATCGCAGCGACAAAACGAACCGGTAGTGTCTTTCAGACACTACCAACTGAGAAGGGCGTTCATGTCGTTGCGGAGCGGGGTCTATTTTTGCGTCTGGAGGACTGAAAGTACCAAGCGACGGTCTCGTTCAGCCGCGCCGCATCCTCAAGGAATCTTCACTGCTTGACCAGGTCCGATTGATTCGAGCACACCCAACGCGATCGGCACTGGCCGCTTCAGGTCATTGAGACGGTTCGTCGGCGCGCACAAAACGAGCACAGATAGTTTCGGCGAGCTCAGGTTCTGTTGATCCGGAATGTTCTGGTCAACCGTAATTATAGCTGCAGGATGCAATCCTGCCCCACAACCGAAGTGATATGCTTGCGGAAGTATGAAATGCCGCCTTCTGCCTGCTCTCTGCCTCGGCGCGCTTCCGTTGCTCGCGCAGCTCCCCGCTCCCAATCCCGCCGGTGTTTCAGCCGGCCACGACATCATGATCGTAAAGGATCTGGAGGCCGCCACCAAATTCTGGACCACGCTTGGCGCAGAGCCCGCGCAACTCGCCCAGCTCAAGATGCTGAAATTCCCGGGCGTCCTGTTCCTGGTACGGCAAGGCATGAACCAGGGCGGCACCGAGGGATCGTCGGTCGAGTTCATCGGATTCAAGGTCAAGAACTTGAAGGACTCGCTTGCCAAGTGGGAAGCCGCGGACATCAAGCCGATGCCGGGCGCGACCGCGACCCAGGCGTTTGTACTGAGTCCCGACGAGATTAAGGTACGCGTGACGGAAGACAAGTCCCTCGCAGTACCCATCGCCGCCGATTCGCTCGGGATGAGGGTCTCCAACGTTAAAGAAGCCCGGGCTTGGTACGAAAAGTGGTTCGGAGCCGATATTCCGGGGTCCCGCATCACGTTCCTCGAAGCCAAGGGCCCGGTGGTCCCCACCAAAGGCCGCCACTTCGATCGTATCGGTCTCGAAGTCAAGAACCTCGAGGAGTTCTGCAAGAAGCTCGACGGCGCCGGAATCAAGTTGGACGGCAAGGGTTACAACAGGGCCAAAAATATGGACCTGGCCGTGTGCCTGATCACCGATCCCTGGGGAACCTATATAGAGATGAGTGAAGGGTTGGCCGCAGTAAAATAGCGGCAAGGGAATTGAACATGAGACGCATTCTCCACGTCGCAGCTCTGCTCACCGTCGCGAGCGCGGTTCACGCGCAAGCGCCCGCACAAGGCAAAGGCAAGCAGGGCGGATCGGCGGGAACCGAATCCGGATGGGCTGCGTTCCAGACCCGATGCATGGGCTGCCATGGAAACGCCGCTGTCCCTGCGGCACCTTCGCCCGAGCAGATCCGCCAGATGTCGCCGGAGCGCATTTACGCTGCGCTGACCACCGGCAGCATGAAAACCCAGGGTGATGCGTTGAGCGAAGATCAGCGCCGCATGCTCGCGACATTCATGTCAGCCCGGCCGCTCGGCAGCTTGAACGAAGGCGCGGCACAGAGTATGCCGAACCGTTGCCCGTCGAATCCGGCTATGACAGATCCGAGCTCTGGACCGTCGTGGAACGGATGGGGTGTCGACACGGGCAACACGCGGTTCCAACCAGCTAAAGGCGCAGGACTCACTGCTGCTCAGGTTCCCAACCTGAAGCTCAAGTGGGCTTTTGGTGTTCCCACGGGTTTATCCCAATACAACCAGCCGACCATCGTTTCGGGCCGCGTGTTTCTGGGCACCGACACCGGCTACGTCTATTCGCTGGATGCGAAGACCGGCTGCGTCTATTGGTCGTTCCAGACTAAGGCGGCGGTTCGGGGCGCGCTCAGCGTAGGAGCCGTGAAGGGCAAAGGTTCCACCAAGTACGGCGTCTTCTTCGGCGATTTCCGCACCTTCGTCTACGGCCTGGATGCCCAAACCGGCCAGCAGCTGTGGTCCACCAAGGCGGACGACCACTTTATCGCCCGCATCACGGCGGCTCCGATCTTCCACGAGGGCAAAGTGTATGTGCCGGTATCGTCGTCGGAAGAATTTCAGGCGGGGAACCTGGATTATCCCTGCTGCACATCGCGTGGCAGCGTGGTCGCGTTTGACGCCAGCAATGGCGAGCGGCTCTGGAAAACTTATGTAATGGACGACCCCAAGCCCGTTCGAAAGAATTCCAAGGGGGTGCAGCTTTATGCGCCCGCGGGCGGGTCGGTCTGGAATTCCCCGACTATCGATACCAAGCTCAACGCCATTTATTTCGGCACCGGCGACGCGGAAACTGAGCCGGCAGCGAAAACCAGCGATGCCGTGATGGCGCTGGATCTGAAAACGGGTAAGGAGCTGTGGCACTACCAGATTCAGGAAAACGACGCATTTCTGGGCGGCTGCGGCGGGGGCGTCAACAAATCCGATAACTGCCCCACCATGCCTGGCCCGGATCTGGACATCGGCAACTCGCCGATCCTGAAGACTCTTCCTGATGGCAAGCGAGTGGTGCTCACGGCAGGCAAGGACGGGCGCGTGTTCGCGCTGGATCCGGATAAAAAAGGCGCACTGCTGTGGATGACTAATGCGGCTCCGCCGCCTCCGCCGGGAGCAACTGGATTTGCGCGCTTAGGCGGAATCGTGTGGGGCGGCGCGGCAGACGATCGCAATGTCTATTACGGGCTCAGTTCGGGCGGCATGTCCGCTTTGAAGCTCACCACGGGAGAAAAAATCTGGTACACGCCCTTGGCGAAGGAAGGTACGCGCGTGAATAACGCCGCGGCCGTGAGTGCGATACCCGGGGTCGCGTTCGTGGCGGGATCGGACGGCGTGCTGCACGCTCTTTCCACCGCCGACGGGAAAGTCATTTGGGAATACAATACCGCTCGCGATTTCGATACGGTCAATAAGGTTCCGGCTAAGGGCGGCGCCATTAATTCCATCGGTCCTACGATCGTGAACGGGATGTTATTTATAGGATCCGGATATGCAGTCAGCGGAAGCAATTTCGGCAACGTGTTGCTGGCGTTCTCGCTCGAGTAAGGCCATTATTTACACGAAACATTTACACAAACCCAAAAGGAGAACTCTATGAGTAACACTCGATACATCCTGGGAACGGCCGCGCTGTTACTGGGCGCGTCCCTCTCATTTGGTCAGGCAAAAGACGGCAAAGGTAAAGGAGACGGTAAGGCTAAGGCTGCTCCGCCGCCGATGAGCTTCTTCGTCACGAGTGTGGGTCCCGGCAAAGGCGCGGATCTGGGCGGCCTGGCTGGTGCGGACATGTACTGCCAGATGCTCGCGGCGGCGGTAGGCCGCGGCAATAGCACTTGGCACGCTTACATCAGTACTCAAGCCGCGAACGGCCAGCCGGCCGTGAACGCGCGGGATCGCATCGGGATGGGTCCCTGGGCTAACGCCAAAGGCCAGGTGATCGCGAACAATGTAGCCGAACTGCACGGCGATACGTTGGAAATCGCTCGCCTCGGCAACCGGATTACCAAGACCACGGCCATTAGCGAAAAAGGTGAGATGCTCAACGGCGTCGGCGATACTCCGAACGAGCACGATATCCTGACCGGATCGCAGCCGGACGGGCGGGCTTATACCGACACCGCCGACCACACCTGCAAGAACTGGACCAGCTGCTCGGACGGCACTGCGCAGCTCGGCCATTTCGACCGTCTGGGCGGTGGGAACGCTTCGTGGAACTCGGTGCATCCGAGCCAAGGCTGCAGCCAGCAGAATCTGGTCGCGACGGGCGGGGCCGGCAAGCTGTACTGCTTCGCAACTAACTAATGCGCGGCTCGCTAGCGCTCGCGGTTTGGTGCTGTTGCGTCCTGATCGCAAGCCTGCTTCCGGCGCAAGACGGGGCCGGGTTATACGATCGAACGTGCGCGTCGTGCCATAACGGCGGCAACGATCGCGCGCCCAGCCGCGACGCGCTCCGTTCCATGCCTGCCGATCGTGTGCTGGCGGCCATGGAAACCGGTCCGATGATCAGCATGGCGGTCCGTCTCACAACGGCGGATCGCCGCGCTATTGCGGAATTCGTCAGCGGCAAGCCGCTCGGGCAGCCGCTGGTGACCACGCCTTCGGCGAAAGCAATGTGCCCCGCCGGGGCTTCCAGCCCTCTTACGCTTGACGGCGCAGCGTGGACGGGTTGGGGCGTGGACACCAACAACACGCGTTTCCAGAACACGGCCGGCATCGGGGTCGATCAGGTGTCCCGCCTCAAGGTGAAATGGGCCTTCGCGTTTCCCGGCGATATCCAGGCCTACTCGCAACCCACCATCGCCGGTGGACGCGTGTTCGTCGGCAGCGCAGGCGGAAAAGTTTATTCGCTGAACGCGCAGACCGGCTGCGTCCATTGGTTCGTCGAAGCCGAATCGGGAGTACGCTCGGCAGTCACGCTTGCTCGCGTTGGATCCGCTTCCGCAGCGTTTTTCGGAGATGCAAAAGCGAACGTCTACGGCGTCGACGCGACCACCGGGAAGCAGCTCTGGAAAACTAAGGTGGACGCGTTTCCCGTAGCAGGGATCACCAGCTCTCCGGCGTTCTACAACGGGCGGATCTACATCGGCGTTCGCAGCGGCGAAGAAGCTTCGGGCGCAGATCCTCAGTACGAATGCTGCCGCTTCCGCGGAAGCGTGGTTGCGCTGGACGCGCTTACAGGAAAACAAGTCTGGAAGACGTATCTGGTCGACGAGCCCAAGCGCACCACTAAGAACAAAGCCGGCGCGCAGCTCTGGGCGCCCTCGGGCGTATCGGTGTGGAGCACGCCGGCGATCGACGGCCGGCGCAATGCAGTCTACGTCACCACCGGCAACAATTACACCGATCCAGCCACGCGGCTGAGCGATGCCTTTGTCGCGCTGGATCTGAACTCGGGCAAGATCCTGTGGTCGCGGCAGATGACTCCGCGGGATGCGTATACGGCAGCATGCCGGCTACCCGACAAGACGAATTGCGCCGAATCCAACGGTCCGGATTTCGACTTCGGGTCATCGCCGATCTTAGTGGCTCTACCAAACGGAAAGCGCGCGCTGATCGCCGGCCAGAAGTCGGGCGTCGTTTACGCGGTCGATCCCGATAATCAAGGCGAGCTGCTGTGGCAGACGCGCGTCGGCAAGGGCGGAACCATGGGCGGCGTGCAGTGGGGCTCCGCGGCGGACCAAAATAATGTGTACGTGGCTGTCTCCGATATCGGACGCATCATGCTGACCTACAGCACGGCCACCGATGCCGATCCTAAGCAGGGCGGCGGCATGTTCGCGTTGCGCCTGGATAATGGCGAACGCGTTTGGTATACGCCGCCTGAGCCGTGCGGGAATCGCGCGCGCTGCAGTCCCGCGCAATCGGCCGCGGTGACCGCGATCCCTGGCGTCGCATTTTCCGGATCGGTCGACGGCCATCTGCGGGCATACTCGTCGGCCGACGGCAAAATCGTGTGGGATTTCGACACCGCGCAAGCCTATGAGACCGTGAACGGCGTGCCGGGACACGGCGGCGCGATCGACGGTCCCGGTGCTGCCATCGGCGGCGGCATGCTCTTCGTGAATTCCGGATATCCCACCGCCGGCGGCATGCCCGGCAATGTGATGCTGGCTTTTTCAGTGGACGGAAAGTAGGAACGTTGCATCACTCTATCCTTTATTGGCTCGTTTTATCTTTGCTCTTAGTTTTCCCGATCGGACTCCGGCCGATACTCGCACAGATCGCTCCCGATCCGCAGCCCGCTGCGAACCCTGGCCGGCCCACCGTCTCTACGCCCGCAACGCTGACTCCCGTGGGCTATCTACAATTTGAAAACGGCATTCTCGGCGGCTTCACCTCCCCCGAGTTTTCGACGCGCGTCGCAATCAACCAAGTCACCAAACTCACTTTTGCATCCCGCTTGCAAGCGATCCTCATAAGTGAGCCGCTCATACGGAGCCGCTTCGATCTGGACAAGGAAACGCAGCCTGGCGAGATATTCGCCGGGATTCAGGGCGTGCTCCTCCCCGGCAAAGACAAGCGGCCGACCATCTCGATGAGTTACATTCGCCGTCTGCATGCCAGCCCTGCGCCCGAGCTCGACCTGGGAACCTATCATCAAGGCGGCATGGTCCTGATAAGCACCGACCTCGGGGGCTTCCACTTCGATGCGAACGCGATTTTCAATGAGCAAATTGAAGGGCGCACCCGCCGCGCTCAGTACGGGCAGACCCTCTCCGTATCGCACCCCTGGAAGGGGTGGACTCTCGGCGGCGAGCTGTGGCATTTCACCCAGCCGTTTTTCAACTCGAACGCGGTCGGGAATCTTTGGGCCGCTTCCTACGCGGTTCGGCCCAACCTGGTGATCGACGGCGGATTCCAGCACGGACTCACCGACACGTCGACCCGCTGGGAAGTGTTCGCAGGCTTCACTTACGTTCTACCGTACCGGCTGTCGAAACAGCGTTAAGCTAGCAGACTAACTTGACCCTAAAGCGCCCGGTGAACTATAGTCTTGGAAAGAGCAGCTTCAGGGACGTCAGACGCCCGAGCTGTGCTTCCAAGGGGGTCAGATGCGTCTCGCGATATTTGTCTTTTGCCTGTCGGCGTGTGTCTCGACGGTGCTTGCCCAGAGCGACCGTAGCCAGATTACGGGAACCGTTTCCGATCCGGCCGGCGCCCTGGTCGCCAATGCGCCGGTTCTGGCCAAGAACATCAACACCGGCCTTGAATATCAGACTGCCAGCACCGCGACGGGAAACTACACGCTCAACGAGCTGCCTGTAGGCCGCTACGAGCTCACCGTCATCGTGCCGGGCTTCAAGAAGTACGTCCGGCAGGGTCTGGATGTCCTGGCAGCGCAAACCTACCGGATCGATATCGGACTCGAAGTCGGCGCGACCTCGGATTCCGTCACCGTCACCGAGAATACTCCGCTGCTCAAGACCGAAAGCGGCGAGCTGGGACATAGCGTGACAGGCCAAGCTTTAAACTCGCTTCCCGTTCTTGGGATCGGATCCGGTTTCAGCGGCAACAGCGGGATCCGGCAAGCTCTGGCTGTCACTCAATTGATTCCGGGCGCGACCTATGTGGGCGATAACGTCGTCCGCGTCAACGGCACGCCTGCCAACACCGAAACAGTTCGCGTGGAGGGCCAGGATTCCACAAACTATACCTGGCTCGCGGCGGTATCGCAGAATCAGCCCAGCGTTGATTCCATCCAGGAGTTCGCGGTGCAGACCAGCAACTTCGCGGCCGAGTATGGGAAGGCGGGCGGCGGAGTGTTCCTGGTGACCATGAAGTCGGGCACCAACCAGTTCCACGGAACCGCCTACGACTACATGGTCAATGAGATTCTGAACGCAAATACCGCGCTGCAGGGCACCGCGCGGCCTCGCGCGCGGCGCAACGACTACGGCTTCACCACCGGCGGCCCGGTATGGATTCCCAAAGTCTACGACGGCCACAACCGAAGCTTCTTCTTTTTCAACTTCGAGCAGTTCCGCGAGAGAGTCGGGCTGAACACTCCCGTTACCGTTCCCACCGCAGCGTACCGTATCGGCGATTTCACCACTGCGCTGACCGCGCGCACTGTGACTGTGAATGGGAAATCCTACCGCGAAGGTTCGATTTTCGATCCGCTCTCCGGACCCGGCGGCGCAAATGGGAACGCGCGCACACCGTTCGTCGGCAACATCATCCCTAAGGACCGTCTCGACCCGGTAGCACTGGCGATCCAGGCCATGATTCCGAATCCCCAGGGCGCCAACGCCAGCCAGTTGTTCCAGAATTTCACTCCCACCGGTCCTTTCGCCCAGGCCGACCGGCTCACGGATATTACGTCGCTGAAGGGCGACCATACACTGACCGATAAGATGAAGATCTCGGCATTCTGGTCGATGACGCGGACACAGTCAGCAACGTCATTGGCACTCGGCGCCGACGGCCTGCCCGATCCCATCTCTCAGGCTCGCGCGAATTTCGATTGGGTAAACACGATCCGCATTAATTACGACTACAACGTGACGCCCACCATGCTGTTGCATATCGGCGCGGGCTACGTCGATCAGCATGGTCCCACGGCGTTCATATTGCCCAGGGATTCCTTCGATCCGGCGTCGATCGGCCTGAAAGGGCTCCCCAACACGGGAATATTTCCGCAGATCACCGGATTGACGGGAGCCAACAATACCGGCGGCATGGCTAACATGGGCCAGGCAACTGCCGGCGGGTGGCCCGGTTGCCCAGCCTGCGGCGGAATCCATTCCTGGCGGCCCAGCGGCAACGTCAGCATGACCTGGATCCACGGCAATCACACCTACAAGGCTGGTGCGGAGGCCATTATCGGTAACTACTCTTACGGACAGCAATCCACCGCCCGCGGGTTGTTCACCTTCAGCAATGCGGCCACATCCGATTCGGCGCTCTTCGGACAGACCATTCCAGGCGGAGCGACCATCGGGTTCCCGTATGCCAGCTTCTTGTTGGGCGCCGTGAATAACGGCACCGTGGGCGCGGCCACCGATCAGCACATGGGCGAGAAATCCTTTGCGATATTTCTTCAGGACACCTGGAAGATCACTCGCAAGTTCACCTTGGATTATGGTGTGCGTTGGGATTATCAAACCTACCTGCGCGAGGGTGCCGGCCGCATGCCGAGCTTCTCGCCCACAACGCTCAATCCCGCCATTGGACGACTGGGAGCTACGATCTTCGACGGCTTCCTGCCCGGCCACTGCCAGTGCAATTTCGCGTCGAATTATCCGTACGCGATCGGTCCGCGCCTCGGAGCCGCTTATCAGATCACTCCCAAGACAGTCTTTCGCGCGGGAATCGGACTGGTTTATGCCAAGACCGCGGCCTATGACAACCTCACCATCATCGGCAACGACGTGAATCTCAGTGGTCCCGGCCAATTCATACCGGCGCTGTATTTAAAGAACGGTGTACCGTTTGCCCCGACGACCTGGCCGAATCTCGACCCCGGACAGTTCCCGCTGGCGGGGACCGTGACGGCGCCCACCGGCTACGCCAACATCGATCCGAACGCCGGCCGGCCGGCTCGCCAGCTCCAGTGGAGCATCGGGCTGCAGCGCGAAGTGCAGAAGAACCTGGTGCTGGAAGCCACGTATGTCGGCAACCGCGGAGCCTGGTGGCTCGCGCCCAACATGGTCGCCTACAATGCGCTGACCCCGCAGCTGCTCGCTACCTACGGCCTGGATGCAACCAATCCCAATGACGAAAAAATCCTGAGTGCTACGGTGAGTTCGCCGAATGCAGGCCGCTTCCAAAACAGGTTGCCCTATGCTGGATTCCCTACAAACCAAACGGTCGCTCAGTCGCTCCGACCCTTTCCGCAGTTCGGAGCCATCGGCGGTATGTATGCCCCGCTGGGCGATACCTGGTACAACTCGCTCCAGTTCAAGGCCACCAAGCGACTTTCTCATGGCCTCGATGCCACCTATAGCTTTACCTGGCAGAAGTCGGAAACCATCGGCGCGGAGGCGTCGGGCCTGATCGTAAGCGGCGGCCAGCCAGTGCAGACGAACGACGTGTTCAATCGGCAGAACAATAAGTATCTTTCCGGTTTCGATCAACCCCTGGTCAGCCAGATTGCGATCAACTACCAGGTGCCCAGGTGGCGAGAGGGAAAGAACCTGGGATCAAAAGCGCTATCGTGGGTCGCCCGCGATTGGACCTTGGGAACCTTCCTCAGCTATCGCAGCGGTACGCCGATTCGGGTGCCCGGCGCGAATTCCGGCCTCAACAACTATTTTCTGCAGGGCGCGAGTTTCGCCAATCGCGTGCCGGGCCAGCCGCTGTTCCTGGCGGACCTGAACTGCCACTGCTTTGATCCGTCGAAGACCATCGCGCTGAATCCGGCCGCGTGGACGGATCCCGCTCCCGGTCAATGGGGCACCTCAGCGGCGTATTACGACGATTACCGCTTCCAGCGGCGGCCAGCCGAAAGCTTTAACCTGGGCCGGACGTTCCGCTTCACCGAACGAGTATCGTTCAACGTCCGCGCGGAATTCACCAACGTGTTTAACCGTCTGGAAATGCCGAATCCCAGCTCGACCAATGCCGCCACTCCGACGGCCGTCGATTCGCTGGGCCGCTACACCAACGGCTTCGGTTTCATCAACACTACCGGGGGCACGGCTAGCCTGCCGCGGCAAGGCCAGATCATCGGCCGCGTGACGTTCTAGAAATGTGGTGGAGCAGGCTTTACCCTCCGTTGCAAGCTTAAGCTTGCTCCACGGTCTACTCGTTCGGAAGCGCTCTCGTGCCGCGGTGATCCGTGTGGGACAGGCTTTAGCCTGCGCGGGGCTTTAGCCGCGCTTCCGATGAGGCAGGCTCAAGCCCGCAGCAGGTCTGGAGACCTGCCCTACTTCTTCGGTAGCGCGAATGCCATGTACCCGCCCGGTCCCGACACTGGAGTCTGGGCCTTCGGCAGCATCTTCGCCGCCGGAGACATCAGGCCCGCCCCGCCGATCGGGATCGCAATATACTCTCGCCCGGCGACCTCGTACACTGCCGGCACGCCCTCCGAACCCGCGGGTAGATCGTAGTCCCAGATCACCTTGCCGTTGTCCTGATCGTAAGCCCGCAGCTTGCGATCCGACGCCGTCGCGACGAACACCAGGCCGCTGCCGGTGACGACCACGCCGCCTCGTGGGAAATGCGCGCCCAGCATCGAGCCAGCTTCGCCGACGCCGGTCACGGTCCCATTCGGAACCTGCCACTTGATGGTCCCGCTGTTCAAGTCGATCGCCGTCAACTGTGACCACGGCGGACCGATCGCCGATAGCCCATTGCTCTGCACCATGAAGTCGTAGGGAGAACTGTAGGCGATAAAATCGTGCTGTGGCGGTGGAGGCGGAGGAGCACCGTCTTTAGTCTTGCCGCCTCGGCCTCCGCGACCCGTCCCGGGTAGAACCAGCTTGAGGGTCATCGGCAGTTCCTTCGACACGATATAAATCATTCCCTTGGTAGGATCCACGCCCGAGCTGCCCCAATTCGCGCCGCCATTGTTGCCCGGGATTTGAATCGTCCCCTGCATGCTGGGCGGCGTGAACAATCCCTCGTTGCGATACGAGCGCAGTATCCCACGCACCTTTCCTTTGTCCTCGTCCGAAAGGTAGGGATTGATGTCCTTCTCCGAAAAAGATTGCCGCGCAAAAGCAGGCGGTTTCGTCGGAAAAGGTTGTGTAGGCCACGATTCTTCGCCCGCGACGTCCGATTTCGGCACCGGACGCTCTTCAATCGGCCACAGCGGCTTGCCGGTCTCGCGCTCGAACACGAACAGAAAACCCTGTTTGGTCGGCTGCGCCACTACATCCACATTTTTGCCGTCGTGCTTCACCGTCAGCAGCTTCGGCGCGGTCGGCAGATCGTAGTCCCACAGGTCGTGATGCACCGTCTGGAAGTGCCACAGCCGCTTGCCGGTGCGCGCGTCGATCGCCACCAGACTGTTGCCGAACAGGTCCTGCCCATGCCGATCGGGGCCGTAAAAATCGTAGCGCGCGGTGCCGAACGGAACGAACACAATCCCGCGCTTCTCGTCCACGGTCATCTCATTCCAGTTGTGCACGCCGCCCGATGTCTTCCATGCCTCCGCGGGCCAAGTGTCATAGCCGACCTCGCCCGGATGCGGAATGCTGTGGAACACCCAGAGCAGTTTGCCGGTGCGAACGTCGTAAGCGTGAAGATCGCCCGGCGTCGCCATGTACGAGTCACCCTGATTCGCCGGCAGCAGCGGCATGATAACAATGTTGTCGAAGATCCGCCCCGGATTCCCGCTCTGAACGGATCGCACGTTGGTCAAATCGCGATCCAACCCGTTCTTCAGATCGGTGCGCCCGTTATCGCCGAATGACGGGATCGTCTGGCCGTTGGTGGCATCGATCGCGGTCAGGAATCCGCCGTTCGCGAACAGCAGACGCCGGTCCTTGCGATCTTTGCTCTCCCAGTAATTGATTCCGCGCGGAGCTCCGCCGCCCGGGTGCGTCCACAGCTCCTTGCCGGTGGCCGCCTCCAGCGCCACGATGGAATTGTTCTTCGCCAGCACATACATCGTGCCGTCGACGATCACCGGATTGAAAATCGGATTACTGCCGGACTCGTAGGTCCAGGCAGGCTGGAGCTGCTTTACGTTGTTCTTATTGATCTGCTTGAGCGAAGAATACTGCGATGAATCCGCGCCCCCCAGATAGGAGTCCCAGGTGCTGAAGTTCGGGCCGTCATCGTTGGCGGCGGCGATCAGAACCACCGCTGCGGCGATCGCGGCCGCCAGAAAGTGACGCGTGCGCATGAAGGTGCTCCTTGCGAGACGTTCGTGCAAGTATACACCAACAAAGGGCTTCAGCCCCGCGCTTACTTACTTGCGATAAACCGCTTCTCCGCTTCCTGCCAGTTCACCACGTTCCACCACGCAGCAAGGTAGTCCGGGCGGCGATTCTGATACTTCAAGTAGTACGCGTGTTCCCACACGTCTACGCCGATTACCGCATGTTTACCTTCCATCACCGGGGTGTCCTGGTTCGGAGTCGAGGTGATTTCCAAACCCGATCCGGTCTTGATCAGCCATGCCCAACCCGAGCCGAACCGGTCGACGCCCGCCTGCGAAAGCTTCTCTTTAAAGGTGTCGAACGTTCCGAACGCGGCGTTAATCGCTGAGGAGAGGTTGCCTACCGGCGTGCCGCCCTTGCCCGGGCCCATAATCTGCCAGAACATGCTGTGGTTCCAATGCCCGCCGCCGTTATTACGCACTTTGGTTCGAATGCTCTCCGGCACAATCGCGCAGTTATTGGCCAGCAGTTCCTCAATATTTTTCGATGCGAGCTCCGGCGCCGATTCCAGAGCCTTGTTCAGATTCGTCACGTAGGCGTTGTGATGCTTGCCGTGATGAATCTCCATGGTCATCTTGTCAATATGCGGCTCCAGTGCATCCGGAGCATAGGGCAATGCAGGTAATGTAAATGGCATAGTTTGATTCTCGCTCAAGTCGTAGATGCTTGTTGATAAGCATCTGCTACACGAAACATTGCCGTTTCCTTAAAGTGATTCGCCAGGATCTGCAATCCCACCGGCAATCCCTCCGCGGTCTTCCCGCTCGGCACGCTCATGCACGGGATTCCCGCCAGCGACCCGGTGACCGTATAGATATCGGAAAGATACATCGCCGTCGGATCGTCGACCTTCTCACCCAGCTTGAACGCCGGGACCGGCGACACCGGACCCACGATCGCATCCACCTGCTCGAATGCCTGGGCGTAGTCGCGAGCCACCATCGCCCGCACTTTCTGGGCTTTCAGATAATACGCGTCGTAGTAGCCTGCGCTCAGCACGTAAGTTCCCAGCATGATCCGACGCTTGCACTCGGCCCCGAACCCTTCGTCGCGTGTCTGGCGATACATCTCCTGCAACGTTCCCGCGGCTTCCGACCGACGCGTATAGCGCACCCCATCATAACGGGCCAGGTTGGAGCTCGCTTCTGCCGTACAGATGATGTAGTAGCACCCCACCGCGTAGGGAGTGTGCGGCAGCCGGATTTCGCGAATCTCGCATCCCAGTTTCTGGAGTGTCCCGATCGCCGCCTGAATTACGTCGCCCGTGTCGCTCGCCAGTCCGTCAAAAAACTCCTTTGGCACGCCGATCTTCATGCCCCGAATGTTCCCGTCGAGCGCCGCCACGTAATCCGGCACCGGAGCGAATGCCGAGGTCGAATCCAACTCGTCGCGACCCGCCATTACCTGCAGCAGTCGCGCCGAATCCCGCACCGTCCGTGAAAATGGCCCGATATGATCCAGCGAGCTGGCGAACGCCGTCAGCCCGTAGCGCGACACGCGTCCGTAGGTCGGCGTCACGCCCGTCACGCCGCAGAACGACG
>JAOAPR010000080.1 GCA_025463005.1 Bryobacterales bacterium | reverse complement strand
CCGGGTGATAATGTCGATCGAGCCCTTGGTTGCCAGATACAGAACCATGGCCGACCAGGATTCTGCGTACCGGCGGGTTCCCGTACGATCTTTACAACACAGAGATGTTTCGTGCATTTGCGTATGGTGGAATGCGGGATCGCCTCCTGCTCTAGCGGCGACAGCTCCACAAAGATGTTCATGCAGACGATAAAAGACAAGGAGGCTGCGTGCCCAAAACTTGGATTATCACGGGTAGTTCGCGCGGGCTCGGTCGCGCTCTCGCAGAGGCTGCCCTCGCGGCTGGCGAGAAGGTAGCCGCCACAGCACGAAGAATCGATGGCCTTAAGGATCTAAAGGACCGTTATAGAGACCGGGTGCTCCTGCTACCGCTCGACGTGACAAATGAAACGCAGGCGATAGAAGCTGTGACGTCCACGATTCGCACATTCGGCCGGTTAGACGTACTTGTCAACAATGCTGGATACGGAAATGTTGCGCCGATCGAAGATACAACGCTCGAAGAGTTTCGCGCTCAGATTGAAACCAATCTGTTTGGCACCATCATTCTCACAAAAGCGGTGCTCCGATACTTCCGCGAACGAGGTGCGGGCCACATCATCCAGGTGACCTCGATCGCCGGCAGGATCGGGCCGATTGGCCGCGCTCCTTACGCCGCGGCAAAGTGGGGAGTGGAGGGTTTCTCCGAAACCTTGGCGAAGGAAGTGGCCCCACTAGGCGTAAAGGTTACCATCATCGAACCGGGCGGCTTCCGAACGGATTTTGCTGGCTCTTCATCCACACTACGAGAATGACGTCCCGAGTACGCAACCACTGTCGGCGAAACGGTACGTTTTCAGCGCCACTATAACGGCAAACAACCAGGCGACCCCGCTCGCGCCGCTGCGGTAGTTCTAGAGTTAGCTTCCATGAACCATCCACCTCTGCGAATTCTGCTCGGCAGCGACGCATACGAGGCCGCCGAAAAGAATGACCTTGCGAAAATCGAACTTGGCCGTCGATGGAAGGAACTCAGCCAATCCACCGATTTTCCTAAACCTAGGGATACTTGATTTGCCGAGGTGGTTCATCAGAAGTTTGGGATTACTTTCCTAGCGTCAGTACGATCTTTCCGACTTGCTCGTTTAGTCCCATGTATTGATATGCTTCGGCCAGTTCCTCAAAGGGGGAACGTTTTGGCAATCTTAGATTGCGGCGGACCATCTCATTAGTCGGTTTCTCGGCATTGACCACTGGACAGATGGCGATTGCTCCCGAGTGACGGGGAAACCGGAAGTTATTCCGGGCCAGAAGTCGGCTTGGGAGAAGTGTGGTGCTGTTGGAATGCGCTCTCGCCCGATCTCCGCGAAAGCCCGTTTCTCGACCGAGACGGATGCCTTGGAATGGTTGGTCGTGTGCCGAAGGCTAGTACATGATTGACGCGGTGGGGGCAATCCCCGACCGCCGCCGTGTTAATGTCGTGCCATTATCTTCTGTCAACATGTTGGCGTATGGACGTACGCCGAAGGCCAGTTTAGCCTTCGTTGGGAAGAATGGAGGATGCATGAAGCGCTCTTTTTTGAGTTGTATTATTCTTCTGTCCGCCGCCGCTCTGGGACAGCAAACAAAGTCGCCAGTCTCTGATGTCCTGCGCGCGATGCTAACAGGCCGGGAGAAAAACACGATTGCCGCCTTTGAAGAAATGCCGGCCGACAAGTTCGGCTACAAACCCACACCTGAACAGATGACCTTCGGTCATCTGGCTGCCCACATCGTGTCCAGCAACTACTACTTCTGTTCCAACGTGGGCGATGTTCCACGGCCGAAGACGGAGGAGCTGAAAGGAACAGAAGGCAAGGACAAGCTGGTCGCCGCGGTGAAGGCTTCGTTTGAATTCTGCGACACGGCGCTGGCAAAAGCCGATGACTCAAAGATGAGTGAGAACATCACCTGGTTTGATGACAAGCCACGGGCGCGGGCCTGGGCCTTTATGGCTTTGTCCGGCAGTTGGGCGGACCACTACGGGATGGCTGCAATGTATCTCCGTCTGAACGGACTTGTCCCGCCTACCGCGAAACAAGAAGAAAAGAAATAGCCTTTGCGCGGATCGCTGGAGGCGTGCCGCGATCACCAGAAAAAGCGAGATGCAGCCAGGCCGGCACAATAAATAATGTCCTCGGCATTGAGCTTCAACGGACGTGTAAACGCTCACATGAGCACGGGTGCGGTGCAAGGGACTACGAGGCGGATCGCCACTTCTTTCCGGATGAGAATCGTGGGCAGGCAGTGGGTCTTCTTGGGAGAAGTGCGGTGCTGCTGAATTTCGCTGGGGGTCGATCTCCGCGAAGGCCGTTTCTGGACCGCTTCCATTGTTCCGGGCAGCTCGCGTCGGTCAATGAGTGTAATCGCGATGTTACGCCGATCAGCAGACAATAATTTTTAGTTTGGAGGAAAAGGGCTTGACCTGACCGCGGCAAGATTCGCTTGTGACTGCTTGGGCCTTACTCAGTGCCTATGTGGAGGAAAATAGAGGTCGATGATCAAGCCAGCGGCGTTTACCTGCTGATTCGGGTGTGTTCCCGTGTTGTTGATGTGCTCGTAGTAGGTATCGAGCTGAATGTGCCTGCTTAGTGGCAAAAGGCAACCCGCGTACAGCCGCGTCGAACTCCATTTCGCGAATTGGCTCTGGTAGAAGAACTCGGCGCTGGCGTACGCCCCCGGGTGGTAGGAGCGAATCGTCAACCGCCGTTCGCCTGTGAATCGGTTTCGATACGTCCAATGGAAACTGCCGTTCGACCAGTCAAGGTCCCCGCGGTTCCTGTCCGACAGCAGAATGGTCCTGGGAAACGGGATGTGAAACATGACGATCGGTTGCAAACGCTGGATGACAGGCCGCACGCTCGATGGGAGATAGCGATATCCGATCATGAACACCACTGGCATGGGCGTCATGTCGTCCATTTCGAAAATGGTGATTCGCTTGAGTTTCTCGAGTGGAGGAGTGTTGAACTCAAGGCTTGGCCCGATCTGCGCCTGATCCAGGTCGCCGTCTTCCATGTAGCCCTTGGCATCGAAGACCAGGCGCACATTGGAACTGAGACGAAAGTGCGAATTCACTTCGGGGAGGAAGTCGGTCATGGATGTTTGGGCCCGCACGGCACCTGATGGCAGCAACAGAAAGAGCGCTGCCACCAGCCGGGTCTTCCGAACGAGACTGAGTCGGCGGGATCTCATCTGACCACGATTCGTCAAAAAGCCGGCGTCTCGCACTAATGGCCGGTTGAGGGTCCAGCTTGCCGCAAGACGCCTCGCGACGAATCGCTCAGTTCGGTCACGATCAGGAATCTTCGTGAAGGACTCGCGGATGCAACTCCGCTATTGATCGCGAGCGTCTTGAGTGGACCAACTGCTTGAACAATTCCCGCTCCGTCGGGGTTGGTTTTTAGGACGGCAAGAGATTCCAGCGTTCCATAAGGTGCGTGATTAGAATCAGCGAGGTATACGCGGTACTGCGACTTGGGGGCTAAACCTTCGGCAGCAATCTGAATAAGATCCAACAAGCCAAGTGAGTTCACTGCGACTGAAGCTTGGGCGTTTGGCAACAACGCTCCTGCCGCCTCAAGATGCAGTCTCGTGGTGTTGCCGGCTTCGCCGAGAGGAGCAAGGTCATCGGTGCCCGGTCCATTCGGAACGGCACCAGGCACATATACGAGAGCTTGCGTGGTTTGCCCGATCGGAATATTAGAGATCACTGTGTTACTCAGCGTGTCTATGGCTGCCGCTGCATCCCCATTCTCTAATGCGACATAGATGCGAGAACCATCGCCCGAGGGCCATATACCATGCGGCAGATTACCAACTGGGATAGTTGCTACCAGTTCCGGGACTGCTCCACGGCGATAAGCTTTCACCTGATTCACACCTCCGATGCTGACATAAGCGAACTTCCCATTGCGGTTGTTCACGAAGTTCACGTGATTGGTGATCGGTCCAGTCTCCAGTAACGCCTTCTGCTCAAACGGCGGCTTGGCGCTGAACACCTGTGTTTTGCCGACATCTTTCAAAGTGATCCACACCTCATCATTCTCGGGGCTCACTGCGATATTTGGGCAGAACGGGCTTGCCTGTGGCACCCGTTTCAAGATTTGGTGGGATGCCGCATCCACAACAGTCAGTTCGGGAGTGAAGCTGGAGCACACGAAAGCATAACGGCCGTCGGGACCGAACATGGTCATGCCTGGGCCATTGGCCATTGTGATCCGCCGAACTTCTTTCATCTGGGTAGGCTCGATTACGGACACGTAGTTCTCGCCTCGCACAGTTACCCATAATTCACTCCCGTTCGGCGTAAAGAAAGCTTCATGCGGTGACCGTCCCACGTAAACTGTGCCTTTCACCTTATTTGTGGCGGTGTCGATCAATGTCACTGAATTAGAAGCAATCGAAACGACAGCAAGCGTTTTAGAATCGGGCGAATAGCCTAGGCCATGAACCAGGAGCTGGCCTTTATAAAGCGGGCTCAGCGCACCCGGAACCGGATCGCCCAGCTTGATCACGCCAAGCAGCCTGTTGGTTGAGGGATCGATCACTGAAACCGTGTTGGACGTCTGGTCGGCCGCATACACGCGGTCTCGGCTAGAGATTGGAATGTCAGGTCGGCCCCAAGGTGCTTGCTGTGCAAGCGCACTCGAGGCCACGCAGAAGAAGATAGATAGGGATTTAATGATTTTCATACTACTGCTCCCTTGCCGCTGAACTAGGGCCGTTTTAATTTTTGACCGACGTGCTGCCTAAGCCAACGCTGCATAAGCTCGATTTCCGATTCCTGGTCGGTAATAATTTCTTGCGCGAGTCTGCGCATCTGAGGGTCTTGCCCATGCATCAACTCCGCCTTCGCCATATCGATCGCAGCTTGATGATGAGGAATCATCAGTCGGATGAA
>JAOAPR010000054.1 GCA_025463005.1 Bryobacterales bacterium | reverse complement strand
TGTCTTCAGCTTGCCGCGCTCTTCCAGCAGCAGGATGGAGGCTGCCGTGAACTGCTTGGTGACGGATCCCAGCCGGAACTTGGTGGCGGGCGAGTTGGGGATGTTCCACTCCAGGTTAGCCGAGCCGTAACCCTTGCTCAGCACTACTTCGCCTCCGCGGGCCACCAGCACCGAGCCCATGAACTTCTTGTCAGACACGTAGGACTGCACCACCTGGTCCATTCGTGAGACATCCTGGGCCAAGCCGGCGGCAGCCAGTAAGAGTGCGATCCCGATGCGTCGCATAGTGGGTACTCCTTGGGTGGGTGCCGCCATTGTACCGCCAGCGCGGCGCTTGCCGGAGACCTGGTATATCGCTTCCGTTGTCGAGCACTAGTATTTCTGCCGCATCCCGAAGACTTCTAGGCGCGGCTCATGTCCCCGAAGCGGACATATGGACAACGATGTACTACGCTAACGAGGGAAACTGCGGCTCGCATTCGAGGCATTCGGCTATCCGTAAACGCGGCGGCGTCATTGCCTATCCACGTCCCCAGCTCCGGCGGTCTACTTGCCGGGCTCGCGGGATTTCAGAATCCGTAGCACTGAGAGTATTGTGTTCCAACTGCGCGTTGTCGCCGGCGCCCCAAAGAGCCTGTCGATCTGACCGAGATAGCCAATTGTTTTCATGTGGCGGCGGTACACCCCATACACGAGACGATTCTTCGAGCCAATGATTCGCACAAGCCACTCCCCACCTTCGGGAAGAGCAATAGGAAGAGAAACTCTGCGGCGTCCAGCCTCCGACAGGATGCTTACAAATTGAACAACATCTGTGCGCGGTGGCTCAGTTCCAAACGGATTGTCCATCTCTAGTCGAATCAGATCACTGCCGTCGCAGAAAGCGATTGTTGTTTCAAACGGCAGCTTCCGGCGCAATTCGGCCAGGAACTTTGCGCGCAACCCAGGGTTGCGAACGACAAGCGTGCCTGCGGCGCCCACGTTCACGGCATCGTAGATGCCCAGTTCTTTGGCGAGCACGCTCGGACGAAAAGCCCTGTGTCCTCCAACGTTGATACCCCGGAAGAAAACGATCAAAGCCACGCTTCGTAGTGTAGATCTAACTGCTATCGGATCGGTCTCGAGAAACGCCGTCCTGGGAAGCAGGCCAGCCGTTTCGGGATCGCTGAATCGCTGGTGTTAAGACTTGTTTACTTAGTGGCGCCGGGCTTGATCATTGCCGCAATGACGTCATCCGATTAATCCTGCCGCCTTCAGGTCGATCAGTTGCCTGAGTATCAAGCTTATACGCCCCAGGTTCAGCCTCAATCTTCGAGATGATGAGTGCGTCTGAGAATCGCGCTTTCTTTAGAGCAATCAAGTCGTCATTCTTCAGAGCGGTTTCGCCGCCACTTGCGGCATGCGTCTTCACCGTGTAGGCCGTGTCTGTGAAGACCTCGAAGGTCACTCCTTTGTTGTAAACCGTATCCTTTCCTTTTCGAAGCAGGATGAATGGAGCGGCCGGCCAAAACACAACAGCGACGCCCGCGGTAATGATTCCCGTACTGACGGACCGTAAGACCTGTGAGCCCTAGAGGGATGATGGGAAGCAGATGCCCATGCCACCTCAGTTCGACGACCACTTCCGTGCCACACTTGCTGACTTGTTCGTGTGGCGGCGCGATGTGCGCCACTTTCGGTCCGATCCACTGCCTCTCAGTTTGATTCAGGAGCTGCTGGCGCTCGCCTGCATGGCTCCTTCGGTCGGTTTCAGCCAACCATGGCGGTGGGTGATGGTAGATGACCCGGATCGGAGGGCGGCGATTGTTGCGAATTTCAAACAGGCGAACCACCGAGCTTTGGGCCAGCTTGATGGCGCACGAGCCGCACTGTATGCGCGTCTCAAGCTCGCTGGCTTGATCGAGGCACCGGTTCATCTGGCTGTCTTTGTCGATCCCAAAACGGAGGTGGGATCTGGGCTTGGATGCGGAACCATGCCGGAAATGCTGCCGTATTCGGCGGTGTGCGCCGTCCACACACTGTGGCTTGCAGCGCGGGCACGAGGAATCGGTCTCGGATGGGTGTCAATCCTCGACCCGCGGCAAGTGTTACAGGAGCTCGATGTACCTGATCACTGGAGACTGGTGGCCTACCTGTGCCTGGGCTACGCGGAAGACGAACAGGACCAGCCCGAGCTAGAGCGAGAGGGATGGGCTGTGCGTCAACCACCGGAGAACGTACTCGTGCAACGCTAGGGTGCCCGTACGCCTGGGACGTAGCCATTGAAGGGGAGCCCGCGCGTGGTCCGGCCGCCGATAATGCTCCATAACGGGGCTGGAGCCAAACGCGGAAGCTCTAGACTACGGCCGTGCCAAAAGGTGTCGGAGATGGTTTCGTAACGCCATCATCCATTAGATTCATCGCGGGATGCCTGCTGGACTGATGGTCGCGTGCCAAAAAGAAAACCGTTTCGGCACAGTTAGAGTCAATCCACGCGGCCACCTATCTCCAATGAGATTCTTGTACCGCAGGCGACGCCAGCTCGTTGACGTAGGTATCGAAGCTCGCCTTCGCGGGCGCTTCAACTACTTGCTTGTGGAATCGACCTCGGAGCCGCCGCCCTCCGCGGAGCCCCGTTTGGGCCGCCGGACGGCCCTGACCTTCCCGCTCTTTCCCCCTCCGCAGAAGAACTGATCGCCGCCATCGGATTCGAGCCCTGATACGCCCACTCCGGGCGGCATATCGAGTTTCTCCAGAACCTCTCCCGTTCGGGGATCGACTCGCCTCACATCGCTCTCGTCATCCTCCCATGTTCCGTGCCAGAGCTCTCCGTCAACCCACGTGACCCCGGTGACGAAGCGATTGGACTCGATGGTACGAAGAATCGCCCCTGTCTCGGGATCGACTTGATGGATCTTCCGGGCCCGATACTGTCCGACCCAGAGCGTCCCTTCGGCCCACGCAAGCCCAGAGTCACCGCCGCCGCCGGGCGCCGGGATCGTGGCGAGCACACCGCCGCTCTTCGGATCGATCTTCTGGATGCGATCCTCGGCGAGCTGAAAAAGGTGCTGGCCGTCGAAGGCCGTTCCTGCATGCGCGGCGGCATCGACGGACCGCAGCATCTTCCCGCTCGTAGGATCGAAGGCGTTCAGCGTGTCTCCAGCTGCAAACCAGACGTTCTGACCGTCGTACGTGACTCCGTGCACGTGGTCTACGCCCGGAAAGGGCCCATACTCACGGACAATCTCGGCGTTTTCTCGATGCATACTTTCACATTAATCAATCGGCAGAGAAGCGGGGAGTAACAAAGTAGTCGTGAATCCCGGCACGGGTGGCGTCAGCCAGCGACGCGCTCGCCCACGCCCGAACGACTGCACTTTGCCAGTTTCCGCAAGCGAGTCGAGTGCCCGCTGCACGGTGCGCTGGCTGGTGCCAAGCGCCAGCGCAAGGGCCGAGCTCGACCAGGATTCGCCGTCGGCGAGGAAAGCGAGCACCGCCGCGTGCTCGTCTTCGACGGGCCGTGCCAGCACAAAGACCTCGCCTGCGCGGCGCGGCGCCAGCGCAAACCCTCGCTTCGTCGCGGTGACATCGGCCAGCCTCCGAAGCATTCTCCGAAGCCGCCCGACTTCGACTCGCAAGCGCGCGCGATGCGATTCATCCGCCAGCTTCGCTCCGAATGCTCGCGCAAGGAGCACGTCCCTCGGCACGTCTGAGGGCCACGCTTCGCCTAGCGCTCGTGCGAGCGCGAACAACACCGGACGTTTTGCCAGCGAGATCACCGTGCCGCGCTCACGCACGACGTGACGACAGGCATCCACCACAAATGCATCCGACGCGAGTAGTGCTTCGACTTCCTCGAGCAGGAGGAGCCGCTCCGCGCCACCGGCAATCAGGCGCGCCGCGGGGGTTTTCAGGATGAGGGATGTGCTTTCCACCTCCGCCACCAGCGCAGGGATACGCGCCTGCTGAGCGGCGCGCTCAGCCCGAGCCAGAGCCGCGCGGGCCGCCTCCGTTTGGAGACGCCGCATTGCGATCCCCGCAACCACCAGCTGGTGAGCGGCCTTGGACGCTGGCGGAAAGGGCGTAGGGTCGAGATCCGCGAGCCTCCGCTCCGCCTCGTCGAGGCGCCCGATCAGCAGGAGGCGCCGTACCTCGAGGTACCGTGCATGTGCGGCGTTCACGCAGTCGCCGTGCGCTTCGAGCGTCGCCCGCGCCGCGTCGAGGGCCTTCGCAGGCCAGCCCAAATCGCGCGAGGCGAGCGCGATCTCCGCCTCCGCCACGATGCACCTCGCGCGCGCCACCGCCTCTTTCGCACCGAAGGCACGCGCGGCGCTCCGCAGGAGAGCCTTCGCTCGAACCAGATCGCCGAGCTGCGCCATCGCGATGCCTCTCAGAGCGAGAGCGGGCGCGTCGTCGCGCAGGGCCACCCGTTTCAACGCGCCGAGGGGATCGCCTGCGGCCAGCGCGCGTGCCGCGGCCGTGATTAGCGAGTCCATGTCGATCCGGCGCGCTGCTGGTTCTGGAATCCCGCCACACTTGTCACTCCCAGTATTTCGACATTCAGGGTTAAGTTTATCGCGTGAGCACCAAGCACCAGGTTATATCGAGAACTGGGAGAAGCAGCTAACGATACACCAATTTGAACTTCAGAGGAGGGACATATGTGCCCAGCATGCATCGCAAGCACAGCGGTAATGGTCGCCGGAGCCGGATCCACGGGAGGAATACTGGCGGTGTGCATCGGCAAGTTCAGGAAAGTGTTTAGAACGAATCGTCTCGGTCTGTTTCAAAAAAACAAGGGAGAAATAAGATGGCAACAAGCAACGAGAGAGATAAGGAACACGGGAAAGGGCATCTCGCGATGAACACACCCCCGATCGTGTCGCTGCAGGTGTGGGAGGCTGCACGCCAGCAGCTCCTCGTGAAGGAGAAGGCCTTGACCCGCTCCCGTGATGCGCTGGCCGCCGAACGCCGGCGGATGCCTTGGCTGGCTGTGGACAAGAAGTACGAGTTCGACGGAACCAAGGGCAAGGTAAGCCTGCTCGATTTGTTCGAGGGCCGCCGTCAGTTGATCGTCTATCGCGCCTTCTTCGAGCCCGGGGTGTTCGGCTGGCCCGAGCACGCCTGCCGAGGCTGTTCCCTGGGCGCCGATCAGGTCGCCCACCTGACCCATCTGAACGCCCGCGACACCACGCTCGCCTACGCCTCACGCGCGCCACAGAAGGACATCGAGCGTCTGAAGGCACGAATGGGTTGGAAGATGCCGTGGTACACCATCACCGACGGCTTCGACGCGGACTTCGGCGTCGATGAATGGCACGGCCACAACGTGTTCTTCCGCGACGGCGAAAGGGTGTTTCGCACCTACTTCATCAACGGTCGCGGCGACGAGGCGATGGGGACCACCTGGAGCTACCTCGATATCACGCCGCTCGGCCGTCAGGAGACTTGGGAGGACTCGCCAGAGGGTTACCCCCAGACCCCGCCGTACAAGTGGTGGAACTGGCACGACAACTACGACGCCGAAGCCTCGCCTGCCCCGAAGTGGGTCGAGGTGTCCGACGCTGGAGAAGCCGCCTTCCGAAAGCGCGACGCAGAGGCGAAAGCATGACCGAGGTTAGCTGGGGAGACCCCGATAGTGGCACTTGATTAGCCTGGTCGAGGAGAACCGGTTCTCCCGGCGGATCTCCTCTAACAGTTCTACTTTGGCTCTCCAATCCACCCGAATACTTCCGTTCCGGGCGGCTGTAACGCGCGAAATCAATGCTTCACCACAGGCGGCAACAATAAACATTATGAAGATGCCAACTCAGAATACACGCCCGAGTCACACCGTAAAATCATAAGCCTTAATTTCGTGTCGTAGAGAAAAAAGCCCTCGCGACGCGGGCTCCGTTACCCAATCG
>JAOAPR010000052.1 GCA_025463005.1 Bryobacterales bacterium | reverse complement strand
GCGCAAACGAATGTGGCGATTGACGCTGGGAAGTTCAATCAGCCGCCCCCGTCGGCGCCACCCAAACAATAGGCAGCACGACGGCGATTTGCTACGACCACTGCGATCGGACCGCGTTCTACCAGGTGGGGATTCTGGGGCAAGGTGAACGGGATTCCGGGGTGAACGTGAAAACGATTCCGGGGTGAAGACGAACAAATGCGCGGCGATTCCATGCGTAAGAACCGGGTGTCCGTCGCCAAAAGTCCGCCACGCCACAGAATCAGCGGTTTAGTCGTGTGATACAACGGCAAGTTCATGCTCCGATTCATCCTTGATCTGGCGACTGCCGTACGAGTCTTCTTCATGTGTCGAACCGATCTGGCCCTGGAGATTCTAGCCTTGCGCCAGCAGGTAGCGGTTCTGAAACGCAAGCGTCCCCGCCCCAAACTGAGCCGGATGGACCGATTGTTCTGGACAGCGTTACGCAGTGTCTGGTCCCGCTGGGCCGAGGTGCTGCTGATCGTGAAGCCGGAGACTGTGGTGAGTTGGCATCGCGCAGGATTTCGGTTGTACTGGCGCTCGCGGTCTCGCGGACCAGCCCCTGGTAGAGCTAGAATCACCGCCGAAATCCAAGAACTCATTTGAAGGATGGCACGCGAGAATCCGTCCTGGGGCGCTCCCAAAATCCACGGCGAGCTGCTTAAACTCGGCCTCGTGCTTTCGGAACGATCCGTGTCTCGGTACCTTCGCGCGGTCCAGCGGCGCGGAGATCCTGGAAAGCGCTGGCTAACTTTCCTGCGAAATCACCGAGGGCATCGTGGCGCTGGATTTCTTCACCGTGCCGACCGTGAGCTTCCGAGTGTTGTATTGCTTGTTTGTCATCGAGCACGCACGGCGCCGGATTCTGCATTTCCATGTGACCTCACAACCGGCCTCCGCATGGGTGGTCCAGCAATTACGCGAAGCTTTCCCAGACTCGACACCATACCGATACGTGATCCTGGATCGGGACACTAAGTTCGACGCCGAGGTTCTGAACGCGCTGCGCTCCATCGGACTGAAGCCCAAGCGCACCAGCCGCGAATCTCCCTGGCAGAACGGAGTGGCGGAACGATGGGTCGGAAGCTGTCGCCGGGAGTTGCTGGACCATGTGATTCCGCTGAACGAACGGCACCTGCGACGACTGATTCGGGACTACGTTCGCTATTACCATCTGGACCGCACGCACGATGGGCTCGGCAAGGACACTCCCGAATCGGCGTCCCATTGAGAACAACCCTGGCAGCGGAGCGAAGGTCATTTCGCTCCCTCGTGTGGGCGGTCTACATCATCGTTACGGCTGGCAACAGGTCGCCTGACTCTCCAGATCCGGACCGGCGGCTCTCTTGGCGCGCCTGTGGCGGGCGTGTCTGTCAGCGGCGATTCTGCCCGAAATCGAAAGCCGTCCATCTGGTTCTCATGACGCCATCCGCGAGAACTTTACTGAATTGAACAACCCGCGAGCGGCTCACGAGGTTCGCTCCCGCCGGCTTGCCCTCGCTGGATTCGATTTTGGCGACACACACCAACCCCGTTTCAGCATCTCTTTCTTTGGAGGTGAACTCGTTGTCAAAATGAACAAAGGGTAGAGTACAGTCGTACACCAATGCAGCACGCATCGTACGCTCAGTTCACGGCGGATAGCCGATATAGTTTGACAGCCGCCGCATCCGCAAGAATGACGAGAATCACAACAACCGCGTAGAGTGCATAGGGCGGTTTCACCTGTAACGGCTCCACGTGCATCGCCTGGGCCGTCTGGTAGAAGACGAAGACCGTCAGCACCGCGCAACCGAGAATCGCCAATATGGCACCAGGCTTGGCGTAGGTTCCATTCAGGACGAGTATCGGCCCTAGGATCAGGGCGAGAGGCCCTAGCAACAACCCGCCGTAATAGAGCACCACACGCATCACCGAGATCGGTTCGGCAATGCCGCTAAGAGTTAGGTATATCCATGCGACAACAAGCGTCCAGATGATGCCCGCGACCAACAAGGAGATCGACAAACCTCTCATTGAGGATCATCCTTCTTCACTTCGATCTTTTTGTTGACTTGGTTAGTCTGCTGCAAGCCGATGATGAATCCAGCGGTGCTTTGCGGCGCACTTTGCAGCGGCAGATTCATCGTCGTTCCACCTTGCGTTGTGAAATTTGTTTCAAACGATGGCGCACCAGATACGGTTCCGGTGACTGATGCATTTGTGGCGCTCTCATTCACATTGATGTTTACGTTCGATGCGATGCCTTGGCCGACGGGTTGGTAAGGGTTCCGCATATTCTCTTGGACATTAACGGTGACCGTTCCGTCCTTCCCTTGAGTGGCAGTGACTTGAGGATCTCGATGCTGCGCCTTACGGTGGAGGGCGATACCCTGTGGAGCCTCGACTCGATGGTGGACCTCGTCCGGTTCCATGTTGGCACCCGTGATATTCGTCGTCCCTCAGCTGCTTGCCGCAATTGCGGGCAACGGCGGGGTGGCGTGCTTCATGCGAAGAAAACTCGCCTGTTGGATCTGGAGGAAACCGACAGCTACAAAATCGACTACGCGCGATTTAGCTACAGCTAAGGAATCGCCCACATCCGCTTGAATCAATTGGTCGGGGCGGGGCGATTTGAACGCCCGACCCCCTGCGCCCAAGGCAGATTCCGGCGCTTCGCCTAACGCGCCTGTTTGTGATGCTTATGTTTCAAGCAGATGCGGCTAGCCTATTGAGACTTGTTGAGTGGTTTGGAATCTGGAGGCTTCGGCATCCTCATTTCTATCTACAGCGACTCCGCACGACCACCGTCCTTCGGTCATCGTCACCCGCCATCGGAAACAGAAGATCGGAGCCGTCCCGATTCAAGGTTCCGACTAGCGTCTGCCCGTTCAATCTGACCTTTTCACATTACGTCAACGTCAGTTATCGCCCAACATTACGACCGCTTGGAGATCATACTCCTGTGACAGTCGGTTGAGTATCTTGATCCTACGAGATCTTTCGCGTACGTCGCAGGGGCGGAATAACAAGAGGGCCGGTCCATCTTCTGGCTAGAGGGAGTCGGCAAGACCGAGCACCTAGCACGCGCCGCGTTTACTCCAAACCGCGTTTTTCGCCAGACCGCAAACATTTGGCGTTTCTTGCGACTAAACGGAAAGGACGAAGACATTTGGGTGAAGGACTTGGTCCTGGACACCACATTCGTCTGAGCTTCTTTGCCGGAGGCAACAACTGCCGGTATGGACTCCGGACGGAAACAATATCGTGTTCCGGTCCACTAACCCGGCCTGCGATCAGTCCTCCCCTTCTGGTTTTTCCCCTTTGACACGCAACCACCCCCTGAAGTATCATCAGGCCCGGTCAATTGCAAGTTTAGGGTTGCGTGGGCTGATTTCTGAAAAGGGAGATTCCGATGCGTCCAGCCTTTTCATTCGCGCTTATTCTGTCCTTAGTCCTGGTGGGTACAGCGATTGCGCAAACCGGACTCGGCACTATCACCGGATTCGTCACTGATCCGAGCGGGGCGGTGGTCGCCAACGCACCGGTTGAAGTGAAAAACACCGGGACCGGCGTGGCGTACCGGACTACGACGACCGACACTGGCAACTATTCGGTTCAGCAATTGCCGATCGGCAACTACGATGTCACGGTCACCGTCCAAGGGTTTAAAGGGTTCAACCGGAAGGGTCTGACGCTGTCCGCGGCGCAAGTGATGCGCATCGATATTCCTTTGGAGGTCGGCTCAAGCGCGGAGTCCGTCACGGTCACCGGCGAAGCGACGCTGCTGAAGACGGAAAACGGGGCGCTGGTTCACAACGTCACCATCAATCAGCTGGATAACATCCCCATCCTGAGCACCAACGGCAATTTCCGCGATCCCTTTGCGCTCCTTCTGCTCATTCCCGGCTCGAACTATGCCAGCAGTAGCTTTACCGTGAACGGCGCCCCGACCAACACACAGAACATCCTGATAGATGGCCAGACCGCGAACCACACGGGGGCGGGTACAACCGGGTTAACCTCACAGATGCAGCCCAGCGTGGACGCGATTCAGGAGGTTGCGGTTCAAACCAGCAATTACGCGGCGGAATTCGGCGTGGTTGGCGGCGGCATCTTCAACGTCACCATGAAGTCGGGCACCAACCAGTACCACGGCACGCTGTACGACTACCACGTTAACGAGGTCCTGAACGCGGCGCAGCCCTACACGGGCTTGAAGACCACGCAGCGGCGTTTTGATTATGGCGGTACGCTGGGTGGTCCGATTAAGATCCCCAAGATTTACAACGGCGAAAACAAGACCTTCTTCTTTTGGAATTGGGAGCAGTACCTCGAGAACAATCATGTCACCAGCACCACGGCGACGGTCCCCACTGCGGCTTATCGGATCGGCGATTTCAGCCAGTTGCCGATCTATTCCGGAGTCAATGGCACGCCCGTCCCGGTTAAAGTCGGCTCGGCGAACTTTGTTGACCCGCGTGGCCGCACCATCAACTCAGGCACCATCTTCGATCCGTTCTCCCAGGCTGGAGTAACTTGCAGCGCATCGGTCCCAACGGCGACCTGCGTCACGCAGGGCCAGACCGGGAGCCTTTACCAAGTGAAAGATCCGATGGTCGGGAACAAGATTCCGCAGACTGCGGCCTACATGGATCCGGTGGCGGCGAAGATCCTGGCGCTGGTTCCGTCTCCGGTTGGCCCCAACGCCGCTGCTGGGCAGGTCGGCAATAATTATCAAGTGCCTTGGACCGCCCACAGAAACTCGGAAATCCCATCGTTCAAGATCGATCAACAAGTCGGTTCCAAGGGACATGCGTCCTTTTACTATCAAAAGACGGCCACGGAGGCCCAATACTCGACCTTCACTGGGTTGGGTCTGCCGGACCCGATCGATCCGGACATCGGCACCTTCATCTACGCCCCGACGGTCCGCGCCAACTACGACCAAACCCTCACGCCCAGCCTCCTGATGCACTTTGGCCTCGGCTACACCGGAATCAACTTCAGCAACGCGACGCCGGTCACTGACTACAATGCCGCTACGTCACTCGGCCTGGTAGGTGCAACGGTTGCCCGGAATTTCCCGAATATCACCACCACTTCCTCCCTCGCCACCGGCGGCATGACTACGTTAGGCCCGGGCGTGAACGGCAACCAGAGCACAGGCACTACCGACCATAAACCCATGGTCAACGGGAACGTCAACTGGGTGAAGAGAAACCACAGCTTTAAAGTCGGAGCCGAGTTTCGCTATGAGCAATATCCCTCGGCCCAGTTTACAGGCAGCAATGGCCAATACACCTTTGGGGGAGGAACCGTGCAGCCGGCTCTCCAAGGTTTTACGACTTCGCAGGGCAGCACCGGCTTCGCCTTCGCCGATTTCCTGATGGGCAATGTGAGCTCCGTGACTCTCGCCGTGCCCGCGGATTACAGTATCCGAAAGAAACAAATGGCTGTGTTCGCGCAAGACACGTGGAAGATCACGCGTAAGCTGACTTTCGATTACGGAATTCGCTGGGACTACGGAACGTACGGAAAGGAGCAATACGGCCGGGTGGCGAACTTCGATCCCAACGTGCCGAATGTTTCCGCTGGAAACCACCCGGGCGGTAACGTGTTTGAAGCCACATGCGGCTGCCAATTCGCCCAGAACTATCCCTTCGCGATCAGCCCCCGTGCCGGGTTCGCATACCAGATAGACCGCAAGACGGTGTTCCGCGGCGGTTTTGGCGTGGTCTTCGCCCCGACCAGCCTTTCTCTTGCCGGGGCGCCGGTCACCAGTGTAACCAGTTCGGCCTTGCCCCTCGGCCAGTACTTTTTCCAACTTCAGAGCGGCATCCCTTCCAGCATCAAACCGGCATGGCCTTCCTTTGTCTCCAATGTCGGACAAGCCATAGGCACCGTGGTTGCCGCGCCGGGGTGGCTGGACCGAAACTCCGGCCGTCCCCCCAGGCAGAATCAATTTAGCGTGGGTATTCAGCGCGAAATTAGCCGCAACCTGGTTATGGAGGTTTCCTACGTGGGCAATCGTGGGTCAGGATGGGCCGCGGCTGTGGACCCGGGGCCTAATGACGTCTCGACGGCCTTGCTTGCCCAGTATGGATTCGGGATTAACGCAGCCAGTTCGACGCTGCTCAGGAGTCTGTGGTCGGCCCTGAGCCCTTCCCAGCTATCCACTCTGGCTTCCCAAGGAGTCTCGATCCCCTACAACGGCTTCCCCACGACCCAGACCGTCCGCCAGTCTATACGTCCATTCCCGCAGTACAACACCAGCCTCGCAACTATCAACGCTCCGCTGGGCCTCACCTGGTACGATGGGCTTCAAACCGTGGTCACGAAGCGCCTCTCCCACGGGTTATCTCTGAACGGGAATTTCACTTGGTCGAAATCGTTATCCCTGATGAGTAATCCCGATGTCTATAACCCCGCTCAACTCGGGAAAAATCTGGCGGCCAACGATCTGCCCTACCAATTCAGAGTTTCCACCGAATACACGGTTCCCCGGATCCATAGCAATAACAAGTTCCTCGGGAATAAGATTCTGACGAATGTGCTCGCCGATTGGGGCACCGGCTGGTACTTGCAGTATCAGAGCGGCGCATTGCTCGCCCTGCCCGCTTCGGCCGGCACCGATCCCATCAGCAACATTTTGGGCCGTGGTCCGGGCCCTGCGCAACCTGTTGCCGGGCAGTCGCTGTGGTCCTCTAACTGGACCGATACCAACGGCGTGGTTCACAACACTCCCATCGATATCAACTGCCACTGCTTCGATCCGACCAAAACCAACGTGCTGAATCCCGCGGCGTGGGCCAACGTGCCCAACGATCAGTGGGGCGCCAGCCAGACCACCTTTTTTGACAATTACCGGGGCTTTCGTCATCCCACGGAAAATGTGAACTTCAGACGGACCTTTCGCCTGAAGGAGCGCGTCACCCTGCAGATTCGGGTGGAATGGCAAAATGCCTTCAATCGGTTGATCCTGCCCAACCCCACAGCCACCGGCTTCACGGCGGCGCCGCAAACAAACGCGCTCGGCCAATTCACGAGCGGTTTCGGAACCGTTGTCCCGATCAGCGGGACCAGCGGACAGCGCCAGGGCCAGTTCATCGGGCGCTTCTCGTTCTGAGTGTGTCGCTGGCGAATTACGTTCCCCGCGGCAACGCAACCAGCAGGCAAGAGATGACGCGCAGCGTTGCACGTAGAGAGTCCAAAAGCTCGATTTTCGCAAGTTGACTCTTTGAGCGGTCCGTATAAGTTCCAACCCCGTATGGTCAAAATACTCGAATGACCTGCGCACGCAGTAAGATAGACGATCAGCACGAGAAACGCTAGATGGTTACGGCTTCTCGCCTACGTGACGGGTTCAGTGAACCAGGAGCTTCTTGCTCGGAATGAACTCCCTTGCGAGCCTCTCTGGAACCTGCTACTTTGTAGTCGCTCCTCAATCACTGGAGATTAACAGATGCGAAAACGCTCTCTCTTGTTCCTTTCGTTGCTCGTTCCAGCCTTTTTAGTCCTCGGCGGATATGCCGCCCTTAAGGCTCAACAAAAGACTTCTTCCACGGCTAGCGCGAAGCGCTGGTCTGATGCAGCCACTTGGCCCGACAAGAAGGTGCCAGCCAACGACGCCGTTGTCACCATCGGGAGGGACATGGACGTCGTCCTCGATGTCACTCCGCCGGCGCTGCACGGTTTGACGATCAACGGCAAACTGAGCTTCGCGGACAACAAAGATCTCGAACTAACCACCGAGTGGATCATGGTGCATGGGGAGTTGGAGATTGGCACGGAAGCCAAACCCCACACGCACCAGGCGACCATTACGCTCACTGACAACGTCAAAGACGAAGATTTTGGCGGGCTGGGTGGAAATGACCGCAGTGACCGCGGGATCATGCTCATGGGCGGAACCCTCAATCTTCACGGTGACCGGACCAATTCCTGGACGAAGCTGTCCAGCACAGCGAACGCCGGCGCCACCTCGATCCAGGTCCTGAACGCTGCCGGCTGGCGCGTCGGCGACGAGATCGTTCTCGCATCCACTGATTTCGATCCCCGGCAGGCAGAACGGCGCAACATTGCGGCCATCAGCGGAAACACGATCACGCTCGACAAGAAGCTCGACTACATGCACTTCGGCAAGATCACCTTCGACGTGGATGAACGCGGCGAAATCGGCTTGCTGTCGCGCAATATCAAACTCCAGGCATCGGCCGACGCGGAACAGTCTTTCTACGGCGGGCACGTCATGGCGATGCTCGGGAGCAAGATGTTTGTCGATGGCGTCGAGCTCAATCGCATGGGTCAGAACATGCATCTGGCGCGGTATCCCATTCATTGGCATCTGGTCGGGGATGCGGGGCAGGGGCAGTACATCCGCAACTCCGCGATCCACGACACCTACAACCGCTGCGTGACCGTGCATGGCACGAACTTCCTGCACGTGGAGAACAATGTGACCTACAACGCCGTCGGCCACTGCTTCTTCCTCGAAGACGGCGCGGAGCACGGTAACCAGTTCGTGCACAACCTGGCGATCCAGATCAAGTGCCATACCTCCAAGGTCTGCATGCCGACCAATCTCGCCGCAAACGGAGAGAACAGGGGAAGTAATTCGCTGAATCGCGCGACCTACAGGGCGGACAGCATGTCCGGCAAGGACACCCTGCTGCCTTCGGACAACACGGTGACGGCTTACTGGATCACCAATCCGGACAATGTCTTCATCGACAACGTCGCAGCGGGTTCCGATGAGAACGGCTTCTGGTGGTCGTTGCCGGAACACCCGCAAGGAAAGTTCGAAGGTACGGAGATCAGCAAGGCCACCTGGCCGCGTCGAACCAGGATGGCGGAATTCAGGGGCAACGTTGCCCACTCTAACTACGACGGGTTCATGCTGGACCGGAACATCAATCTGGAAGGCGTCTTCGGATTGGCCGGGCCCTCGCACATTGCCAAGGAAAATCCCGCTGACGAAAACAGCAAGAGCGTGGAATCGCTCCTCGCGGATCTCACCGCTTACAAGAACCGCAATGGCGGCGTCTGGGGCCGCGGCCAGCTGCACGTCTTCCGGAATCTGAAGGCGGCGGACAATGCCATCGGGTTCACGAATTCAACGAGTGCCCTCGGCGGTGCCGCATTTACCTCACTGGTGGTTGATTCGCTGTTCGTGGGCGAAACCGACAACATCGGCAACCCCGTAACGCCGGAAGAAAAGGCCTACGGCCGCAGCCTGCCGAAACCCCTGATTCCGGATTACCCGATCCACGCTTACGAGTATTACGATACCCGTCACGACGTGGTGAATACCACCTTCGTGAATTTCCAGGACAACAAACAGCGCGGATCAGGCGCGCTTACCTGGCTGTTGTTTACGGGCGCCGCGGTTACCACCGAAAACACCGTCAAGAGTGCGAAATACATCAATGCCAAGCCCGTGTATTTCCCGAAGATCGACTCCAGGTTCGACAGTGACAACCGGAGTGGTTCGGCCTACCGGACCGCGGCGATCCACGATCTGGACGGCTCGACGACCGGCATCCCTGATTCCTATGTTCTGATCCACGACGGCGAGAACGACAGCGTCGCCACGGACGACACCTGCGAGATTCATCCCACCTGGAACGCCTCCGTGTGCAAGGGTGATATCGGACGCATTCAGTTCAGCATCAGGAGGCCCGGAGCCACAAGCGGTCCGCTGAAAGATGTTGCTTTGCGGTCTGCTGGTCCCGCGCGGGCGGCTGCTCCTGCGCCGGCGGCTGCCCCGCGCGCTGGCGGTGCCGGCGGCGGTGGAGCTGCCGAGCAGCCAATCGTCCTGAGCCGCAATGGCAAGGACTTCAAGATCACGGCCAATCAGAGCACTGTGCGCGCCGGTACCGAAATCCGTGTGAAGACCGAAAGACCGGAAGTTTCTATCAGCTTGAGCGAAATGGACAAAGACTCATGGGTCGTGTTCGAGCTGCCGGGTTTCGCCAACGCGACCTCCGGGAAGGAGCAGGACAGCCTCGACGCCCTGCGCAAGGCGACCGAGACTTCGTATTTCAAGGGTCCGGATACCGTCTGGGTGAAACTGGTAATCCCGACCGCCCCCATTACGGTAAGGCGATAAGCACCTTATTCGCGAACTGAACAAAGCCCCCGGCGCGAGCCGGGGGCTTTTTTGTGCGGCGGATAGTCCGTTCAAAATCGTTCTTTCGCGACGTTGAGATGGAATGAGGCTGGAGGGGCTGCATCGCCGAGTTTTGGTCGTATAGTCAAAAAACTGATGCGGCCCACTCGTAATACTTGAGGAGACCTCCGAGCCGATGCCTGCACGCTGTAGCTCGGGCATGGGGCGTGGAAATAGGATTCCGCTTCTTCGGAAACAGGAGCAGATTGTCCTTGCCTTGGTGATTTCATTCGCTGTGGTAGTGGGCGCTGTACTCAATCAAAACGCGCCATAGCCGACTCGGACCGAACACGATGAGCTTCGCCCAGTCGGATGAGTCGAGCCATTAAAATCAGAAAGGATGTCCGCCCAACTCCGAGTCAGCGCACCTGCCGCTAAAGCAGGTGCGCTACAGGCAACAGTCCTACCGGTAGGCTTTCGATTCTCAATCGTTTGAAGATGTTCGTCGAGATGCGCCGCAACAAGTGCAGTCGAAATTGTAGCTGTCGGTTCCTCAAAGCTCAACAGGTGAGGTTTTCAAGTTGTTGAATCTAAAGATGCGCCAAGAGGGAGCGCACCTGCGCCCAAGGCAGATTCTGACCCACGGCATAAATAGCCTGTTTTCAATGCCTTCTGTTTCAAGCAGTTCTGGAGAACCTGTTGAAGATGGTTGAACGGTTTGGAACTTGGAGGCTTTGGCATCCTCATTTCTATCTACAGCGAATCCGTACGAGCGAGTCCTTTCACCTTTATCGGTGATCGGAACCGAAATGATCGGAGCCACTCCCGGTTTTGAAGTTCCGACTACTGTCCGCCCGTTCGAGCTGAGATTGTCGGCACCACGTCAGCTCGCCCATGACAACCACTTGGATATCATGCTGCTGCGACAGTCGTTCGAGTATTTTTACCATACGGGGAGCGAAGAGAAGATGGTTGGAGTCTCGCCATGATCGCCGACGCCTTCAACGGCGACAACGTGCGAGGTAAGAACGGCGGCAAGTGGTATGGCCGCACGGTGAAGAACGTTTTGGAAAATAGTGTCTACGAAAACGTCGGATCGGGCGGCGGCTGTGGGTGAAAAAATGACGACGGCGTTCGATGCAGTCGAGATTTTGGCCGAGTTCTCCAAGGCGATTCGTCACGGCTTGATTGCACTGGAGGGCCTGGGCGACGTTGGCGGCGTGGACCAGGGGAAGGTGAGCGCATTGACCGACTCCGTTCGCCAAGTCCATGCCGAGACTGCTGGCTACTTGGCCTCGGTGATCGGTGTGGCTTCGCTCCAGCAGAGGAAAGAAAAAATGCAGTGAGCGATTGAACACTCACGCCGCTCGTTGCTGGTGGAAGTTGCGCCAGTTCGCAATCGCCTCTTCCGCTTCCTCGCCGTAAACTTCCAGTGGGATTTGGTTGTCATCGCTGAAGACGATGCACAGGGCCGCTGGCCGCTCGTCGGTCTTTGGCCGGATCAACAGTTGGTCAATCGCCTCCGGGTTGATGTAGTGGTTCTCGGTGAGTTTCATCGGGATCATGGTCGGTTCCTCTTTCATATTTAGCCGCTTGTCGCCATCCCCGGCGCACCGCCATTTCGGATCGCCCACTCCCTCCCGATTGATACATCTAAAACACGGTTTTCACGTCATTCCGCCACATGCCGCCGATGCCGTCTATCACTCGTCCCTTCGGCCTTCATTTTTCTGACCACAAAATATTGTGTCTATCTCTGATATGCACAAGCCGTTGTGGTTGCAGCCGCATCTTCGCTGCCGCCAAAGAATCGCCGCTTCTACATATCAGTGTTGGATCGGATCGCATCTGGTTCAACGTCCTCCACGGTCGGGAGTAATTGACGGCAGCGTGGATCAAGGACGGCTCTACTGTGGGACACGGACGAAGAGCCTGGGCGCTGCTAAATCGGGATGCCCAAGTCCGTCGCTGGCTGAGACCTCCAGCGTTAAGTAGCCGAGACCCCGGCACGACTCAGACGATCCGGGGAGATGTGAAGGGCCTGTACGCATGACCTTCGAGCATCTTTGCCGAGTTCCTTGAGGACTCGTGTTCCTGCAAAGATGCTCTGAACCTACCGCATGATGATGACATTGAGACTGCCGAAGGCGTCGTGAACGAAGTGAACGACTCCTCTGGTTCCAGAAGAATCTTCAAGACCAATGGATTTGGACGTTGCTTCGCACCGTCATGCTTCGCATGGTTCCTGTTGGTTGATCTTCTTTTGCGTACCCAGAATGTTAAATACTTTCACACCCTGGAGGGAACCAACCGTGGAATACTTGCTCACCAACCTCGCCGACGAACTACTCGTCCAAGACATCACCGAACCGAGCGCAGTTCTCGGTTCACTTTGTGACGACGAACTTGAAGCCGCCTACGATTTCGTGCTCGAACATTTCGCCCTCGAACTTCTGATCGGCACTGACAAAAACTCCGAGTGGTCCGATGGCAAGCTCGTCATCGACGCCAACCACGGCCCCATCCATCTCCTGCAAACAGCCTTCTACGCTGTTCGCCTCGAAGTGCAGCGACGGAAAATCCAGCACGCATCGTAAACGGTCGTTCTATGGCTATTTTGATCGCACAGGGAGCAACGTTAGCTTGCCGATTTCACCATTGCTACCCACCTTCAGCGTCGCCCGAAGGGGAGCGCCGCCACAGGAATCAGAACCAGGAGCGGATAAGACGATCCACTCAACGAGGTAGCCATTGTCGCTCGACGGCCTAGCTGTTTCCCTGAACGGAACGTCCGCATACAGCGGCCTGGCATGCCGCCACCAAGCCTCGAAGTCCTTTTCGTTCGGATCGAACGGAACCGTCTGACACTGCCGCTCTGCGGCCTGCTTCAGATCGAGTAGGCTTGAGATCGACGGCATCGACCAGTTCTCTGGGTTCACATCCCTATAGAAATCGACAATGGATTGAGCCTGCTCAGAACTGGCTACCCTCGGCCCACTTGTCGTCATCAGCCTCTCAAACTCAGCCCTCGAATCGGTGAAGCCGTGGACGCTATACATGCTTGCGTCGTCTGCCCTGACTGCGACGATGTACGCTGACTCGGCGTCCGTGAAGATGTGATGAACGACGCTCTGCTCCTTGATCTCGTCTCCCGTTCGGCTGAGACGGTAGACAAACACACCCGGTTTGCCCACTATGACTGCTAGTGACTGCTCCAGTTCCTCGTCCCGGTGCACCTGTAAGAACTGATCGGGTTTGAGATGAAGCTGCGACCGAACAAGATTACGGGCTTGGTCACGCCCAGCCTGCTCGGTAACCTGTGCACCCACCGACGCTGCAAATGCGGATAATGCAACCACCCTGAAGATTGCCAGGAACAGCTTTCGGAAGCTCATTACTGTTCCTTCTTGCGGTCTTTTTCAATCTGCTTTACCGCTTTGTTGATGTCCTTTTCGTTCGCATGCCGCACTGCATTGGCACGTTCCTCTTGCGGTCTTTTGTCGTGTGGCGTAGGTTTCTCGGACTTAGCATCCGCAACGAATTTCGCTGGGTTTTGCTGCGCCTCTCCGGCATGAACGCTCTCGTGGATCAAAACGCCGGGCGTATCGCCCTTAGACGTTTTGTTGTCGATGGTAACGGTCGCCCCTTTGAATTGGGTTTCTGGCGGTCCACCGTTGAATGAACTTGTTTGGATATCCGGCTCTGTATTCCCTTGAACGGTCGTCGTCAGTGTCTGGCCGTTCGGCAGGACTTCCACCTTCGGTGGACCCAGATCGCCGCTCGTAATCGTCAGATTCGGATTGTTTGCGCCTACATAGCCGGACAGATATCCGCTGGTGTTGGGATTCGCCAGAATGGCAGTCACGGTGTCTCTCACTAATTGCGAGTTTTTTAGTCCATCCGCATAGATGATCTCGTGGCCGTCGTCATCCTTTAGCGAGAGAGGGTTGTTGAGCACGTAACCATACAGGTTCAAGCTCTGCGGGTTTTCGAGTTTGGCATACGGAATTGGCTGCGGCGTCGCCGACCAGTCAGGGCTGGTGAACCTACCCTGCGCCGAGGAGAAATACCTGGCACCAAAGTAATCCAGCCCGGTTTCGCTATCTCGTTCTTTGGAGGTGAATTTAATGCTGTTCGGACCACCCAGTTGCGGGTAGATCGGAGCTACCGGGCTGTACTCCTCGCCAAACGGCAGATAGTCATAGGTTTTGTCGACCGACCCGTCTGCTTTCGTGATCAGCCGCGTCGAGCCTAGGTGATCGTCTGTCAAGTATCGCGTGCCGGTATCGTTCGTCGAGCCAAACTCCGCGGCCAGCCCTCCCATCGGATCGTACACGAACACGGTGGTGATCGCCGCCGCCCCGGACGGCGTTACCGTCTTCTTCACTCGTCGGCCGTTCCCATCGTAATCGTAGGTTGCTTGGTCCCCATTCGCCAGGCTCATCGTCTTCATCCGGTTCTCAGCATCGTAAGTCGCATGACGCAAGGAGTTCGTCGCGGGGACGTCCAATATATTGCCCGCAAAGTCGTAATTAAAGCCGGGGATCTGGTTGTGGAAATTATAAGCACTTGAGTTCCTGGGTACTTCCAGCGACGGCGCAGGCAGAGCACCGGAGTAGGTATCCAGCCACCGGTTGCCGTAATTATCGTACTTGTAACCTTGCGACCAAGCGACGCTCCCGGTTTGAATCGCGGAAGTCAGACGGTTCACTGCGTCATAGATGTAATTCTGCGTCGAGGTGACCCCGGATCGGGTGGTCTTCTGACCCTGCAGATTTCCGTTGTTCGTCGCGGTCAATCCCGGCACATTGGCGCAGTTCGTGCTGGACTCGCTGGAATCATAACAATTCACGAGCGTCAGAAGGCCCCCGAGCCGGATTAGCGTCGGCTGCAGCCGCGGATTATAATTCCAAGTCTCCGTCAGCAGGTTGCCAAGCGTCTGCGATACAAGCGCTCCCGTCGTGGCAAAGCTGTTCACGGTCGTGTAGGTTGTCACCGGATTGGTTCCAATCTGGCCCGACACCGTATTCGCACGTCCGCTCACATCATAACCCGTGGTGATCTTGCGGTTGCTGCCCGGGTAGGTGATGTCTTTCAGTCCCATGAACGGATAGTAGTTCACCTGGAACGGATAGCTCGCTCCATTGGTGGTCGGAGTGGTCTGCGTAGCGGCGGTCACGCGGCCGATCCCGTCAAAGCTGGTGTAGGCATAAGTGCTCGCTGAGGATTGCACCTGCGTCAGCCAGCCTTTGTTGTAGGCGTAGCCGACAGCGGGCGTCACACCACCGTCGTTGCTATAGGTCTTGCTGAGCACCTGGTCGAGTTCGTTGTAGGTGAACGTCGTGAGAATGTTGCGCGCATCGGTTAGTGTATGGAGGTTGCCGTTGTCATCGTAGGTATAACCGATTGTGCCGCTCTCAGGATTTGTCGCAGATGTAAGGCGACTCAAGGAGCTGTAGTTGAAACACCGGAATTGCATCGGGGGACACGGGGGAGTTGTCACCCCACCCTGGTTAACGCCGATCAGGTTATCCAGCTCGTCGTAACTGTATGCAGTAGTGGAACTGATACCGTTCTCAGTAACCTGGGTCAGGCGGCCAAGACCATCCACACACCGATTCCAGGAAGCTACTGTGGATTCATCCGTGGTGGCTGTGCAATTCGCGTTGTACGACATGGTGGCGAAGCCCGTGCTACTACCGTTTCCGCCGCTCCAGGGTCCCGGCGTCGACGCTCCCGTGAAGTGCTCCACGCGGACCGCACGGCCTAGAGTGTCCCGCTTCGTCAGCGTCCAACCCATGGTCGATTCGTTTTGCGTTATATAGGGATTAGACACCAATTCATAGCTGAAACCGGTATAGGCGGGCATGGTATTGGGGGGCGTGATGTACCGCATCTGAACGAGATTCCCGGCCGGGTCCTGGGTTTGGCGCACACGCCCCAATTGATCGTACGAGGTAATCTCCGTGAGTTGCCCGCTGGTTTCGCCGAAGGCGAGGCGGTCTCTTTTAACCGTGATTGTACGAAGCGAGTCAGAGTAGCTGATGGTGGTCTTACGGACGTTTCCTTCCTGGATGGAGGTGTTTCGGCCAAACTGGTCATAGTCGAAGGTTCGCGCGAGAGCATGGTCAACATCGACGTCCGAAATCTTGACGCCCGCGTAGCAATCCCAGGTGGGGAACTGGAACGTTCTCACACCGGCTTGAATGATCTGAGTGGGGTAGAGGCTTGTTGCCTGAAGACTCGTCCCGCCGCAGACGGTGCCGTAGGTGTACTGAGTTGTGTTTAAGCGCGGGTCCTGCGTGCTGAGCAGGTTCCCGTAGCCGTCATAATTATTGTTAGTTACGGCGGAATTGCCGGTAGTCAATGGATTCGACAGTATGCCTTTGGTCGAATCCCATCGCCTTAGTTGCGTAACATTTCCATGGGTGAGCGGCCCGTCATAATCGTAGGTGAATTCGGTTGACGCTCCTGGGGTTCCCAGAACCGTGTGTTTTGACACGAGATCAAGAAGCTGCGGGGTGTGGGCATTCCAGTATCCCTGGGCATCATCCGTAGTAGGTCCCGAGGATCCGCAAATGGCAGGAGACGCACCGTTCACGTAAAGGATATAGGTGGTACGGACAAGTGTGCCTCCGGTGAAAGTACTAGAGGGAGGGCAAGCCGCTTCTGAACCATTAGGGTGGGCGAATATACAAGCTGTCAAACCCAAGCAGTCAGTTTCGTATATAGCAGTCTGATTCCCGTTCCGGTCGTAGCTGAACACCTTTGCCGCTGCAGGTATGGTAGATGCGCCAGAGCCAAGCGATGTTAGCTCGGTTTGTACGAACGGATTCCCAGGCAAGTGGTAAGGGGCGAAGTTGTAGCTAGTTCCGAACGGTACATTTGTGGACCAAAATCGCTCCACCAGATTTCCCGACGGTTGCTGTTGAGTCTTGAACACCAAGCCCATGAAAGGGTTTGAGTTCGTGTCTGCCATATCGTAAAAAAAACCTGTGGTGCTGCTGCCGTCGGGATTGGTAAAGGTACTTGAGGTGTTGGTAAAAGCGTACGACGTTTGCTCGGTCCGCGGCGAGTTATCTGCCTGATCGGTCCAGGTCAAGACTTTCGAGGAAACGACGAAAGGCGACCATCGTTCCCAGTATGCCCCTGCGAGATTAGGCTGGGTCGGATAGGTGTATTGCACATGCGCACCGGTTGGCAGCGTCATGTAACTGAGTTGTCCCCATTGCCCGGGGTTGGAGTTTGGGCACCCCTGTGCCTGCGAAACTGCGCCATCGTAACAGAACTGGTACGTCAGATTATCAGGCAGCAGAATACTTCCAACGACGGCTTCGCCCAGGGCGTTTGCATTGCAGGGGCTGCTCGCACCGCACTGATATGTGTGACTTGCTGTCAGATCGTTGCCGGTCCATGCGACACTCCACGTGAGGGATTGGTTGTTGTACCCGATCTGAGTAATGGTGTCTGTGCCAGTAGGTGGATGTTGGATCGTGATCGCTCTATTGAGGTCGTCCGTTAAAGTAGTGGTCAGAGTCCCGTCGGTGGAGGTAGCTCGACCGACATGAATTCTATTGCCATTCCGGTCATAAAGGTCGGATCCTTCCGAGACCATTGCCACGTAGGTGGGTGAAAACGCTAGCAGCCGTGCTAGAGACCCCGCAACCCGGCGACCGTCCGGAAAGTACAGTGTCCAGTCCCCAGTGTCCGCGTTCCATGCGACGCGCACGTAGGTTCCATCAGCCGAGTACAAGTTGACCTGCCCGCCTTGAGCGATTCCATTGCAGCCGTTGAACGCGTAGTCATTGTAACCGCTGCCATAGTCAGCTCTGCCGCCCATATACAGGGTATGCGAACTCCCGTCCGGGAAGATGATTCGATACCTCAAACTGGCGTGCGAGACCGGCACGGCGCCGCAACCGTTATCGATGTCGAGAGAATAGTCTGCTACGAATGAATACTCGTATCCGTAGTGCCAGCCGCCGCTGTCAGATGGATCAATGAACTGGCTTTTGGCGAGTGTGTAAAGCGTAGTGTTACCGCCGAGGTAGGAGGTCTGCGTTCCATAGATCGACGAATTGTAGTACAAGTCGACGGCGGTACTAAATCCGGCGCGTCCCGGTGGCAGAGCCGTGAGTGGGATGTGAATCGATACGTTCCCACTGACGGTGTCGACATTTTCGATTTGGCTGACTGCGTAGGAGCCGTTCGGTACCGTACCCCGCTGTGGGATCGCAAGACTATTTGAGGGTTGGGCGACGAGCGGACTGATTCCAACAAGCAAAGCGCTCGTCACCAAGAAACACTTTGGAAAACTCATCCTGATCGTTTTCAATATGATCACCCTTAGACTAACGGCTAGAAAACGCACTATCGTTTTGCGCTGGAGCGCTGGTTGCGCCCGCTATTGTGAACGTGAAGACAGCGACGTTGCCTTCGGTCCTTACTATCCGCGTTGGAAACGCTTGCCCGTTGTTCCTGATCCAATTGCTGAATTCCGTTGTTACGGTGATGCCACCATTGATATAGCGAGTTCTTGCAAGAAGTCCTGTTTGACTATCAAAGTAGAAGTGCTTCAATCGAGTGGGTTTGCCCGGCTGAAAATTTGCTTGTCCAGACGCGGCATAGACGTCATACCATGGGCCCTTATAATTGGCGGCCTTCCCATCATCCGCGCGAAATCGTTGCCCGAGCAAGCGATAAATTACGCCATTCTGGAAGCCATAAAAGAACGACTCTGCGGCGTCGTCGCCGAGGCTTTCGAGGATGTTCGCATCGGACGGCGTGGTGGCAAGAACGGATCCCTTTGCGGAATCATAGATCAGTGCGCTGCCCGATTGATTCGCGCGCTCAAATCGAATGCTTCCAGGAGCTTGCCAAGTTAGAGTGGCCTGCACCGGTCCGTTCCGGTCGGTATAGATGCCTGCGAGTGTCGTCCGTTCATTTCCTGATCTCTGAATGCGATCTCCTAACGCGGAGAGATATCCGGCCACCGGGCCAGGAATAGCAGTCGCCTTGACGAAAAGCGTCGAGGATTGGTTTGGGGTTAACTGGTTAGCTGAAGTCTGTGCTTCAATGGAGACCCCGACCATGAATGCCAAGGACAGCAAAACAGACGCGGCAGTAGTTCGGCGAGTGCGCCGAAGGAGCCAAAAGGCCCTTGCGAACGTATTCACATGCTGTGGGTGCATTACGGTTCCTCTTAACTAGTTGGAGAAAGTATCCATTTTTGGCCTTAGTACGCGTGAATTGCAGTTGGGCCGTCATCGACACTACCTAAGTCGTGGCGTCATTTCGCCAAGTTGCCCCGGCCTGCACCCGAAGGCACTACCTGGTACACTCGCGTATCACCAAGCTCGCTGGCTTTGGAAACCAGCCCAACACCGGCCTTAGACGCCGATAAACCGCCGGCGTCGAGCACGTCGACGTTATAGTTCTGCACATTCAAACGCAGCGAGGCGTCTGGCGGCACCAGCAGTTCTAGGTTTTTTCCCTTGTCGTCGCCACCAATCTCCCGAACATAGTGCGAGTGGCCGATGGCGTCCCAAACGATGAAAGTCACAAAGGCGTCGCTCTTCGGGCCGAGCCTGGAAACCGACCCGGAAGGATCGTTTAGGCGGATTCGCAGGGTCACTC
>JAOAPR010000260.1 GCA_025463005.1 Bryobacterales bacterium | reverse complement strand
ACCATCGCTGCGTGGACTTTTGCTGGCGAAGGAAAGCAAGTCGCAGTCGTCGAGCGCAAATACATCGGCGGGTCATGCCCGAACATCGCGTGCTTGCCGAGCAAGAACATCATCCACAGCGCGAAAGTCGCATCGTACTTTCGCCGAAGCAAGGAATTCGGCATCACACACGACGGCTTCGCGATCGACATGGCGGACGTGCGCGAGCGCAAGCGCAGGATGGTGCGTGGTCTGAACGACATGTATATGGAAAATTACAGGAACACGGGAGCCGAGTTCATATTGGGAACGGGCCGGTTCCTGGCTCCGAGAACAGTGGAAGTCACCCTGGCTGATGGGACCACACGTCAACTGCGGGGCGCGAATGTGATCGTTAGTACGGGCACGCGGGCCGCGCTGGAGACAATTCCTGGCCTTGCGGAAGCGCAGCCGCTGACGCATATCGAGGCTCTTGAACTCGATGAAATTCCCGAACACTTGCTTGTTGTCGGTGGGGGCTACGTCGGAGTGGAGATGTCCCAGGCGATGCGCCGCTTCGGCAGCAAGGTGACGATGATCGATCGCAACGGGCGGCTGATGTCCAAAGAAGATCCGGACGTATGCGAGGCTCTTCGCAGCCTGCTTGCAGATGAAGGCATCGACATTCTCCTGAATGCACGGATCAAGCAGGTGTCGGGCAAATCTGGCCACTCGGTGAGTGTCGTCGTCGAGCAAAATGGAGTTGAGAAAGTCCTAACGGGAAGTCATGTATTGGTCGCCACAGGCCGTAATCCGAACACCGAAGGACTCGGCCTGGAACTGACCGGCGTTGACCTCACCGACCGGGGATACATCAAGGTCAACGAGCGGCTGCAGACCACCGCGCCCGGCGTCTGGGCGATCGGCGAGGTCGCCGGTAGCCCGCAGTTCACGCACATCAGCGTCGACGATTTCCGCGTAGTCCATGCCAATTTAAGCGACGGCAACCGTGTGACCACGGGCAGGCAAGTCCCATATTGTCTGTTTACCGATCCCGAACTTGCTCGTATCGGCCTGAGTGAAACAGAAGCGGAGGCTCAAGGGATAGCGTATCGCCTGTTTAAGGTCCCAATGGAAACCAACCTGCGTGCGCGCACGCTTTCGGAGACCCGTGGGTTCGTGAAGGCCCTAGTGGAAGGCGATAGCGATCGCATCCTCGGGTTCACGGCCTTCGGTGTTGGTGCGGGGGAGATCCTGGCCGCCGTCCAGATTGCGATGATCGCAGGGCTGCCCTACACCGCGCTGCGCGATGCGGTCCTGACTCACCCAACGCTGGTCGAAGGTCTCATACCTCTGTTCTCATCCGCGGCGTCAGCGCACAACGTTGTCGAGACGAGAGGAGCCCAGATCTCCGCCGCATGAGGCCAGGACATCGACTTCGTTGCAAACCCGTGCTGGGCGGACTGCACAACAAGTGCTTGTTAGAAAAGGTCGCGGCATGAGCGCGTACGTAATTCTTGCGCACGACAACCCATAAAACGGCCTCTTCGAGAAGATCGAGAGGAACGTGGATCCCGAATTGATAGCCAACCGCAGATGGTGACGGTTCAACTCTGCTCGCATCTTTACAAGCCTCGCCGCCGAAAACACGGGCTGCTGCGCGCCCACCGCCGTTCAGGCGATTCAGATTAGAACCCACCGAGTCCGGAAACGCAGTCGCGCATCGAATTCGAACTCAACAAGCTTATGCGTGCCGGTGCCGAAAAGTCCCGTCAATTATCCGATGTTCCGGCGCATTTGCAGAGGAATCCGAAGGCTTTGGGGATTGCGCGGAAACTGGCTGAGGAAATGGCGAAGCAATGATCTAGCTATCGCTGTCTTGGATACTGTCCAGTACGTACATACCTACTAGGAGGCCGACGAACATTCCAATGGAGCCTCCGGCGACAAATGCTAGGGCGATCATTGGCTGGCTCCAAATCCGATTAGACAACCGATCAGTAATCCGATAATCATACCCACTGCGAAAACCATGATTCCCGCAATAACCAGTGTCATTTGTCTCTGAAATCCTATCGTTGTTCTGGATAGCGTGTCAAATACGCTGAAATGTGGATAGTACTAAGGCCCACCAAGCGCGCAATGTCGAAGGAGCGGCTCGGGGTATAGCAGCCGCTTTAGGGATTGGTGACGGCTCCTGGTGAGCAAGGGATCTGCTGGGTACGTCATCGCTTCCTCCCGTCCAAAAACGCAATTTGGAACACGCTAGCCGAGCGATGCACTACGCGAGCCTTCACACGTCCGGTAAAGAGCGTTCGCAAGCGGATCCACCAGGAGACAGGTACGTCAATGGTCATGTGCTGCATGGTCATCGGATTTGCAGGGCCATCCTGCCGGTTTCAAGCTGCGCACCATCTACCTCGATGCCGCTTTCAAGCGCGGTCTTGAGCGCAGCGCCGTCGATGTAGTACGTCGCCACCGGGAACGGTTCGCTCAGGCGTTCGCAGATCATGGCCCACTGTTCTGCTGGCATGTTCACGCGAACTCGCTTGTAGGCATCTGGAACCAGAGATTCATACTCGATTCTCACGGTGTTCGGACACGCCCGTGCGGATAGAGTGAAGTGTGCCCCCTGGAGCTTTCGCGGCTTGCCTTTGTCGTCTTTACCCAAGGCCATAATCACCCAAATAACGATTCCCCGTGGCCGTTCGGCGGCATTCTCGAAGGAGCGCTTACGGGCGGTCAGTCGGCGGATTTCGTTAGCCGTCTGTTCTGCGGTGTACTCGCACATTTTGATAAATCCGCCCACTCGATCACGCTTGCGACCGCGGCCTTGAACTGCTTCGCAAGCTCGTCGCGAAATTCCTCCTCTTGCTCGGGCGGTACTTCGTCCTCGACGTTCAGCAGCGCCAGCAGGTCATCTTCTACCTCGTAAAGCGAAGGAACCGCGATACGCGGGACGTGCTTTTGTAGCGCAGCAACAAACGGCTTTGCGGCTTCGGCGCGCTCGGCGGGGGTTTCCAGGACATCCTCAGGATGGGCGGTCGTTCCGCCGAAGAATGGCGCGTCGTTACCCTGGGTTTTCGAAAGGCTCATGGGATTCTCCTTAAAAAAGTGTTTGCTGCTATCCGGTTAGTCGTCTCCAGGTGAACTTCGCGCGCCAGTCCGGTAAATTCGACGAGGCGCGAGAGATCATTCGAAAGGCCGGCGAGCAGTTGGGCACGCTCGAAACATTCAAGGCTGAATTGCCGTTGCGCGTCGGCGAACAGGTTGCTGTCCAGCAGGCCTTGGCGAAGCTCTCGCCGGACGCGTTTTCCTCCATTCAAAATTCGTAGGCTCGCACCGCGGCCATGTCCAATTACGAAAAGGACAGCAAGGAGTACGCCACCAAGGTATCGGCTGCACGCCAGCTTAAAGACTTCGTTTCCGCCGCGCAGCCCGGAAATAAAGCCGCACCTGGGCTGATTCCAATGAGCGAGGTAAGGACCCTCGTCAACCGGGTCATCCGTGAGGAATTGGAGGCGGTTTCTTCGGGAGCCGGCAGCGCCTGGGATCGGCTACAGGGAAAAATAGGATCCCTCACGGAAGGCCAGCCCATTCCCCCGGAGGTCTTGAAGGACATCAATACCATCACGGGAGTGATGGAAAACGTCGCGCGCCGGAACTACGAATACAACGTAAAGATCACCAACCAGACTTATGGCAGCAAGGCCCAGCCGATCGATCTTCCGCAAACCTCTGCGGATACCAAAACTGGTGGCATGATCCGCGCGCGCGATCCGCAAGGCAAGCTCCACGAAGCGCCGGCCGGGACAGAGTTGCCGACAGGCTGGACGCTGGAGACTAAATAAAATGGCTTCGCCGGCACGAGACATGCAATTAGTTGGATCGGACCTAGAACCGCACTGGGCAGACCGAGCTCTCTTGTCATCATTGAGGCATTCTCCCCTGTATTTGAAATCGAGGCTTCGTAAGCTAACGTCCGGATGCCAGCACAAAATCGTGCCCACGACGAGCCTTTGCAAAACGCCAAAGCGACCGCCTGGGATTATATTTCCTGAGTCCCACGGAGTCAATGCCTTCACGATGACGGTTGTGGTTGTGCAGCAAGTCGGCTAAAATCAAACGCAGTTTACTGACATAGGCGCGTGAGGGAAGTGAAATAGATATTTATGGAGCGCACCAGCCATATTCTTTTTGGATTCGTAGTGGCCTCGCTGGTCTTCGGTCCGGCCGCGATCGCTCAGACCAACACGAGAAAGGCGCCGGCGGCTGCCGAGTGGGCGTCACTCGCGAAGCTACCGGACTTCAGTGGCGTCTGGGAGTCTGTCCCAGGTGGTGGCGGAAGGGGACGCGCAGCAGCCGGACCCTCCACGGCCAGTGCTTCCGCAGGTGGCCGCGGCGATGCTGCGGCCAAAGGCGGACGCGCGCCAACCGCTGCAGGCGCCGGGCGCGCAGGTCGAGGCGGAGGACCGTCCCTGACGCCGGCCTATGCGGCCAAAGCCCAGGCGCGGGTAACCAACCCAGCAGAGGACGCTCAGGCGGCCAACTGTCTGCCCCCTGGCCTTCCTGCAATTATGAATCAGCCGTACCCAATGGAAATCCTGCTGACGCCGGGCAAGGTAACCATCGTGGTCGAGGCATACACGCAGGTGCGTCATATATATACCGACGGGCGCCCGTTGCCCGCAGACCCCGACCCGCTTTTTTATGGGACTTCGGTCGGCCACTGGGAGGACGACACGCTGGTAGTGGAAACCGT
>JAOAPR010000042.1 GCA_025463005.1 Bryobacterales bacterium | reverse complement strand
TCGGCTGGCTGGAACTGGGGGACGGCGTCACCAGCGGGTCCAGCTTGATGCCGCAAAAGAAGAATCCCGATTCGCTGGAGCTGATCCGCGGCAAGTGCGGCCGTGTCTTCGGCTCGCTCAGCGCGCTGTTTGTCACGATGAAAGGCCTGCCCACGACGTATAACCGCGACATGCAGGAGGACAAAGAGCCGTTGTTTGACGCGGCGGATCAATTGTCGGGATCGCTCGAGATGGCGCGGGCGGTGGTGGAATCGGTCAAGCTCAACGCTCGGCATCCGGCGGCCGCCGCCGAGGCGAGCTGGGTGGTCGCCACCGATCTTGCGGAAGCTCTGGCGCGCAACGGAACGCCGTTTCACCAGGCCCATCAGATCGTAGGACGGCTGGTGCTCGAGAGCGTTCGTGGGGGGAAGAAGCCTTCGGATTGGACGGCTGCCGAACTGGTGAAGTTCGCGCCCGAGTTCACTTCGGAGATGGCCACGCTGCTCCAGCCCGCCGAAGGTATGAAGACGCGCGAGATTCGCGGCGGCACGGGTCCCAAGGCAGTCGCGGCTGCTTTGAAGGAAGCCGAGACGCGTCTGGCCGCACTTAGAAAATGAACAAGAGTTACCGCCAGGGCCAGATCCTCAAGCTGGTCCGTTCGCGATCCTTGCGCACCCAGGAGGAACTGGCGCGTGCGCTTCGTACGGTCGGCGTACGTGCTACGCAGGTGACGCTGTCGCGCGATATTCGCGATCTCGGGCTGGTGAAAACCGCCGAGGGGTACGCTCAGCCTGCCGATCCCGCGCCCGCGGGTCCTGACCTCGGTACGGTCCTGCGAGAATTTCTACTCGACGTACGCGTCGCACAAAATTTATTGGTCCTGATCACGCCGCCGGCGCACGCCAGCTCGGTAGCGGAAGCGCTGGATCAGGCGGCTTGGCCGGAAGTCACGGGGACGGTTGCGGGTGACAACACCATTCTGGTGATCGCGCCGACGGCGAAGAAAGCCGCGTCGCTGCGTGACAAGCTCATGCGATTTCTGGGCTAGCCACTCGCTGTCGCTCGTGGTTCAGTACTGAACCGCGACCGCCAGGGAGCGCCCTCTATTGCACGCCGGCGATGTCGCCCCACATCACCTGGTAGGCCTCGACGCCGCCTTCCAGATCCTGCCCGGCACGCACAAACACACGCGTATTCACGACCAGTGCACCGGCATCCTGCTGGGCGCCATCATCCAGGTAGCGAGTGTCCCTCCGCAGCAGCAGCGTCTGCTCGCCGTCGCGCGTACGCAGCGTGATCGACCTGATATCGCGCCGTATGATCACACCGGAAATCGTGCGATCACCGCGGGGAAGCTCAATGGCCGGCCGCTTGGCCACGGCGTTCACACGGCTGGGCGGGGGACCCGGCGGAATCACCTGCAGCATCCGAATGTAGCAATCGCGCGAACCGGGCTTGTGATCGGTGACGATCTCGATCGGATCCCCCGGTTCCAGTTTCGCCACCGTGATCCGACGCCTGGAGAGCTCCAGATAACTTAGAGCATCGTAGCCGCAGCCTTCCACCGTGCCGGCGCTGTTGCGTGCCAGCAGTATGCCTTTGCTGGGCGAACCTTCCCAGCTCACTAATTTGCCGCGGAATAGCCCCTTGGGCATGTCAGCCGGCGCGCATAAAGGCGCCGCTGACACCGCGATCGCGATCAACCCAAAGAGGCGCATGTGTTCGCGCCCATTATACAATTTGAAGATTGACATCATTTCTTGAGCACGCGGGTTGCTGGTTCTTGCACTCCGGAATTCAGGAACGCGACGGCGGCGTGGCCCGCTTCTACCGGTCTGATCCCGCAACCAATGCCGCCGTTTCAACTGAGATTACGGGATACGCCGCGAGCACGCTCGCATATCTGCACGCCCGCACAGGCAACCAGGAATATCTGGATGCCGCCGTGAGCGCCGCCCGTTATCTGACGCGCCAGGCTTGGGATTCCGCCGCGTCGACGTTCCCCTTCGAGCCCGGATCGGATCGCGCCTACTTCTTCGACATCGGAATCATCGTGCGCGGATTGCTGTCGGTCTGGCGCGCTACGGGCGAAGAAGAGTTTCGCGAACGGGCGCAAGAAGCGGCCCTTTCCCTGGCATTCGACTTTCTGGGCGAAGGGTTTTTTCACCCGGTAATTGCGCTGCCCGACAAGCACCCGCTGCCCGAAGAACCCCGCTGGTCACGAAAGCCGGGATGTTACCAGCTGAAATCGGCGCTGGCGTGGCGCGAGCTCGGCGATCCGCATGCCAAGCAGATGTTTGATGCGGCGGTAGGGTTCGCGCTGGCGAATCATGAGCAATTTCTTCAGGAGGAAAGTGACCGCGAGAAGCTCATGGACCGATTGCATGCCTACTGCTATTTTCTGGAGGCTTTGTTGTTTACGTCCGAGCGCGAGCATCTCAAATGGGGCATCCGCCGCGTCGCCCAGCTCTTGCAGGAGATCGGACCCGTGTTTGAGCGCTCCGACGTGAATGCGCAACTGTTGCGTGTCCGTTTGATCGCGCATCATCTGGGAGCGGTTCCGATGGATGAAACCGCGGCTCGCGAAGAGGCCTCGCGTACGGCATCCTTCCAGGCGCTGGATGCTGCCGATCCGCGAATACGAGGCGGTTTCTGGTTCGGACGAAAGGGAGCGCGGATGCTGCCGTTCTCGAATCCCGTGTCGACGGCGTTTTGCGTTCAAGCGCTCGCGCTGTGGCAGGATCATCAAGCAGGGCGCTGGAGCTTCGAGCTTCCGCAACTCATTTGACCAGCACGTCCCAGTCGGTCAAGGTCCTGTTCGCTTCAGCCTCGGATCCTGTGGTCGCGCTCGCGCTCGAGCGGTTTCGCGGCATCTTTCCCGAACTGCCGCTCGTGGTGGTTTCCGAATTTCCGGTACCCGAAGCAGAATGGATTCCGTACCACATACGCCGTTCATGGCGCGAGAACCGGGAGTTGATTCAAGCGCGGCTGGCGGGCCGTCGCATCCGACTGGCGGCAGTAATTCTCGAGCCGCGCATCCCGCACTGGCGGCTACGCGCCTTGGGATTCGCGCTCGCGCCGCTACATTTCCTGGCGTTCAACGAAACAGGCGAGCACTTTATGCTGCGGCCGCGCAGTGTTCCGACCATGTTGCGGCATCTGGCCTGGCGGATGAAGAACCTGGTGCGCAGCCAGCTTCAGCCCGAGTCGAGCACGTACCGGGCAGTGGAATGGTTTCGCAAGCCCGGGAAGTTCCGCTTGTCGATTCTGTATCGGATGGCGATGGGCCGCGGGCGATCACTAGCGAAGTCGCGTCCGGTGCTCCCGCCGGCTCCCTTATCAGAAAACCAGCGCCCGCGAGGTATTTCGGTTGTGATTCCCTCGCGCAACGGTCGGGATCTGCTCGCCCAATGTCTGCCCGGCATTCCGGACGCGGACGAGATTATCGTCGTCGACAACGGCTCGGACGACGGTACGGCAGAGTACCTCAGCCAATCCTGGCCACAGGTCTCGATCGAGCACAGTCCGCAACCGCTGGCCTTCGCGGTGGCCGTGAATCGCGGCATCCGGCGGGCTCGCTTTTCGCATGTGTGCGTGCTCAACAACGACATGCGGATCGAGCCAGGATTTTTTCGGGCGCTGCTGCGGCCGTTTGAAAACGTCCCGGATCTTTTCTGTTCCACCGCGCAGATCTTTTTTCCGGAAGGCCGCCGCCGCGAGGAAACCGGCAAGACCGTGATGAATTCATCGCCCGGAGTAACCGGGTTCCCGGTGCGCTGCGACATTCCGCTGGAAGGCGAAGATCACAGCTACGTTCTCTACGGAAGCGGCGGGTGTACTCTCTATGACGCGGCGAAACTCGAAGCCGCGGGCGGGTTCGACGAAATTTACCAGCCCGCGTATGTTGAGGATCTCGATCTCGGTGTGCGCGCCTGGCTACGGGGATGGCCGAGCGTTTACTGCGCCGAAGCTCGCGTCCTGCACGAGCATCGGGCGACAACCGCGCGCTACTTCTCGGCGGAGCAGTTAGATCGGGCGCTGGAGATCAACTACGTCCAGTTCCTGGCGCGCGCCATCGGCGATCCCGAGACGTTCTCGCGGCTGTGGCGGCACAACGTGCTGCGATTGAAGGCTCTCGAAAAAGAAGGTGCGCTTTCGGCCGCTGCGCATCAGCCTGCAGCCCCCGTTCCTGCGGGAGACATGCGTTTTCTCGACTTGGTCAATGGCGAGGTAGCGGTCTTTCCAGGGCGCGCCGCTTCAGGAAAACCGGTAATCCTGGTCGCGAGTCCTTACGTTCCCTTTCCGCTCTCTCATGGAGCCGCCGTGCGGATTTACAATTTGATGCGCCGTGCCGCTGCTGATTTTGACCAAGTGCTCGTGGCGTTCACGGAGGAGTCAGTTCCTGTCCCGAAGGAACTTGCCGAGATCTGCGCTGAGGTCGTCACGGTTCGCCGCGCAGGAAGCCACGCGCTGCCCTCGCGTGGGCGACCCGATACCGTGGAGGAGTTCGATACCCCTGCGTTTCATGCCGCGTTGCGGCAGACCATCGCCAAGTGGCGGCCTGGTATCGTGCAATTGGAGTTCACGCAGATGGCGCAGTACGCGAGCGAGTGCGCGCCGGCCAGCACGATCCTGGTTGAGCACGACATTACCTACGATCTTTACGCCCAGATGCTGGCGACCGGAAATGACGATTGGGAGATCCGCCGCCAGCATGAGCTATGGACCAGCTTCGAAACCGCCGCATGGCGCCAGGTGGATTGCGTCGTCACGATGTCGGAGAAAGACCGCGCGCTGGTGTCAGGAGCAACGGCGATTCCGAACGGGGTTGATCTGGAGCGATTCCAACCGACATCACAACCGCCCGATCCCCGGCGGCTACTCTTCATTGGGTCCTTTGCGCATCGGCCCAACGTCCTCGCGCTCGAGTTCTTCCTGCGCGATGTTTTTCCGCGTCTCGCGAACGTCAGGCTGCATGTGATCGCGGGTCAGCGGCACCAACGCTTCTGGGACCTTCAGCATGCCGGAGTCGAAGTAGACGGATTCGTCTCGGATGTGCGCCCGGCTTACCAGCGAGCGACTCTTGTGATCGCACCGCTGGTAGCTTCCGCGGGAACCAACGTCAAGATCCTCGAAGCTATGGCGATGGGAAAGGCGATTGTTTCGACCGAAGCCGGAATTCACGGTCTGGAGTTACAGCGTAGCGCCGACGTCGTCGTGACAGATTCGGCGGAAGCGATGGCAGCCGCCATTACGCGCCTGCTTGAGAATCCTGTCGAGCGCGTCGCGATCGAAACCCATGCCCGGCAAACCGTCGAGCGGGTGTACGGCTGGGACGCCATCGCGCGCGAACAAAAACGACTGTACGAAAGTCTGCTACAGCTTCCGCGCAAAGATCGCGTAGTCTAGGCCACCGAAGAAAGCGTCCCGAAACACTGGTGGCAATTGAGCCAAAGCCGGCATGCTCTCCACCGCCGGAGTCAGGCGCTCGATCTCGACGCTCCCGAACCCCGCCTCTTCGAGATAGAAACGCAACAGCGGTGCCGGGACCGGACGCGTGTGAGTCGGATCGATGTAGAAATGCGTCGCAAAGATCGCCAGGCACTCCGGGTTGGGCGTCTCAATAGCCACCAGCGCGCCTAGTCGCAGCTTCTGCGACAGCAGCTTCACTAATCGAAGCACGCCCGCCGGAGGAAGATGCTCGGCCACCTGAGCGCAATAGGCGCCGCCCAGCGACCCATCCGGGAGCGATTCTACATACTCGAACATGTCGCCTTGCTCAACTTCCAGGCCCTTGGACCGGCAAAGCGCGATGCACTCTTGATTCTGGTCCACGCCACGAGCCGGCAAGCCGGCGGACTTCGCGGCTTCCAGGAATTCGCCGCGCCCGCAGCCGACGTCCAGAACCGCGCCCGAAGCGCCCGCGAAACGAGCGACGTAACGCGTCTGCTGCTCGCGAATCCAGTCCTCTGATCCGCGAAACTGTTCCGCAAAGCGCATCCAATCGATATCGAGCTGGTCTTGTGGAACCGCCTGTGCCTGTGCCGCGGCCGAAACGGGCGCGCCCGTATGTCTCTGGCGGAGCAGCCGCAGTTCCGTATGGATCAGACGGTCATATTCGCCCCGGACCCTTTCCATGTCCTGCCACAGCCGCTTCTGGATATCCAGTGTGCGCGCGTCCATTTCAGTGGTGAAATCATCGTGCTGCTGGCGAACCGAATCGCGGAAATTCTGCTCGATCAGGCTGGCGCGCAAATGGAACGCCGATTGAAGCTCAGACACCGTGCGCAGCAGATGAATCTCGCTGGCCGATCGACGCTCCTCGAACCCCGCGCGCCATTGCTCCGCATTCGTCCGTTGATCCTGATGATACGCAGCCAGCGCCGCCAGACCCCGGGTTACATCGGTCAGGGCCTCCAGCGTCGCCTGAACGCACGCCATGGTGGCTCGATTGAACTCCACCTGTTCCCGCACGTGCCAATCAAGAGCGCGTGAGACAAACCGCTTGAAACTCTGGACAATCGAGTTCTTGAAGCCTGGAGGACGCGGGTTCACCGTCCCGATCGCCGCCACCTTCGCCTCAGCAGCGTCGCGAGCGTGGACCAACGGCATCAGATCGGCCGCGGTAATGCCGTCCAGGCCCAGCGAGCCTTGCGGAACCCGCGAGCGGACGCGTTCCTGAACCTCGTGAATCGCCGCGGTCAGCTCTTCGTCAGTCACGTTTCTTATAGCTCCGGGACCACTTTGCCGTAATGCGCGATGAAATGCCGCCTCGGGGCGTGAAGTCGCCCTCTAGCGTCGCGGAGATGGGCCGTGCCCATTTGACCACATCCGCGAGCATGCGATTCACTACGTTCTCCTGAAAAATCCCCAGGTTCCGGAACGCCAGCGTGTACATCTTGAGCGATTTCAGCTCTAGACATAACTTGTCAGGTACGTACCGCAGTGTTAAAGTTCCGTGATCCGGCAGTCCGGTCTTGGGACAGATCGACGTGAATTCGGGCATCACGATTTCGATCTCGTATCCGGTTCGGTATTGGTTGGGCCAGGTCTCGATTTCGGGCAGAGCGGCCTTCGCGCCCGCTGCGGCGTGCTCGTCGGTATATTGCCGCTTCACCGCGAATCCTCTGCGTGGGCTTGAGCGTGTGACTGCGGCAGCGCCCGTTCGAGCGAACCCAGAAATTGTCCGACGTCGGTCACGACTCCGACGGCTTGGCCGGTTCCCCGATCGCTGACCTTGGTCGCGACTGCCGGGTTGATATCGACGCAAACGATCTTCACCCAGCTCGGCAGCATGTTTCCGGTGGCGATCGAGTGCAGCATCGAGCCCAGGCAGAGGACCAATCCAGCGCCCTTCAGTTGCTCGGCGTAGGCGTCCTGAGCCTTGTTCATATCGGTGATTGTGTCGGGCAGGGGACCGTCGTCGCGGAGGCTGCCGGCCAGCACGAAGGGAACGCCAGCCTTCACGCATTCGTACATGACGCCGGATTTCAGACGGCCGCTCTCCACCGCCTTGGCGATGCCGCCTGCGTGATAGATTCCGTTGATGGCGCGCATGTGGTTGCGATGTCCGTGCTCCTCCTGCCGACCGTCGCTTTGGCGCACACCCAGCGATGTGCCGAGCAGCGCGGACTCGATATCGTGCACGCCGAGTGCGTTACCGGCGAGCAGACCGTTCACCCATCCAGCCTGGATCATCTTAGCCAGCGCAGCTACTCCACCCGTATGCACTACCACGGGACCGGCCACCACGAGGATCTTTTTTCCTTCCGCGCGCGTCTGCTGCATCAGGGAAGCAATTTGCCGGACGGCGGTCTCGAGCTGACGCTCCGACGAGATCTCATTGCTCATGAAGGCGAACGCCAGGCGGTCGCGCTCCTTGGATTCGGGAACCACGCGAATACCGTGCATGCCCACCACAACGCGGTCGCCCTTCTTCAGATCCCGCAGCCTGCGGCATGCCGCGCGACCGCCGGCGATCACGATCATCGCGTCCATGCGCTGGTTCTCCACTTCCTCCCATTGGCCGCCAACCCGCACCAGGGTCCGATTGTTGGTGGTGGAATAGAAATCCTCGGGAGCGCAGCAGTCACGTTCCACCGTGCCGAGCTCGGCGTTGCCCGTATCGGCGGGGCTGCAGCCCAGCCCGAGCAGTTGGCTGAGCACCTGCTGCATGTCCGCCTCGTCCGGTGTTTCCACGCGCAGCCGCAGGTAGGACTTGTCGGCATTGGTGCGGCCGATGCGAAACTCTTCCACTTCAAATTTGCCGTTGTATTCGACCACCGTATCGAAGATCTGCTCCATCAGATGCGAATCGATCAGGTGGCCTTCGGCCTCGACGACTTCCTGTTGCATGGGGTACTTTCAGGATACCGTGGCCCGCGGTTCGGTGGTCGTTTCAAGTTTGAGTCGAAGGCGCCCACCAGGAGACCGAGTGGAGATAGAATATCCAGTACGCGTGCGGTCTGCCAAGCAACCCCGCGTCGATAAGGAGCGAATATGTGCGATCAGGATCATTTTGAGGACGACCGGCAGCAGTATGAGGCTCTCGGTTTGGTGACAAGAAAGCAATTCGGCATCATGCTGGGAGCAGGCATCGCCATGATGCTGCCCCAAGTCGCGAACGCGGTTACCGTAACCGAATCGGACGTGAGCGTGAAGACGCCGGATGGCACCGCGGACTGCTACTTCGTGCATCCCGCGAGCGGCACAGCTCCGGGGGTTCTCGTGTGGCCGGACATCTTCGGGCTGCGGCCGGCGTTCCGCCAGATGGGCAAACGGCTCGCCGAATCGGGCTATTCGGTGCTGGTGGTGAATCCGTTCTACCGTAAGCAGCCAGCCCCGACCGCGTCCAAGGGCGCCGCAACCCCAATCCAGGAGCTGTTGCCGCTCGCGCAAGCTTTGAACGAGACGACGCACATGACGGATGCGAAGGCGTTCATCGGATGGCTGGACCAGCAATCGTCGGTTGCCAAGAATCGGAAGGTGGGCACACAGGGTTATTGCATGGGTGGCCCCATCGCGTTTCGTACCGCGGCCGCCGTGCCTGATCGCGTCGGGGCAGTCGGTTCCTTTCATGGCGGCGGACTCGTGACGGATATGCCGAACAGTCCGCACCTGCAGGCGGCGAAGACCAAGGCACAGTTCCTTATCGCCATTGCGGCAAACGATGATATGCGGTCTCCCAATGAGAAGACCGTTCTGAAAGAAACGTTCGCCAAGGCGAACCTGCCTGCGGAAATCGAAGTCTACACTGGCTCCGCGCACGGCTGGTGCCCACCGGATTCGGGGGTCTACAGTGAGCCTCTTGCCGAGAAGGCATGGAGCCGTTTGCTCGCGCTGTACGGAAAAGCTCTAGCCTGAGTTTGATACGAACAACTAGGGGTTGGTCGCGCCCAGCTTCCTCAGCAGTGTGAACTTGGGGCTGGTGCGCGGCACTTCCGCCAGACTACTGACGGTGCGGGCCAGCGTCTGGCACGCCTTATTGAATGAGCTGCTGGGAGCAGCCAGGCGTGTTTCCAGAACCGCGTTGCGGATTTCTTTGTAATCGTTGGGCAGCGTCCCGAACACCGGCCCTTCGACGATCTTCTCAATATTCTCGATCGTCAAGCGGCCCCGCTCCCAGCGATTGAGCAATATCTTCACCCGGTCTGCTGGAATCTCGCAGCTCTCGAGCTCGGTCCGCCGGAACTTGGCCAGCTTGACGGAAGGCATCTCGGGCTGGCACACCACGAACACCGCCCGCGCATTTCGGACGAACTCAGCGGTGGCCTGATTGATGACTTCCGGCAGATCCACCACGATGCAATCGTACTGTTTCTGTGCGAACAGCAGCAGTTGGTAATAATCCGCCCAGGATGGGAGCCGGCTCCCGCGGGTAGGATTCGCCAGCAACAGGTCCATCTGCGCGAGCTGCGCGGTTACCTGCCGCCATTCCAGAGGGCTCATCTCGCCGTGATGTTCCAGCGCCTCCGGAAGCCCGCTGTGGCGCTCCAGGTTCAGCATGATCGAGAGAGGACCGGAGCGGCGGTCGCATTCGATCAGGAGAACCTTTTTATCCGTTGCCGCGATCGCAGCAGCCAGGTGGAGCGTCGCCGTGGAGCATCCACTTCCGGCCTTGGCCGGCATGAACGCCAGGATGTTCTGGTGGGTCACCGGATACCGCCGGTGCATCGCTTCATACGTACCGGCCTCGATATCCCCCGGCGAGAAAGGCTCATGCAGCAGGTCCAGGATGCCGGCGTCTTCGAAGGTGAGCTGCTCGGACCGATTCCAGCGCGGCCGGAACCCGACGATCACGGCGCGCGGCTGGTTATGCTGGATTTCTTGAGTAAGGCGGGAGGCTTCCGCCCAATCGCCCAGGTCTAGAAGTACCAGGGCCGGATTCTGGACCGATAGCATCCGCACGACTTCCTTGGCGGGAGGAACCGGCGAGGCTTTGTAACAAACCTGGAATGCCCCGGATTCCTGGGCAAGCAACTCGATAGCATCGGCTGCAAGAGGATTAGGGGTAACCACGGCGAGCCGAAGCATAGGATGTTTGAGCTTGGGAGCTTTACGCTATTTTACCCGTTCAGGACCCAAAACGCTCTTCTCTCCACGGATCGCCGCGCATGTGGTAGCCGTTCTCTTCCCAAAAGCCGGCCCGATCGGTTTCCCGAAACTCGATTCCTGCCACCCACTTGGCGCTCTTCCAGGCGTATAGCTGCGGGACAATGAGCCGCGCAGGGCCACCATGCTCGGCCGTGATGGGTTCGCCGTCATGCGTGAGGGCGACCAGCGCGTCCTCGGCGAGGAGATATTCCATCGGCAGGTTCGTGGTCCAGCCGAAATCGTATCCGTACACGACAACGAATCTCGCATTGCGCAGGAGGCCTCCGGCCCGATCCACTAGTTCCCGGACGGAAACGCCTTCCCAGAGGTTGCCGAGTCTCGACCAGCGCGTGACGCAGTGGAAATCGGCGAAAACCTTCACTCGCGGAAGGGCTTGGAACTCCTCCCAGTTCCATGAGATAGGCTTGGCAACCACGCCTTCCATGGAGAATCGCCATGACGCGAGGTCAATGGAGGGGGCGCCGGAGGCATCCAGCACAGGCCACTTGAGCGTGCGGGATTGGCGGGGTGGAATGCGATTCTCGCGGCGTGTGTCCGGACTGATGATCACGTCCTCGCCACGGCCTTCCGGGGAAGGAATCTGCTTGCTTTGGAGTTTAGAGGAATCCATGCCGAACATCGGGAGATCCTAATCTCCAGTGTATTCCGGCCTGAGAATTCTGAACGCTTTCGCAGACTTAAGTTTGTATGCGAATGACTGCTTGTCTGTTGCTGGGATTGGCGAGCCTGACGGCGGCCCAGACCGCCCAGACACGTGTCGAGTACGTCGGCGGTACGGCGCAGCTCGCGGGCGGGACACAAGGATCCATCGTCCTCGCCGATGATCGCTATCTGGCGTTCTACGCGGGGAAGACGCAAACGCGGGTGGCCTATGACCGCGTCAACCTGGTCGAGTACGGCCAGCAGGTCGACCGGCGTCTGGCGCTTGCGCTGGTGATCTCGCCGGTATTCTTGCTCAGCAAATCGCGCAAGCATTTCCTGACCATCGGCTACAGCGGCGAGGATGGCAAACAGCAGGCGATGGTGTTTCGCGTGGACAAGAACAGCATTCGATCGACGCTGGCGGGTCTGGAGGCGCGCACCGGATTGAAAATCCAGTATCAGGATGAGCAGGCCCGCAAAGCGAGGAATCAATGAGAACGATAGTGTTGTTCCTGTTGGTGTGGACCGTACAGGCCCGCGCTCAGGAAGATTTATCGAAGCAGCTCTTGAGCATAAAACGGATCTATGTAGACCGCTTAACCGGCGGGGAAACGGCCGCGCAAATGCGCGATCTGCTCATCGCGAGCCTCCACGGAGCCAAGCTGTACGTGTTGACCGAGAATCCCGAGCGCGCCGACGCCGTTCTCCGCGGAGCTGCCGAGGACCTGATCTACACCGACCAGTTCGCGTCGTCGGACAGTGTGGACCTTCGGAGCGGTGTGGGCACCGGTTCGCGCTCCAGCCGGGCTTCGAGTGGCGCGCGCTCACTCAGTGTCAGCGTCGGCGATAAGGAATCCACCGATATCCATGAGCGTAAACACGAAGCGATGGCCACGGTCCGTTTGGTGAATAAGGATGGCGACGTGATCTGGTCCACTACCCAGGAAAGCAACGGCGCGAAATTCCGCGGCGCGAGCGCGGATGTGGCGGATAAAATCACGCGGCAATTGGGTGCGGACTTCGAGCGGGTGCATCAGGCGCGGGAATGATGGTAGAATACTGCTTAGACGTTCTACCATGGTAGAAATATGGCGCTTAATATCAAGAATCCCGAAGTCCATCGACTGGCGTCCGAGCTAGCGCGCCTGCGGGACGTATCTGTGACGCGCGCGGTTCTGGACGCGGTACAGCATGAACTCGCGCGTGAAAGAAGCCGGCGAAAACCTGCCTTGAAAGATCAGCTGCTCGCAATCGGAAAGCGCTGCGCCGCGCACATTAGGAAACCAGTCTCCTCTGGCGATCACGCGACGCTACTATACGACGACCGCGGTTTGCCCCATTAAACTGTTCATGGTGATCGATACGTCCGCCGTGCTGGCAATTTTATTGGATGAACGCGACGCTACACGCTACGCGGAGGCTATTGAGCAGGCCGATTCGTGCCATATGTCGGCGGCAAACTATCTCGAGGCTGCGATGATTGTCGACACTCGGGGCGATTCCGTGGCGAGCCGAGAATTCGATCTTTTCTTCCGCCGGTCCGACTTCCTTATCGAGCCAGTTACTTTCGAACACGCCCAAACCGCACGTCAGGCCTACCGGGATTTCGGCAAGGGCCGGCACCCGGCCGGGCTCAATTTTGGGGATTGTCTGGCCTACGCGCTTGCGAAATCCCTTGATGAACCGCTGCTCTTCAAAGGCTCAGACTTCTCTCGGACCGATATTGAAGCAGCAGTCTGATTGAGCGCGCGCCGCATTCCTTTGCGCTGATCAGGAGGATGCCGCGTGGCGCTTCAGGATCTGGGGCAGGTTCTGGGAAAAAGCCGAGCGCGCCAGCACCATGTTGCAACCCGCTTCCTGCGCCTGCTGCTTTAGCTCGCCCTGGATGTGCGAAAGGTACCCGACCAGGTTGATTCCCTTGGTGTGCTCGTCTGACTTGAGCTTGCGGATCAGCTTGAGCGGATCCACGTTGTGGAAATTCAGGTCCACAATGATGAGCGCCGGCTTGTGCTTGGCCTGTTCCAGCACGTCGTGCTCGCTCTTTACAAACGTGATGCCCATACCCGCCCGTTTCGCAGATTCATTGATTTTCACTGTGAAGAACAAGTCTTCGAGCACGGCCAGGATTTTCTTGGGTTCCAGCATAGACTTAAATGTTTTTCGAAAAAGCGAAACTGGTGGGTAATCCGATCTTACCATGCGGACGTGCAGATTCGTCGTTCTATATCTGTCGTTCTATATCTATCGATGCTAGGGTAGAGAAATGACGGAGGTCCGGAATCCCTTCGAGGATCCCCTGCGCTTTGAACGCCGCGTGCCCGAGTGCGCCATCGTGATCTTCGGCGCCACGGGCGATCTGGCCAAGCGCAAGCTCATCCCCGCTCTGTACCGGCTGGCTTACGACCGCCGCCTTCCGGCGTCCTTTGCGATCATCGGCACTTCGCGTACGCCTCTTAGCGACGAAGCGTACCGCGAACTCATGCGGGAGGCTGTAAAGCAGTTCAGCGAAGACGGTGAGTTTGACGACGAACTGTGGAAACGTTTCGCCGGTAACCTGTATTACGTCGCGGGCGACGTGAAGGATCCTCAGCTCTACGTGGCGCTGAAGGAGAAGGTGAACGCGATTCGACAGGGCAATGTCCTGTTCTATCTCTCAACCCAGCCCAGTTACTACCCGATCATCGTGGACGGAATCGGCCACTCTCATCTGGCGGCGGCCCCGCCCGGCGCGTGGCGCCGGCTGATTGTCGAAAAACCGTTCGGCCATGACCTCGAAAGCGCTAAAGAGCTGAACGCCCGCATTCACGCCGTCTTTCGCGAGGAGGATACCTATCGCATCGATCACTATCTGGGCAAAGAAACAGTCCAGAACATCCTGGCTCTGCGCTTTGGGAACGGGATCTTCGAGCCGTTGTGGAACCGGCGCTATATCAACCATGTGCAGATTACAGCCGCCGAGTCGATCGGCGTAGAAGGACGCGGCGCCTACTATCAGGAAGCCGGTGCGCTGCGCGATATGATCCAGAATCACCTGTTGCAGGTGATGGCAACGGTCGCAATGGAACCTTCCGCCATCTTTGAACCCAATGCGGTTCGCGATGAGCGCGCCAAACTTCTGCGATCCATCAAGATCATGCGCCCGGAAGAAGTAGATTTGTACGCCGTAGCGGGGCAATATAAGGGATTCCGGCAGGAACCAGGCGTGAATCCGGATGCGCAAACCGATACCTATGCGGCGGTTACGTTCTTCGTGGACAATTGGCGATGGGCCGGCGTTCCGTTCTTCATTCGAACCGGCAAGAAACTCCCCAAGCGCGTCACCGACATCGCCATTCAGTTCAACTCGGCCCCTCTCGCGCTGTTCAACACCGGAAATGGCGAGGAGGGAGCTCGGCCGAACCTTCTGATCCTGCGTATCCAGCCCGAGGAGGGCATTTCGCTGCTATTTCTCTCCAAGAAACCCGGCAGCGGCATGCGCCTTCGACCGGTCTCGATGGACTTCAATTACGGCACGAGTTTTGGTGAGCGATCTCCCTCAGCCTATGAGACCTTACTCGTGGACGCCATGGTGGGGGATCCGACTCTTTACACCCGCCAGGATATGGTGGAGGCGAGCTGGACGGTGATCCAGCCCATCCTGGAAAACTGGAGCCAGCGGCGCTTCGATTTTCCTAATTATGAACCCGGCACGTGGGGTCCCGCGGAGGCCGACGCGATGATCGCACGGCTGGGACGCGAGTGGCGCAATAGTTGACGTAATACTTGTATTATGAGTACCGCGACCGTTCAGCCCGAACGAATCCTTAAGGACCTGCAGCAGTTGTGGGCGAAGTTGGCCCACGATCAAGCCGAATCGGGTGGCGTGCTCCGGGCCTGTGCCATGACCCTGACGGTGGCGGCCGAGGATGCCCCTGACGCCGAACGCGTTCGCCAGACCGTCGGCGTGCTGATGCACAACCATCCCAGCCGCGCCGTGATTCTTCGTCCCGTCGATGGCGGCGCCGCTCTGGATGCCCGGATCTTCGCCGAGTGCTGGAAGCCGTTCGGCAAGGCCCAGCAGATCTGCGCCGAGGGAATCGAGATCACCGCCGGGCAGAGCGGATTCTCCGAAGTGGCGAAGTTTCTGGTGCCGCTGAGGGTTCCGGACCTTCCGGTAGTTCTGTGGTGCCGCGGAGCGGGCGCGCTCGAGCGGGGCCCGTTGGAAGCGCTGTTCCCGCTGGCCGACAAAATCATTTTTGATTCTATTCACGCGGCGGACGCGGATAGCGCACTGCAGTTTCTGCGCCGGCTGCGGGGGCGCGGGGGGCGTGTGGCTGACCTGCACTGGACCCGGCTAACCGGCTGGAGGGAGGTGTTGGCGCACCTGTTCGATGATGGAGCGCTGAATCCGGAGGAAATAAAAGACGCGCAGGTGACATTTGGCGGACCGTCGGTAACCACTTGCGCCCGCTATTTCACGGCGTGGATCCGCACGTCACTGCCGGGGGTGAGAGTTACCCTTGCATCCGGAGATGGTCCGGCGGGGCTCCGATCGGTGACCCTGTCCAGCGCCTCCAACAACCTCACCATCGCTCGCACCGACGATAACTGCGTCGAAGTATCCGGAAACGGCCGCCACTATCGTTTGCTGCTGCCATCCACTTCGGAAGAGGCGCTGATGCAGGAGGAGCTGGGCATCCTAGGGCGGGATCCAGTGTACGAGCGCGCCCTAGCGGCTTAGGCATGACCAGCGTGAGTCGTGCATGAACGTCTTGCGATTCCCCGATCCGGTCACCGCGGCAGAAGCATGCGGGCGACACATCCTGGATCTCCTGGCGGAAGCCATCGCGGCACGGCAGCGGGCGACGTTAGCGGTTTCCGGCGGATCATCGCCCCGGCCCATGTTTGAACTGTTCGCGAAAAGCGGATTTCCGTGGGAACAGGTGCACGTTTTTTGGGTAGACGAGCGATGTGTTCCTCCCTCGGATCCGCAGAGCAACTTCCGGCTGGCGAATGAAACCTGGCTAGCGCCGGCCAAGGTTCCGGCTGACAACATTCATCGCGTACCGACGGAACTGGAGCCGCACGCAGCCGCCCGCCAGTACTCCGAGCACATCCGAGCCTTCTTCGGTCTGAAGCCTGACGAGCTGCCACAATTCGATGTGATCCACCGCGGCATGGGACCCGACGCGCATACTGCAAGCCTGTTTCCCGGCGAGTCGCTCATCGGGGATCGCAAGCGTACCGCTGCTGCCATGTGGGTCGAGAAGATGCATCAGTGGCGGGTGACCCTGTTGCCGGGAGTGCTGGAAGCAGCTCGCCATACCGTGGTGCTCGCAACGGGTTCGGATAAAGCGTCGGCCCTGTACTCCGTCTTAAGTGAGCCTTACGATCCTATGAGGCTTCCTGCTCAGATCGCGGCGGGCAAGGAGAGCAACGCAACCTGGTTCGTGGACGAAGCTGCGGCCGCGCTTTTGCCTGATTTATCAAAAGAAGACGCCTTGCCGAAGGAAAGAGCATGAAGCTCACCCGCCGGAAAATACTTTCCCGGGCGGGGTTACCGTTACTGGGCGTTCTGCCGTTTTCGCGGACGGCTGAGCAGCCGGCGCCCGATCCGGTTCGCACCAGACTCCTCCTGGGCGGCGACGTTATGCTTTCGCGCCACGTGGGTCGCCTGGCGCGCGGACGCCGCGATCCGGCCTTCCCTCTGCGTGATCTTGCTCCGCTCCTTCAAGCGGCGGATATTGCGTTCGTGAACCTGGAGTCGCCGTTCTCGGACCGGGGCGCGGTAGTGGAGCGCGGGATGATTTTCAAGGCAGAGCCGGAGATGATCGCAGCCCTGGAACTGGCCGGCGTGGACGTCGTCTCCACGGCGAACAACCACGCCCGCGACCAGGGATCCTACGGCGTGGAATTCACGCTGGATTGGCTACAAGGCCATCAGATCGCGGTGGCCGGAACGGGGAAGTCTGCAGAGGCAGCCCATGCCGGAGTGGTGATTGAGCGTAACGGCTTGCGATTTGGTTTCCTGGCGTATACGTACGATCAGTCCAACGGGAATCATCCCGATACGGACGATCGTGTGGCGGTCATGGATATGCCGCGCATGCGCGAGGATGTGGCGCGGCTTGCGCTGAGCGCCGATGCGATTATCGTCTCGATGCACGCCGGCATCGAGTATTCGCCTAAATCGAACGCGCAGCAGGTGGCGTTCGCGCAGGCCGCAATCGACACGGGTGCGCGCGTGGTGGTGGGCCATCATCCGCATGTGACCCAGCCATGGGAGCGATACGGCGACGGGGTGATTTTCTATTCCCTCGGCAACCTGGTGTTCGACCAGTTCCAGCGCGTCGAAACGCAGCACGGCGCACTGGCCGACATCGTATTCGAAGGGCCGCGGCTGGCACGCGCCAGCCTGCTTCCCGTGGACATTGTCGGAACCGCGCCGCGCCTGACCCGCACTACAATCGTGGACGGATCTTCCGGCGCGTCAGCGGCAAAATAACTAAACCGAGCCCGACCAGCAGCATGGTGCCGGGTTCCGGCACAGTGTACGCTTCAAAGTCGGTAATCACCATGGTTGGACTGCCACTCTGGGCGCGGATGTACAGAGGGGCGGTGACAGGTGTGTTGCTCACGAAGCCGAAGAACTGCGCGTTAGCGGGTGAGGTGTTCGTAATCTGGTAATTGCAGACTCCGTGGGTCAGGTCGACGCACCAGAATCCGGTTCCTGAGGTCACCGTAAGGTGGATTCCGAAGGCATAGACACCCGCGGCGGGGAACGTGATCGTGACTACCTCGGCCTGCTGGGTGGCGGTCAGTTTGCCCGAAGCGACGGTCAAATCCTTCGGCGTATTGAAGAAGAAATCATCGAACCCTAGAAAGTTGATACCGGTGCCGTTGGCGTTAAAAAGGCCACCAGACGCTAAATCGCCAGACGAAAACGTCAGGAGCGGATTCAGCAGCGTTAAGCCTCCGACTGCGCTGTTAAAGCTCGTTTCGCCCGCCGGGCCCTGGTAGTAACTGGTAGTCGCCTCAACCGGCACCACCAGCAAAATCGTAATTGCCAAAAGCGGAACCGGTGTTCTCAAACCCAACATGACACTACCTCCGTAGTCCAATCCGAGGAATTTCCTACTCGATACTTGGTAGGACTAAGTAAAGATTTATCTCCCGTAGCGATTTGCAGGGAGATTCCGTAGTCCGAGATGATGTGGGTATTCCGTGGCCAGTGCCGCTCCATTACTGGCGCGGCTCAGTCACGTGCTAAAGCTTGGGTGCGGGAGGCGGCAGATCGCGGGCGGGGCACACGGACTCGAAGCTCACTTTGCGATGCGAGCCATCGCAGAACGGCTTGTTCGCGGAGTGGCCGCAGCGGCACAGGCCGATGGTGGTGCGGCCCCCCAGACCGAACGGCTTGCCTTCCGCGTCGCAGATCTCAAACTCGCCATCGACACGGATGGAGCCGTTGGCATTGATAGTGATTTTTGCTGGCATTCTTCTCGATCCTAACAGATCGTTCCGATGCCACAAAAATCGCGCCAATGCCATAATAAATCCGAATGCGAATTCTGCCGACGCTCTTCGCTGCCGCGCTGTGCATGCCGGCGCAGGAGCTCGATCGGTTGCCCCGCATTCGCGAGAGAATGACTGACGTTCTCCTGAGGCAGCCGAATTACACGTGCACCGAAACTATAGAGCGCACCCGTCAGGTGGCGGGGAACCACGCACGCATAGAAGACACGCTACGGCTGGAAGTCGCACTCGTGGACGGGAAAGAAATGTTCGCGTGGCCGGGTTCGAAGCAGTTCGAAGACCGCGAACTGGGTGAGCTGGTGTCCACAGGTATGTTCGGAAATGGAAATTTCGCGATTTATGCCAGGATTTTGTTTTTGTCCAATGTGGCAGCTTTCGAGGATCGGGGGCGGACCGACCTGGGCGGGCGTGCCGCGTTGCGTTACGACTTTCGAGTAGCCCGGGCGAGCAGCGGTCACAGGCTGCGAGTGAACCATCGTGAGGCGGTGGTCGGATTTCACGGGTCCTTTTACGCCGATCCGGTTACGCTCGATGTTCGGCGCGTGGAAGTTGTAGCCGACGATATTCCCGCCGAGCTGGGCGTTTCAGCGGCGAAAACCAAGATCGACTATGGGCGGCTGCGAATCGGGGACGAAGAGTTTCTCCTGCCGGTGGAAAGCGAGTTGATGATGGCGATGCCCGATCAGGTGAATCGGAATTGGGTGAGGTTCACGGCATGCCGGCGATTCACCGGCGAGAGCACCCTGTCGTTCAGTGATCCGGTGCTGACCGAAGCCTCCGCGCCGGCCGCGGTCAGGGAGGTGGACATTCCTGCCGGTCTTACACTGCAACTCGAAATGCCCGAGCTGGATCTGATGCAGGCGGCGGTGGGAGACCCCGTCCGCGGAATCCTTCGAGCGGATCTGAGGAGCCGCCGGGAATTGCTCGCGCCCAAGGGCAGCATCGCGCGCGGCCGGATTGTCCGGCTGGACAGGTATTCCAGCTATTTCGCACTCCAGATCGAGTTCCAGGACCTTGACTGGCCTAGCGGGCATGCCCGTGTGAAGTTGAGCTTTGACCAGGCGGCTGTGGTGACGCGAGTCATTACGCGGGCGCAGCCCGGCGGGGAACTCGTGATCTCGCGCCAAGCCGGGCCGCGGTTAAGCGGTATCCTCATGTTCTGGAGAACGGAACCGTGATTCATCTTTCCAGCGACACAGGCGATCTGTTCGAGCAGGCCTACTCCTTTGCGCAAAAGCAGGTGCGTAAACTCGTCGAAAAGCAACCCAGTTTCTATCCTCTGCATACGCAGAATGGCAAGTGGGTGCATGAAGGCCCCGCCTGGACTCACTGGGGCGATGGGTTCCTGCCCGGCATGATGTGGATCTTCCACAAGCATTCGCAGCCGAATTCCAATGACGCCAAGTATTGGCTGGACCACGCCATTCGCTACACCACACCGCTCGAACCTCGCAAGAACGATCACGACGTCCACGATCTTGGATTCCTGTTTTTGTCGACTTATTACCGCTGGTGGCGGATCACCGGCGACCCCGCGCATCGGGATGTGCTGATCGAGGCGGGCAAGACGCTGGCCCAGCGGTTCAAGGAAAAAGGGCAGTATCTGCGCTCGTTCGTCGGGGACAATTCGCTGTTCATCGACATCATGATGAATGTCGGGATCATTTTCTTCGCCGCCAGGGAAACCGGGGACCGGCGTCTGCGCGATATCGCGATGCGCCATTCCCATACAACGCGACGCGTGCTGGTCCGCGGCGACGGCTCCACCGCGCAGGAAGGGATTTTCGATACCGACACCGGCGAATTTCTGCGCCAGACCACGCACCAGGGTTTCCGCGGCGACTCGTGCTGGTCGCGCGGGCTCACCTGGGCGATGTACGGCTTCACCACCTGCTACGAGTACAGCCGCGATCCGCATTTCCTGGACACCGCGGAAGCCTGCGCGGATTTCTATATCACGCACTCGCCCGGCGACGGCATTCCACCGTGGGATTTCAACGCGCCTGCTGAAAATCGCATGCTGCCGGATACGTCGTCGGCAGCAATCTGCGCCGCGGGACTGCTGCGTCTGTGCCGCCTGGTCCCCGATTCGCTCAAAGGGCACCTGTACTGGTCCACCGCGGTTCACATTTTGCGTTCGCTGTGCGAAAGGCACCTGGGCAAGTCCGATCCCAAGTGGGAAGGAATCCTCAAGGGGGGGATGTATCACGTCAACAAGAGCTTGGGCGTGGACGAATCGGTAATGTGGGGTGAATACTTCTTCTGCGAATCTCTGGAGCGGGTGTTATGGTAAACGACTATCGCAACATCGTAGAACGTTTCTATCAAGCGTACGCGCGAAAAGATATCTCTTCGGCGCTGGAATTGTTAGACCCGCAGGTGGAAATGTACGCCGCTGAGAATTTCATTTACGCTACCGGGAACCCGTATGTCGGGCCGGATGCGATCCGGGACCGGATTTTCACATCGCTTGAGACTGACTGGGATGGGTTCTCCGTAATTCCGGAAGAAATTCTGGGTGCCGGTGAAGTAGTGATCGCACGCGGCCGGTATCGCGGAACATTCAAAGCGACCGGAACCGTGATTAACGCAGAGTTCGTGCACGTGTTTCGATTCAAGCAGGGCAAGATCGTCATGTGGCAGAGCTACACGGATACGGCCCAATTCAAAGAGGCAGTGGGCGGGCAGTCCGTGGGGATGTCCCGATGATCCGATTTGCGGGTTTCGCAGCTTTGAGCGCGCTCCTTGCTGTACCGGCGGTTCGGGCCCAGAGCCGGATCGACTCGTCGTTCCAGAAGTTTTGGGCAGCCGATTCTCCGGCCGCGGCCGCGCGAGCTGCCGAGGAGATTCTAAAGACCGGCGTCAGCGTGGATGAAGCGCTGCGGCGATTGAAGCAAGGGCGGACGTATGCTGCGCAGAAAGACGGCGTGGTGCAGTTGAGCAATCGCGTGAATGGCATCGAGCATTTCTACGCCGTCACGATTCCGGCGGGATACGATCCGGCGACGCGTTATCAAGTCCGGTTTCAGCTCCACGGAGGCGTGGGCGGGCGCACCGATAATAAGCCTCGCGGCAACGGCCAGATCGGGGCTTTGGCCGGCGCCGAGCAGATTTACGTGATCCCGTACGCCTGGAACGACGCGCCCTGGTGGAGCGATGATCAGGTGCTGAACCTGCACATGATCGTCGACGCCCTCAAGCGCCGCTACAACGTTGATGAGAACCGAGTGGTGGTAGCGGGCGTCTCCGACGGCGGCACCGGCGCGTACTACGTCGCCATGCGGGATACCACACCGTATGCGAGTTTTCTCCCTTTGAACGGCTACATCATGGTGCTCGCGAACGGTGAGGTCGACGACGGCCGGAATTTTCCGAATAATTTGCGGGACAAGCCGATGTTCGTCATCAATGGCGGGAAGGACCGGCTGTACCCGATTTCGATCGTCGAGCCGTACACGCTGCACCTGATGAATAACGGAGTCCGGATCGAGTACCATCCGCAGCCTGACGGCGAGCACAACACCGCCTGGTGGCCGCAGATGAAGGACGTATTCGAGAAATTCGTGACGGATCATCCCCGCGACCCGTATCCGGACAAGCTGACCTGGGAAGCCGCCGATAGCACGCACAATCGTGCTCACTGGCTGGTGATCGATACGCTTGGCGCGGCGCCGGGCGAGGCCAAACAATTGCCAGACATCAACATCTTCACGGATTCGCTCGGCACGGACCCCCTCTTTAGTAGATCCGATGAGTTCGGCAGGCCGAAGGCGCCCGGGCGAGCAGATCTGGCTCGGTCCGGGAACACGGTTCAGGCGACGACCAAGGGGGTGACCGCCTTCACGCTGCTGCTGTCTCCGGAAAAGTTCGATTTCAACCAGCCGGTGATCGTCGCGGCCAACGGCCGTGAAGTGTTCCACGCGCGGGTTCAACCGAGCGTAGATACGCTGATGAAATGGGCCGCGCAGGACAACGACCGGACGATGCTCTACTCGGCTGAGCTCAAAATAAAGCTGAAATAAGGCTTAGCGGGAAGCTCGCAGGGTGGGATCCTTTGGACCTTCGGATCCGGGCCGGTCTTCCCACGCGACATCGTGATAACGGTGGCACTTGCGGCATTGGTATCGGCCATGGATGGGCCACATCGGGCTGCTGTGCATGCGCCGGCACCACAGATCGCCAAGGCGAGCCAGCAGACCGGAAGTGCGGGGGCCTTTTGAGGACTCGAAAACTTCAGACTGCGACATCACACCTGCTGCCACGTACTAGAGTTCACTTTGATTCTACACCAGAAATCGGGCGGGCAGCTAGGGAAACTTCAGCACGTGCCATAGGCTCGCGAAATCGTCCGTCCACAGAATCGGCTTGCGAGCGGGCTCGGTCCAGCCAATATGCGGCGCGGCTTGAGCGATCTTCTGCAATAGCTCCAGATTCCCGGTGAGGATCACCCAGCGCGAGCTATCTTCGCCGGTTGAGGGGCTGTCCTCGGCCAGAACCTGGACGGCGTTCCAGTTGAGGTGCTGGGCGAGGCCACGGGTCACAGGCTCCAGATTGAGCGAACGATTCGAGATGTGGAACAGCAGCAGTCCGCCCGGAGTGAGGTGTTTCTGGTAAATTTCCGCAGCCTCGGCGGTCAGCAGGTGCATCGGGATTGCGTCGCTTGAAAACGCATCCACGGCCAGGAGATCGAATACCGCCACGTCACGCTCCATCTGGATGCGCGCATCGCCGAGCACAACGTCGGTCTTGGCTTTCGAATCCGGCAGGAACGAGAACCAGGTGGTCGCGATAGTTTTCACCAGCGGATTGATTTCGTAGAAGCGAATAAGGTCGCCGGGACGTCCCCAGGCGGCCATGGTTCCGGTCCCAAGCCCGACCACGGCGATGCGTCTGGGACCCTCAGGGAGCGCGTTCAGGGCCATTGCCACGCCGCTGTGCGGACCGTAGTACGAAGTCGGCCGGTCGCGCCAGGCCTGTTCCAGATACTGCGACCCATGTTTGATGCGACCATGCGTCAACTCGCGCATGGCGCCCCTGGGATCACCGGGGAGATCGGTCACACGCAGAATGCCGTAGAAATTGCGCCAGCTCGCGACCGCGTGGCGTGTGCCGGTCAGGCTCACCGTGGCTATCGCGCTCAAGCCGCCGAGCAGCAGCGCCATGAGCGGGATTCGGACCGCGAAGTTGCTTTTGGTCCACAAAGCCCATGCGCCGGATCGGAGCCAACCCGCAAGGCCCAGCAGACAGGCAGCCGCAAGTCCGATGGGATATTCGTTGAACTCGGTGAACAAGCGCGGTGCGATCAGCGCGACGAATACGCCGCCCAGAACTCCGCCGGCGGCGATGGTCAGGTAGAAGACGGTGAGGTATCGCGGCTCGGGCCGGGCGTAGCGAAGTTCGCCATGGCAGACCATGCAGAGCGCAAAGAGCGCCGCCGAATACGCGCCCAGTTGGATCCACAACGCTAACCCTATGCCGGCGTTTACAACGGCGCACGCCACGGCAGCGAGAACACCGGCGGCGATCGCGAAAGGCAGACGTGGATACCAACGGTCGCTTTCGAACGCCAGCACGAACGTGAGCAGGTAAATCGACAACGGCGCGATCCATAGGAACGGGCTGACGGCGACGTCCTGGGTGATGATGTTGGTGGTCGCAAGTAGCAGGGTCGAACCGGCGGCGGCGAGTCCCAGCCAGAACAGGATCGTCCAGAGTGTAGGACGGGTGGAATCCTCTTCCGAGACAGGCGGCGAGATCGCCTGTCCTACTGACCACGCCACGGTTCCGCAGAGCAGCGTGAACACGACATAGAGCCCTGACCAGACCCAGGCCTGCGTTCGCAGGTGCACATACGGTTCCACCAGAAAGGGATAGCTCAGCAGGGCCAAGAACGATCCGAAATTCGACAGTGCATAAAGGCGCCATGGCGATCGTTCCGATGAGGACCATTTCTGCAATAGAGGAGCCGTAGCCGAAAGCAAGAAATATGGGACGCCGACGGTCACTGTCAGCAGCAGCAGAATCCGCGTCGACGGGTTTTCGGTAATCGCCGGCCGGAGGGGCACTACAGGAAGAAACGCCAGGGAAACGGCCAGGAACGCAAGGTGAATCCAACGTGCGTTTCGGAGCAAGTGGGCGTACGCGTATCCGGCCAGCAGCGCGGCTTGGAAGAAGAGAAGGCAGACGCTCCACACCGCTGGCGTGCCTCCGAACCAGGGCAGGATAAACCGGCCCATGATGGGCTGTACCTGGAACAACAGAAAGGCGCTTAGGAAGATCGTTACGGGGAAGAGAACCCGGCTCACCGTTAACAGACTCTACCACAGGCGCCGTGCTGGGAACTGGTAAAATAATAGTTACACAGCCGCACTCGCGGACAGTCCATTTAGGAGTTTCAACTTGGCAGATCCACAGGACCCGACCACTCCGCCTCCGGGCGGACAGATGCCGCTAGGCGGCGATGGTGGGGCGAAGAACCTGATCCCCATCAACATCGAAGATGAGATGAAGCGTTCGTACCTCGATTACGCCATGAGCGTGATCGTAGGGCGCGCCCTGCCGGACGTCCGCGACGGCCTGAAGCCCGTGCATCGCCGGATTCTGTACATGATGCACGAGATGGGGCTGCATTTTAACCGCCCGACCAAAAAGTCCGCCCGAGTGGTTGGAGACGTCATGGGTAAGCTCCACCCTCACGGCGATTCGGCGATTTACGACGCCTTGGTCCGCATGGCGCAGCCCTTTTCGATGCGCTATCCGTTGATCGACGGGCAGGGAAATTACGGGTCTGTGGACGGCGATCCGCCCGCAGCCATGCGGTATACCGAAGCGCGGCTGGCCCGCATCGCGGCGGAACTTCTCGAGGACATCGATAAAGAAACCGTAGACTTCAAACCCAATTACGACGAGCAGGAGATTGAACCGGAAGTGTTGCCTGCCCGCGTTCCGAACCTGCTGATCAACGGCAGTGAAGGCATCGCGGTGGGAATGGCCAGCAAGATTCCGCCGCACAATATCACCGAGATCGTCAACGCCTGCATCGCGCTGGTGCAGAATCCGGGCATCGGCCTTCCCAAGATCGCCGAGATGGTGACGGGTCCCGATTTCCCCACGGGCGGCATCATCCTGGGCCGGCAGGGTATTCACGACTACTTCGCAAACGGCCGCGGAACCATCAAACTGCGCGCAGTGGCGAAGACCGAGGACATGGGTAAAGACCGCCAGGCCATCATCGTCCAGGAGCTTCCCTACCAGGTCAACAAAGCCCGCCTGATTGAAAACGCGGCGGGACTCGTAAACGAAAAGCGGCTCGAAGGAATCTCGGAGATCCGCGACGAGAGCGACCGCGATGGTATGCGCATCGTCTTCGAACTGAAGCGAGGCGAGCAAGCCGAAGTTGTCCTGAACAATCTTTACAAGCTCACGCAGATGCAGATCACCTTCGGTGTGATCCTGCTGGCAATTGTGAATGGCCAGCCGCGCGAGATGGGGTTGCTGGACGCGCTGAGGCGCTTCATCGATCATCGTCTCGACGTCGTACGCCGGCGGACCGATTACTTGATGCGCAAGGCGCGCGAGCGCGAGCACATTTTGCTCGGCTTCCAGCGAGCCTTGACCAATCTGGATCAAGTGATCGCGCTGATTCGCGCTGCAAAGAATCCCAAGGAAGCTCGTGAGGCGCTGATGGCGTTCATCACGCCCGCCGAGGAGAAAGAATACGCCAAGCTCGTGGACGCCGACCCGCGAGGGCCGCGCTTTACCGAGCGCCAGGCGCAAGCCATCATCGAGCTGCAACTCCAGCGCCTGACCGGCATGGAGCAGCAGAAGATTCTCGACGAGTTGGCCGATATCCAGAAGCGGATTGCCGAGTACCTGGAAATCCTGGGCTCCGAAAAAGTTCTGCGCGGAGTGGTAGTGGACGAGCTGAAGGAGATCCAGAAACAATACGGCGACGATCGCAAGACTCAGATCGTCGAAGATACCGGCGAGATTACGCTCGAAGACCTGGTCCAGGTAGAGGATGTTGCGGTTACGGTTTCACGCGGCGGCTACCTCAAGCGCACGGCCGTCGATACCTACCGGCGCCAAACGCGCGGCGGCAAGGGGCGCATCGGCATGGGGACACGCGCCGAGGACGTGGTGGAGCACCTGATTATCGCCTCCACGCACGCCTATCTGCTGATTTTCACCAACAAAGGGCGCGTGTTCTGGCTGAAGATTTACAACATCCCGGATGCGGGGACCACGGGCAAGGGCAAACACGCTTCGGGCCTGATGAATTTGCAGCCGGAAGAAGTGGTCACCGCGTTCCTGCCGGTGAAGGAGTTCGTGCCTGGGAAGTACATCGTGATGGTTACCAAGCAGGGCGTCATCAAGAAGTGCGAGCTGACCGAGTTCGACAATCCCATGGCACGGGGCATTATCGCCTTGGGGCTGGATGAGGGCGACGAATTGCTGGCGGCGCGGCTGACGAATGGGAACGATTACATCTTCCTCGGATCGCACGAGGGCATGGCCTGCCGCTTTAACGAAGAAGACGTCCGTCCCATGGGACGTCCCGCGCGGGGCGTTCGAGGTATGGACCTTGAAGAGGGTGACTATCTCGTCGGCGCGGAAGTGGTCGGCAAGGAAGGCTTGATTCTCTCGATTTCCGAGAACGGATACGGCAAGCGAACCCCTCTTGTGGATTACAGGCTTACGGCTCGCGGGCGCAAGGGCGTCATCAACATGAAGACTACTGCAAGAATCGGCAAGGTGGTCGGGATACTTTCCGTCAAGGAAGATTCAGAGCTGATGATCATCACCAAGCAGGGCCAGATCATCCGCATCGATTCGAGCGAGATCCGGCAGGCCGGCCGTTCGACGCAAGGCGTCCGTCTGGTAAACGTCGAGGGAGGCGATCAAGTGGCCGCAGCGAGCCTGATTCCGGACGCTCCGGAAAACGGAGGCAATGGGCAGAGCGATTTGCCGCTCCAATAAGCCGGGTTTATGGACGACCCGCAAAATGAAACGCCGCCGCCGGTGTCACATCCGGTAAACGAGGACGGCGTTCCGGTCGCTGCCGAGACCACAAAGGTCTGTCCAGCCTGCCAATCGATGCTCTCGGACGGGACCATCGAGAACCGGTCCGTGCTGTATTGCACGAAGTGCGGCGGCGTGCTCGTTTCCATCGCTAAATTCCTGCCGCTGGTGGAATACCTGCGCGCGGTGTGGGGTTCGACGGGAGCGAACATCGAGCCCCGCGACAACGCCGACGCAGACCGCCATTTCACGTGTCCCCTGTGCGACCGGACTATGATGGGACACCCTTACGGCGGCCCTGGGAACGTCAACATCGACACATGCGAGCGCTGTTCTGTGATCTGGCTGGACCGCAACGAGCTGCGGCGCATCGCGATGGCGCCCGACCACTACTCGCTATACTCAAAGTATGATCCCGGTGGCGGCCTCAGAGGTTAAGCAGGACGCGCTTTTTGACTCACTGCGCGACCTGGGCAGCGTGATCGTAGCCTATTCGGGCGGCGCCGATTCGGCATATCTCGCTTGGGCTGCACACCAGGCTTTGGGCAGCCAATCTGTGGCAATTACTGCCGATTCCGCATCCTTCCCCGAATCGCATAAACGAGATGCCGAGGAGTTTGCGCGGGAGTCGGGGTTCCGGCACGAATATATCGAAACGCGTGAATTCGACAATCCGGATTACGTCAAGAACGGGCCGGACCGCTGTTTCCACTGCAAAGACGAATTATTCGCGCGGCTCGAAGAGGTGGCTCGCGAGCGGGGAATTGCGCACGTGATTTACGGCGTCAATGTGGACGATCTGGGCGATTATCGGCCCGGCCAGAGCGCCGCAAAGATTCATCAGGTCAAGGCGCCGCTGGTGGAAGCCGGGCTGACCAAATCTGAGATCCGTGAGTTGTCGCACCGGGCGGGACTGAAGACGTGGGACCGGCCCGCGTCGGCGTGCCTGAGTTCGCGCATTCCGTATGGAACTCCGGTGACTATTGAGAACGTGAAGACCGTCGAGCGCGGCGAAGAAGCCATCAAGGCGCTGGGCTTTCGCCAGTTCCGCGTCCGGTTTCACGGCGACCTGGTGCGAATCGAGATCGCGCCGGACGAGCTGGAGCGCGCCCTAGCGCCCGAGATGGCCCGAGCCTTCACGGCGATTTTCAAGCCGCTCGGTTTCCACTACGTCACGCTGGACCTGGAAGGCTACCGTCAGGGCTCGCTTAACGCGGTCTTGGCTCCGCTATAAGCCACTGAAACCAGCCATCCGACGGCGACCACCACCACACAGCCGACCACGTTATACCAGAGAAACGCGCTGGTAAACTGAGCGGTCGTGAAGATGGCGGCCTCGCCGGCCAGGACCCCTATGAACGCTCCGGTGGCCGTACAGCGCTTCACGAAAAACGCCAGTACGAATACACCCAGCATCCCGCCATAGAACAACGACCCGACCTGGTTGACGGCCTCGATCAGCGCCCCAAATCCCTTGGCGGTGCTGGCGAAGACCATCGCGTAAATACCCCAAAACAGCGTCGCCACGCGGGAGGCGCCGAGATAGTGGGTATCGGAGCTGTCCTTCACGATGTGGCGTTTGTAGATGTCGATAACCGTGACAGTAGCCAGCGAATTAATTTCGCCGGAAATCGCCGACATTGCAGCAGTGAAGATCACCGCGATCACCAGGCCCACGATGCCGACGGGAAGGTAATGCGTCACGAAGGACAGAAAGATGTAGTTCGTATCCGACACGTCGGCGAGCTTGAGCGCATCGGCGCGCGCGGCGTCCAGATTCGTTTGGGCCGCACGAAACTCCTGAAGGGCGCCGGCTTCGGAGGCCATGATCCTGCGCGCCGCGGCCTGGCGCTGGTCAAAAGCCTGCTCGTAGCGGCTCTCGATCGCGGCATATTGGGGCGATGCCTGGACCTGCTCCATCGCCACCGGTTGAAACACCATGGGCGGCCGCACGAACAGAAATACCACAAACACCATCGCGCCGATGAACAGGATGAAAAACTGCATCGGCACTTTCGCCATGGCGTTCAGCAGGAGTCCCAGGCGGCTTTGGCCGATGGATTTTCCGGTCAAGTACCGCTGCACCTGGCTTTGATCGGTTCCGAAATAGGCCAGCGCCAGAAACATTCCGCCGATCAGCCCGCTCCAGATGTTGTAGCGATCGTTCCAGTCAAAGGTGGTCGTGACCGCGTTGAGTTTACCGGCGGCGCCCGCCAGCCTGACCGCATCGCCAAACGACACATCGGACGGGAGCATGGAGATCGCGACGGCGAACGCCATTATCAGCGCCAGCAGGATTACCGTCATCTGCTGCACGTCGGCCCAGGTGACCGCCTTGATCCCGCCCAGGGTGGTGTAGAGCACGACTAACCCGCCCATGATGAGGATGGTGGTTTGAAACGGCCAGCCGAGAATCACCGACAGGACGATGGCCGGAGCGGATAGTGCGAGTCCCGCGCCCAGGCCGCGCGAGATCAGAAAGATGATGGTCACCAGCAGTCGCGTCTTCGCGTCGAAGCGGTGTTCCAGATACTCATAGGCGGTGTACACTTTAGCGCGGTGAAAAATCGGCACGGCGGTCGCCGAAAGGATCACCATGGCCAGCGGCAGCCCGAAATAGAACTGCACGAATCGCATGCCGTCCACGTAGGCCTGTGCTGTGGTCGAGATGAAGGTGATGGCGCTGGCCTGGGTCGCCATAATGGAGAGGCCCATGGCATACCAGGGCATTGTTTTCCCAGCCAGCATGAATTCCTGGGTGCTGCTGGAGCCGCGGCCGCGCCACAGGCCGTACGACACCAGGAACGCCAGCCAGCCGAACATTACGACCCAGTCGAGGGTCCTCATGGCGGGAACTGCGGCGCGAACGATTTCGTGAACCAGTAGAACACGCCGATGACGCAGGCCAGATAGATTACGACCAGAACGTAGATGCGTTTCCAGGACCCGAGAAACGGCGGAGGTTCGTCAAGTACGGTGCGTTGAGGCTCGGTCACTGGGCTTTGGCCGCGCTCAGCATGTTAGCGAACATGCGATAAGCGCCGGGAACTCCTGCCGGCAGCTCGCGGAACCAGTCGTAGGCGGAGAAGATATACACGCCCTTGCCGATCGGCGCGTACAACATGCCGCCGGGAAGAGGCATTTCGCCTGGATCGTGCGATTCGAGCACGCTCACGTATTTTGGATCCCACTGGTCGGCGAAATATAACCCGCGTTCCTGAACCCATCCCTCGAAATCGGCGCTGGTGATCTGATTCGGCGTGTGCAGCAAATGAAGATCGGGATTAGGAAAGACGATGGGAGCTTCTTCGATCGTGACCCGGTCGTTGCGGCTGATCCGGATCGGATAGGGGCCAATGTGCGCCAGCGATCCGTCATCGGGTGGAGGTGTATTTGCGGGTACGGGAGCGGGTGGAGTTGGCGCTCCTTGCGCGGACGCTGCTGGAAGCGCGACATTTATACCAGTAGGTGCGCCTCCCGGGACATTGTACTGAACAATCAGCGTTCCGCCGTTACTCGCGTAGTCGAACAGCCTCTGATAATTCGCGCGCAGATCCGGCCGTGTGTTGAACGCCCGCACGCCGGTGACAATCGCGTCGAAGCGCGAAAGATCGCCATACGCCAGATCAGCCTCTGTCAACAGAGTCACTTCGCAGCCGAGCTGCCGGATCGCCTGCGGCACATCGTCACCGGCTCCCATCACATAGCCGACGTTTTTCGAAAGGATGCGAATATCGGCGCGCACCAGCGTCGCTTCCGCCGGCGGCAGCAGCGTCTGCGTGATGATGTGCGGATACTGGATCACCTCAGTCCCGGTCGAAATACTCTGCGTGCCCACTTGTGCCACGGCACGAATCTTACTCCGGGAATCGCCTGAGGGTGGAACCAGGGTGAAAAAAACGTTGGTCTGCTCCTCGGTTGCAGACAGATCGAAATGACGCGAAGGCGGCTCGGCGCTCCAGCCGGCGGGCACGTCCAAGCGAAGGTCGCCTGCGACTTTGCCACCGTTTGACCGCACCGCGACCTCAATCATGCGCGGCTTGGCGTCGCCGAAGACGATAGCGTGCTCTGGCAGGCTCACCGCTACCGGAGGAAGCACCGTGAACGGACGAACTTGTTCGCCGTAGACGCGATCCACATAGCGATATTGAACCGGGCGCGCCAGCTCGAGCTCCGTGCCTGCCACTTGTAGGCGAAAATGCGCGGTAAGAACCGGCTCGTTTTCGGGCAGTCCGATTTCGCGCGGATTAGGGACCGAATAGGCCGCTCCATCCTTGGGCTGCTCCAGCCAATACGGCTGTGTGTAAGGCTGGTCCTGTGGAACGGTGAAGCTCGCGTTATAACGGCTGGGCTGATTGTTTACGAGAACGGTGGGAGCCAGGTTCACGGTGGGAGCGCCTTCCATACCGGTAACACGGATTCCCGTAAGCGCCACCCGTCCCGGCAAACGCTGGATCGCGGTGAAGTTCACGCGAAGTGTCGCCCCAGGACTCACGGCGGCCTTGTCGGATTGAGCCTCGAGCGATATGCCCGCGCACAACGCGATGGTCTCATCCAGTTCTTTCAGTTTCCGTTCAGCCATCGGATCTTTGGTCGAGGCTACGATTCCGGCGATCAAGGGACGCGCCTGGATCAGTTCGGGCAGCAGCGCCTCCGGATGCGCCGGCACGAAGGAGGCGAGTGCCTGGGTCAGGAATTGGCCGACTGGAGCGCCGCCCGGCAGGCGGTTCCAAGTGATGTCGAAATTCTCGAAAAGATCTTTGGTGGCCTTGTCGCCGGCCACCGTTTCCATGGAAACCAGCTGCGAACCCTTGGTTTCGGGCGCGCCGGTTCCCTGAGTGCGATTCGCGCTGCGGCTGGCTCCGCCGATTTCACCGAAAGAAGCGCCCAGCTCAGGTGAATAGACACCCACATCGATGTTCAGCAGGTCCGCAGGGGGCGGATTATCGGCCTTGTTCTTGCCGCCTTTGCCCTTATTCTGGGCACCGCCTGGCCCGCCGGAATTCATCATCAGACGCTTGGGCGTCCAGGGCTGGACGTAAGCCAGTTGCTCGGGGAACTTAGTTGGATCGCCCGCCAGCGAAAAGGCTTCCTTACCGAGAATCGCCGATGCCTGATGATGTCCGTGCCCGTCGCGGGGCGTGCCGGAAAATACCAGAATCACCACGTCCGGACGGAAGCGGCGAATGTTGTACACCACGTCGCCCAGGATCTTATTGCGATCCCATTTCTGGAGAGTTTCGTCCGCTGTCTTGGAGAAGCCGAAATCGATAGCGCGGGTGAAATACTGCTCGGCGCCATCGATCCGCCGGGAAGCGAGCAGCTCCTGACTGCGGATGATCCCGAGTTCGTCGCCCTGTTCCGGACCGATAAGATTCTGACCGCCTTCGCCGCGAGTGAGCGACAGGTAGGCGGTCCGCACGTGCCTGCCGAGCGCAAGATATGCCAGGACGGTTTCGCGCTCGTCATCGGGATGCGCGGCGATCATCATGACGCTTCCCAGCGTGCTCAGCCGCTCCAGCGCCTGACGGATCTCGATTTCGCCGGTAATGTTCCGCTGGCCGCGGATGGGGATCAATCCCAGCACCAACAGTGCGGACACGGCCGCGCGAGGCGCCCAACGGCGCAGCGGGATATGCGAGAACAGCCAACGAGTTAGGGTCGCCAAGGCAGTTTGATCCATTCTAGCAATGCCTAAACATGTCCTGTTCGGCCGCGGTGCTGTTCGCGTTTGCCATTCGGCAAATCAGCGAGTGTTCGCACGAATTTATGTGTTAAAAAGAAAGAGCGATACTCAGCGATGCAAATTCGTATTGACGCTGCATCAAATCCACACTGCTTAGCCTCTAAGATTCGAATCCAGTGAGCGGATCTACGAGTCTGCTAGGCGGTCTAGATCTGCAAGAGGAATTGTCGCCGGGCGCATTCGCGCTTCCGGAAGGGGTCATCCACAATCAGAGCGTGGTGATCGGCTGCGCCCCTATGGAGATCACCACTCCTGGGGATCAGTGGGCTTATGCGGTCACGTTCCCCTTATGTCTGGAAGCCTGTCGTCGCGCGGGGAAAGAACTTTTGTGCGTAAGGGTGGAAGCGGAGGTCACAAAAGGCCGTGTTGGGATCGGCTATGTGGCCGAGGATCATAGCACCTACCTGAGCGTTGAAAGCGATCGCACCCCGGAGGACGGCGATACCGTCTTCAACGTCGTCATCGAGCATCAGGATCGTAACGTCTGTGGCTGGTTGGTTGTGCGGAACACAGCGGAAGGCGGCTCCCCGTCGCGAATCGTCATCCGGTCCCTACGTACTTTCCGGACCGGAGCAACTCGCATTCCAGATTTGGTTGAGGTCGAACCGCTCCGCATCCCGAGGGTCCCTTGCGAAACATCCGACGGATCGCGAGAAGCAAGTTACGTCGGTGGTCTTGGCAACGGCAAAACCCGGCGCTTTCAAGTCTTGCTGACGCACACCAGCAGGAGCTGGGACTGGACAAGATGTTCCCGGGACTTCATAGCGCAACGCGGCGCCGACCCGAATCGCCTTCGGAACCTCCCACCGTTTGAAAAATTGCCGCCGTCCCAAAGCCACCTCTACAGCGGCGGACTAACCGTACTGGAAGTGGCTGTCGACAAGCGCGGGGCAAACGTGGTTGCCCGCCGTTTTATCGACAGTCACTTCAAGATCCAACATGCCGGCCTGGTCGGGCGCCGCCTGGTGTTGTGTTTTGAGAATTTCCTTGCCGTACTTCCAACTATCGATGAACCGGTTGGAAACATCGACTTGCGCCCAGGCAGCCCATGGCGAATCGACGATCCGTGGTTCAATGGGCTCCACACCGTATTTCCAGTCACCGACGACGTCTGTATCGTTTCCAGCTCCAGCGCTGACGCGGTCCTGTGGGTGGATCTCCGAAGCCGGAAAGTCATCCGGCGTTGGCGCTTGCCGGCCGATATCTACGGGTTCAATTATGACCTCACTCCCTCCATGTCGGTGGTGGATCATTACATTCATAACGACATCCAGTTAGGCCATCTCAACTGCGCGTATCCGGATGGCCGAGGAGGATGCTACGTGTCTACCTTGTTCCAGGGAGACATCGGCCACGTCGATCAGAACGGGCGGTATTCACTGCTGGCCCGTGGTCAGGTTGGTTGCCATGGCGTTCGTCTCGCGCAGAACGGACGGGACATTTACTTTGCGGATAGCTGCGGCGGGCGCTTGATGCGAGTCGAACCCGGGGGCGGCGCTTCTGAGCTGTGGGCTGCCGGAAGCCGATGGTTGCACGATGTCGAGCAGGTCGATGCGGATCTCTATCTGTTCTGTCTGGGTGACAAAAATGAGATTGCCGTGGTCGATGTAAGTAAAGGTGAGGAAAGAGGCCGATTTGCCCTGGATTGCCGGGGAGTAAACGTGCAATTCGCAACCGTCGCTCGAACGGAGTAACGCTCAGCAGCAGCGGGCGCGGCGGGATTTGGCGGCCCATTGCTCATCCTGGAAACGCCGCCACTGATCAGGAGAGTGGACCGCGCCATGCGCCGCCAAGTGCCGCTCGTAAGCCTTCTGATCGGATAGCTCGGCTATGACGCCAGCGACGATCCGCACGAATTCTTTCCAGACCCGGCTCATAATTCCTCCGCGAGCCGCGTTGGAACAAACGGCGTTTCCGTGTTCTTCGCTTCCCGCTTACCGCCCAGGATTCCGATCCACACGCGGACCGAGTCAATGAGGATCGTCGCTACTAATATCAGGAAAATGCCGGTCACCGCCGCATCCAGTCGCGCATTGAAGATCAGCGCCGCGGTGGTGGAGGTCTGCGGACCGGCTGCAAGCTGATCGGCCTGCGCAAGAAACCCGAGCGCAGGGATCGGAGAGAGAATTTTCTGCCATCCGGCCACGAAACAGACCACCACTAACCACACCAGAGGGATGCAGGTCACCCACATGTAGCGCGCGCCGTGCATCTTAACCAGAAGCGTCGTCCCCACGCACAAAGCCACGGCAGCCAGCAACTGATTCGCAATGCCGAATAGCGGCCACAGCGTGTTGATGCCGCCCAGCGGATCGATCACGCCCTGGTAGAGAAAGTAGCCCCAGGCAGCCACGATCACCCCACTGGTTGCCAGCATGCCCGGCTTCCAACTGGTTTGGCCCCACTTTGGCCACACTTGTCCCAATATGTCCTGCAACATGAATCGCCCCACCCGGGTGCCCGAATCGAGCGTGGTCAGGATAAACAGCGCCTCGAACATGATGGCGAAGTGATACCAGAAAGCCAGCAGCGCGCGGCCACCGCCGGTCGAGCCGAAGATCTGCGCCATGCCCAGCGCGAGCGAGGGCGCGCCGCCAGTGCGGTAGAACAATGTTTGCTCGCCGGTGTCTCGCGCCAGGGTCTGCATTTCGGCAGCGGTCACAGGGAATCCCCAACCGCTGATGGTGGCGGCCGCTGCATCGGGGGTCGCTCCCACGATGCCCGCCGGAGAGTTCACTGCGAAGAATACGCCAGGCTGGAGCGACGCGGCGGCGATCAGCGCCATGACGGCCACGAAACTCTCAAGGAGCATCGATCCGTATCCCACCGCCAAGGCGTGTCGTTCTCGCGCCAGCAGCTTGGGCGTCGTACCGGAGGAGATCAGAGAGTGGAATCCGGAAACCGCTCCACAAGCGATGGTGATAAAGCAGAACGGAAAGATCTTGCCGGCGAAAATAGGTCCTGTGCCGTCGACAAAGCGCGTGAAGGCCGGTAGCTTGAGCTCGGGACGCAGGAATAGAATCCCAACCGCCAGAAGCACCACTACTCCAAGTTTCACGAATGTGCTCAGGTAGCCGCGCGGAGCCAGCAGCAGCCACACAGGAAGGGCGCTGGAGAAGAAACCATATACAATCAGCCCGGCGGCCAAGGCCACACCTGAGTACGTAAACCAGGGAGCCAGCACCGGAGATTGCGCTACCGCCTGGCCGGCAAAGACGCTCGCCATCACCAGCACGAATCCGATGAGCGACGTTTCCACCACTTTTCCCGGGCGCCAGAACCGCAGATACAATCCCATGAACACCGCGATGGGCATGGTGGCGGCGATGGTAAACGTACCCCACGGGCTGCCTTTGAGCGCGTTGACCACTACCAGCGCGATCACGGCCAGCAGAATGATCATGATCAGCAGCACAGTGACCAGCGCGGTGAAGCCACCCACTTTGCCGATCTCCTCGCGGGCGATCTGGCCGAGCGATTTCCCGTCCCGGCGCAGCGAACCGAACAGGATCACGAAATCCTGCACCGCTCCGCCCAGCGTCGCTCCGATCACGATCCACAGAAAACCCGGCAGATAGCCGAATTGCGCAGCCAAAGTGGGTCCGACCAGCGGGCCCGGCCCGGCGATGGCCGCGAAATGGTGGCCGAAGACGATCCACTTATTGGTGGGCTCGAAATCATGCCCGTCACGCAGCCGTTCGGCGGGTGTGGCACGCTTGTCGTCGAGAGCCATAACTCGCGCCGCGACGAAGCTGGCATAGAAGCGATATCCCACCAGATAGGTGCAAACGGAGGCGATCACCAGCCAGGTGCTGTTTACCGGCTCGCCCCGGCTTTGTGCCACCGCGCCCAGAGACAGTGCTGCTGCCAGAGAAATCGCGGCCCAGACGAGGCGCCCCAGGATTCTGCCCATAGCTCATGTCAAGAATAACCGACCCAGTGCGCCACGTGCACGGCTCGCGTCGGGCCCTACTTAAAAGCCAGCCGGCAACCGATTATGAACACATGCAGACAGGTGGACGTCTAGGGGGAACACCCGAGGGCGGGTTAAGCGAAATCTCTTGGTATATAGGGAGATCTCTAGCAGAAACTGGGGGGAAGAACGATTTGTCCACTCCTGAGAACTCTCGTACGCTCATGGTTGAGGGCAAGTTCTAGATGCTGAGGACGATCATCATCGGTCCAGACGCCAGGCAGGCGCAATTACTTGAGAAAGCAGTCGGCGCACTGGCAAATGAGGTTTCGGTCAGCCGGGTTGTGCCTAACTACCCAGACGAAGGCGAACTGATTCGCGTACTCCGCGCCCACGCTCCGGATGCGATATTCATCAGCTTCGAAAGAGGTGACGCCGCCGGGAAAGTGGTCGAACGCGTGATGCAGGAGGTGGAAGGCGTCCAGTTTGTCGCCTATCACCGGGTCTGCGACGCGGCGACGCTGCGGGAAATCATGCGCTCCGGAGTGCGTGAACTGGTGGCCGAGCCGTTTGAGCTCAGCGCCCTGGTCGAATCGCTCAGGAACGTAAAGACGCTGGTAGAACAGAAACCGCCGGTCTATACGGCAAAAGGCCGGATTTATTCCTTCCTGCCGGCCAAGGCCGGTTCCGGCGCGACCACGATGGCCCTCAATCTGAGCGCGGCGCTGTCACGCGTGGGAAACACCAAGGTTCTGCTTTCCGATCTCGATCTCAGCTCGGGCATCTTGCGATTCCTGCTAAAGATCCGAAATGAGCACGCCATCATGGAGGCGATCGAGCACTTGCACGAGCTTGACGAGAACCTCTGGACGCAACTGGTCACAACCGTCGCCAAACTGGATGTGCTGCACTCCGGTCCCATGAACCCGAACGTGCGAGTGGATCCGGCGCAGGTTCATGATCTGGACCAGTTCTGGCTGCGCAACTACGACGTCGTCTGCGTCGATCTGTCCGGAAACCTGGAACGTTATTCGCTGGAGATCATTCGCGATTCCCAGCAGGTGTTCCTGGTGTGCACTCCTGAGGTGCCTTCGCTGCATCTAACCCGCGAAAAGCTGGCCTTCCTCAAAACTTTGGACCTGGATAGCCGCGTCTCTGTCGTATTGAACCGCGTCTCCAAGCAATCAGCGCTGACACCGCAGCAGGTGCAAGACGTTCTAGGCGTGCCAGTCATGCACAGCTTTGTCAATGACTACATGGTGGTCAATCGCGCGACCACCACCGGCGAATTTGTGGATCCCAAATCCAAACTGGGTCGTCAATTCGAGGAGCTGGCATCCAGTCTGCTCAACCGGCCGATTGCGGAAGTTGGCTCGAAGCGCAAGTTCCTGGAGTTTCTCTCGGCTCCTACTCAGGCGCTCGCCGGCACCCGCGGCGTTCCTTCTTCTCGCTAAGCTGATCTCTCGCCAAACTGGCGTCTAGGGTCCTGAGATTGAATCTCAACCCGCCTAAGGTGCCCCTTATGAGTAGGTAGGGTGAGTCGCTGAAGGGCATTTAAACCAGTTCCGTGTAAATTGGATGCATGTTCCATTGGATCTGCCCGGAGTGCGGACAGGAAATCGCCCCGGGAGTCAAGGAATGCCCGATTTGCGAGCCGCAGGCGGGCGCCCCATCCCCCACATTCGATAAACCTTCCGCTGCCGCCGCGCCTAAGGTCGAGCAACGCGCACTCGATCCCGAAATCGTCTTACAACCCGAGGTTGTCGGGAAGGTTCCACCACGAATCACTCCGCAGGCGCCGCCCGAGCCGGAAACCTTCGCCGACCGCTTGGCGGATCTAGCAGAGCGTCTCCACGGGGAACGCGTTCCATATGCCGCGCCGCGGATTATCGCCGGTACGGCTGCGCCCGGCCCTCACGTGGACCTGGCAGCGGAGCGGTTATCGATCATTCTCGACGTGACTCCCGCTCGGCCAATGTTGGCCGCGCCGCCGGTCGTGCTCTTGCTCGCGGAGCCGCAACCCCCTGCGATGGCCGCCGCGATTCGAGCGCAGGAGCTATTTCGTCCGCGTCCGGCTGGAAATTCAGTACCAATGCATCCGCACTTGGGAGCGGAGCCGTGCGTTCCTTCGGCGATTCAACTCCCAAATCGTCCGGGTCGATCGGCGGCGCCGGCCTTGGCGCCCCTTCTCGCCTATCACAAAGCCGCGGATCGCCTGATGCGTCCCGTAGTATGCGCCACAAGAGCGGTTGCGGCCGCAGCGGCAGGCGCAGCCGATCCAAAAGTGACCCTGGCTGGCCCGGCGCTTCCGCGCGAGCTGATGTCACTGCAAGCGGCGGGCCTGGTTCCGATCGGGCCGGCCCGAAAGCACGCTGCCTCGCAGAATCGCTACGCTTGGCCGACGAGGTTGGCCGTGCTGGCGATCGTCCTCACGGCAGGCCTGGCCGCGACTTATCGCGTGATTCCTGGAATCTCGGCCAGCACCCCGGCGAAGCCGGCTTCCGAACCGGCACCGGAGCAAACTGCGGTCGCCAGGCCGTCTAATTCGCTGGCTCGCTTCGTGGAAGTGACCGGCATCCGCTTCCTGGAGTTGAACAAGAAGCCGCAAATTCACTACCTGGTGGTGAATCATTCGAGCGCGCCGCTTAACGGCGTCACGGTGTACGTGACGCTGCGCGCCTCCACTTCGAAACCCGGCCAGCCGCCGCTCTCGCGGTTTAGCTTCCGCTCGCCCCCCTTGGCAGCTTTTGAGGCTAAGGAAATGGCCAGTCCGATCCAAAGCGTCTCCGGTCCGCTCGATCTGCCCGACTGGCAGGATCTGCGCGCGGACGTCGAAGTTCAGTAAACAAAGGCGTGCAGCCGGGTGATATTCTCACTGTGAGATTGTTATCAAAGTGGCCGCCGCCGAAGCAGGGTTTGAGGCAGAGCGAATACATCAGCGTTGCCGCCTTGGGGCCAGGCGAAGCTGCTCAGAAACTGCAGCAAAGTTACGGCGTGCTGAGGCCAGGGGACTTGATCAACTCTTGCGCCCATAGCTGCGCTGCTCTTCCTACTTACCGTTCATTCCTTCGAGCAATGCCACTCCCAACCTCTGCCTGACGTTTACAGCCTAGGACTATAATTGTTAGCTGATGAATGACAAGTACTTTCGCGAAAACGAGTGGTGGGTCAGCCCCTATAACTTTGTCCCGGAAGTCCGGAACACCTACGATCTTCCCAAGAGCGTAAGCATCCACGACGCGACGCTGCGCGACGGCGAACAGACTCCCGGCGTGGTGATGAGCATCGCGGAGAAAGTCGCCATCGCCGAAAAGCTGGACGAAATCGGCGTGGACCGGATCGAAGCCGGGATGCCGGCGGTCTCCGAACAGGATTTTCAGGCCATCAAGGAAATCTCGAAGCTGGGGCTCAAGTCGAAGATCTACACCTTCGCGCGCGCCATCAATGCCGATATCGATAAGGCGCTCGAATGCGGCTGCCACGGCGTGATCATTGAGGTCCCGATCGGATATCCGAAGCTCAAGTACCAATTCAAGTGGACCTGGGAAGACGTCCTTCGGAAGAGCGTTCCCGTGATCAATTACGCCAAGTCGCGCGGGATGCACGTGGTGTATTTTCCATACGACACTACGCGGGCGCGCGAGGAAGATCTTTCCAACGTGCTCACCCGCATCATGCAGGAAGCGCCGCCTGACTCGGTGGGCGTGGTGGATACGATGGGCTGTATTCTTCCGGAAGCCATGAAGTTCATGGTCCGCATGGTGAAGAAGCTCACCAACCTTCCGGTGGAAGTGCACACGCACAACGATTTCGGCATGGCCGTTGCCACTGAGCTCGCCGGCGTTGAAGCAGGCGCTGAGTGCGTTCACAGTTGCGCCAACGGATTGGGCGAACGGACGGGAAACGCCGCGCTCGAGGAACTGATCGTCGCGCTGCACGTGCTCTACGGCTACGACACGAAGTACAACCTGGCGAAGCTCCCCGAGCTGGGCGAACTGGTCAGCCGGATCAGCCGGTTCCCCATTGCGGCGAACAAGCCGATCCTGGGAGACCGGAACTTCACGCGCGAATCCGGAATCGGCGTCGACCTGGTGGTTAAAGAGCCGCTGGCGATGTTCGGAACCCATCCGTCGCTCACCGGCCGCAAAGGCGAGGTGGTTCTCGGCAAGAAAAGCGGCAAGCTGTCCATCAGCTACAACCTGGAGTTGATGGGCATCACCGACGCCGACGACGAGGCGGTGGCCGAGATGCTGAAGCGTGTCAAAGACAAAGGCATTGAGAAACGCGGCCTGCTGACGCCGGAAGAGTTTCGCGAGATCGTCGAGAGCGTGCTGCCTGCGAAACGTGAGGTGGCCAAGCGTTAGGTGGCGAAAGTCACTCTGACGTTCGACAACGGCCCTGATCCGCAAGCGACCTCGCTGGTGCTCGATTGCCTCGCGCGTCACGGCGTGAAATCCACATTCTTCGTACTGGGTCAGAACGTCAGCACACCCTCTGGCCTGGATCTGGCACGACGCGCGAGCGGCGAGGGGCACTGGATCGGCAATCACACGTGGTCTCATGCAGGGCGACTGGGAGAGATGACCGCCGAGGCCGCGCTTGAGGAATTCGACCGCACCGAAGAGGTGCTTTCGTGGATCGATCAATGTGTTCAGCCGATACGATTGTTCCGTCCTCGCGGGGGCGCGGGAAGAATGGGCCGCGGTCTGCTGCATCCTGCCGTAGTAGATCGGCTAACGCTCGGCGGGTATACTTGCGTGCTCTGGAACTCTGTGCCGGGCGATTTTCGCGACCCGGATGGGTGGATGGATCGCGCGCTCGCCGACTGCCGCACGCGCGAATGGAGTCTCGTCGTTCTGCACGATATTTCAAATGGCGCGATGCTGCACCTTGATAGCTTCCTCTCGAAGCTTCGGGAAGAGGGGCATTCTTTCACGCAGTATTTTCCGCTGGACTGCACGCCCATTGTCAGCGGCAAAGTTGTGCAGGCGCTCGATGAGTTTTGTTAGCATCCGACTTAGAACATGATTATCGATTGTCACGGGCATTACACCACTGCGCCGAAGGCGCTCCAGGATTATCGCGATGCGCAGATCGCGGCATTGAAGGATTCGGCGCAGCCTCCGTATAACGGCAAAATCAACATCAGCGACGATCAGATTCGCGAAAGCCTGGAGGGTGCGCAGCTCAAATTGCAGCGCGAGCGGGGCACCGATGTGACCATCTTTTCGCCGCGGGCATCCGCCATGGCGCATCACATTGGGGATGCGACCACCAGTTTGCACTGGTCGCAGCAGTGTAACGATCTGATTCATCGGGTCTGTTCGCTGTATCCGAACAATTTCGTCGGCGTGTGCCAATTGCCGCAATCGCCGGGCGTGCCTCCGCAAAATTGCATCGAAGAGCTGGAACGCTGCGTCAATGAGCTCGGCTTTATCGGCTGCAACCTGAATCCGGACCCTTCCGGCGGCCACTGGAACGCGCCGCCGCTTATCGACAAGTACTGGTATCCGGTCTACGAAAAGATGGTGGAGCTGGATGTGCCTGCCATGGTGCACGTCAGCTCGTCATGCAATCCGGTGTTCCACGCCACTGGCGCGCACTACATTAACGCGGACACCACCGCATTCATGCAGTTCATCCAAGGCGACCTGTTCAAGGATTTTCCGACCCTGCGGTTCATCATTCCGCATGGCGGCGGCGCGGTTCCGTTCCATTGGGGGCGCTATCGCGGGCTGGCGCAGGACATGAAGCGTCCGACACTCGAAGAGCACTTGTTGAAGAATGTGTTCTTCGATACGTGCGTGTACCACCTGCCGGGGATCGAGCTGCTGCTGAAAGTTATTCCGGTCGACAATATCCTGTTTGGATCGGAGATGGTGGGCGCGGTGCGCGGCATCGATCCGCGGACTGGGCAGTACTACGACGACACGAAGAGGTATCTGGATGCGCTGCCCTTGAGTGAGGGCGATCGGTACAAGCTGTTTGAGGGCAATGCGCGGCGCGTGTATCCGCGGATCGCAAAGCATTTCACTGCGTCTTCCAGATGAGCACGGCAACTCCGGCCAGGAAACCTGCCAGCGCCTGATACTCCTGGTTGCGTCGATACAACGACCACCTAAACGGCTTGGAGCTGTCACCAATGAAGCGAGGCCAGAGGCGCGGCACTCGCTTCGCATAGTCCGCGTACTGAGGGAACAGCAACCGCAGATGCTGTTCCTCGAGCTCGACGACGGGCAGGTAAATCAGCAGGAATACTGCGGCGAATAGCACGCCCAGCGCCCATTGACGCGATGCGAGGACAAATCCTGCGGCCACCGCCAGCGTTCCGATGTAGAGCGGATTACGCACATGAGCATATGGACCGCTCTCAGCCAGCGCACGGTTCTTTTCCAGATGCCCCGCGGCCCAGGCGCGCAACGCTAGGCCTAGAACCGATACGGGCAGGCCGACGGCCAGCGAGGTCCAAGTGGGCGCCGACAGCCACAGAAACGCGGCCACCATCAGGAATCCGCCCGGTACTCGCAGTCTAGCGACGGTATCGGCGTAGGACTTGGGAAAACTCACGCGAGACATCCGGCGGTTAGAGCTTCGATTACCTCGGCGGGGCTCACGGCGCGCATGCTGCCCGGATCGGCTGCACGGCGCTTGTAGCTGGTGACAGCGCCGGCGCTCCGCAATACTCGGAGGGTGCCTCCGTAGGGTCCGTGCGAGGCGGGATCGGTGGGTCCATAGATCGCGACTCCGGGCTTGCCGAGCGCGGCCGCCAGATGCACCGGTCCGCTATCCACGCCCACAATCGCCTGCGCGCGTCGTGTGGCATCGATCAAACCCTGGATACCGGAAAGATGAACGTGCGCGCCCTCGATTTGTCTAAGAACGTCAAAGGCATCGGGGGGACCGTTGACCACCAGCGGAACGTTCAGACGGCCGACGAGCTCCGCGTAGTGTTCCAGCGGCCACTGCTTCGAGCCCCAGCCGGCGAGCGGGCAGGCCAGCACGAATGGTCCGTCGGGCAGCGTCCCCTCCAGCTTCCCCGGCGGGAGCGGAAACGTATGCAAGAGACTCGACGCACCCGCGGCTGCCACCAACTCCAGATACCGGTCGACGCGATGCACGGCAGTGGTTCGGACCGCAGTCGAATAGAACATAGCCGCGAAACTTTCCCGCGCCTGGGTGCGAGCCAGGCCGACGATCTTGTCGGCCCGCGCGGAAGCAGCGACCAACGCAGATTGGATGAGCCCTTGCAGGTCCACTGCCAGCTCGAAACGTTCGCGACGCAGGAGCCGCCTGGTAGCGAGAATCTCGCGGGCCGAGCGATTGAACGGAATGATCTCGTCGACGAACGGGTTGCCTTCGAGCAGAGGCGCCCAGCGGGGCTTGATGACCCAGCTCAAGCGGCTGTGGGGAAAGCTGTGTTTCAGGCTGGCGACAGCGGGCAGGGCATGGATCACATCGCCCATGGAGCCGAGCCTCACTACTAGGATTCTGTACACCGTTGCCTATTTCAGCAGTTCCAATGCCGCTTCCGCTACTCGCGACGCGCTCACGCGGGTCATGCAGCGGTGATCGATGGGACATTCGCGCTTCAGGCAAGGACTGCACTCCACTGCTTCGCGGACCACCTTCGCCAGAGGACCCGTAGGGCCGGTGGCCTGGTCGTCCGTCGCGCCGAAGACGGCGACAGTCGGAACGCCTAGGGCGGAGGCGATGTGCATCGCGCCGGAATCGTTGGTCAGGTAGACACGGCAAGCCGCGGCCAGATCGATGAACTCGGCGAGCGAAGTTTCTCCCGCAAAGTTTTTCGCGGGAACACTAATTGAAGCAGCCACTGACTCACACAGGTCGCGCTCGTCCTTCGAACCGAAGATGGCTACGGCCGCGCCGAGTTCGCTCGCAACCTGATTGGCCGATTCAGCGAACCTCTCCGGCAGCCAACGCTTGGCGGTTCCGTAAGCGGCCCCGGGACTCACACCGATGATGACTTCGCCGAGCCCCAATTGGCGGAATCGCTCCAGACCCGCCGACCGCGCGGCTGGAGCACCTTCCAGGCGGACCAGCTCGTTTGCGGGCAGATCGTCCAGGATTCCGGCGCGGCGAAGCAGTTCCAGGTAATAGAAACTTTCGTGTCGCGGGATCTCGCCGGGGCGGGGAACCGGAATCGCGCGGGTGAGCAGAAACGTCCGGCCGTCGCGAGCATAGCCGATCCGCTCGGGGATCCCTGCGAGATAGGCGATCGCAGCCGCCTCAAACGCATTCTGCAACAGGATCGCAGTATCGAAATGGCCCCGGCGAAGCTCGCGCGCGCCGGCCCACTTTTCGCCGAGCGTCCGCGCAGTGTAGGGAATCAGTTCATCGCAAAAGTGTTCGCGGCGATAGAGATCGGCCACCCAGGGCTTGGCGAGAATCGATATCCGGGCTTGCGGGAACCGCTGGCGGAGCGCACGCAATGCCGGCAGCGACATGACCGCGTCGCCCACCCAGTTGGTGGCGCGAACCAGAATTTTGTCAGGCACTACCATCTAGTGTAGTGTCGCCGGGATGCAGGAAAGGTGTAGTAGGACTCTCCCACGCGCCGAGCGTCGTGCCTGAACCTGTTCCGGGGCGGCGGTACTGTAGTAGTGGGGTATCCAACATGTTCAAGCAGGTTTGTCTGGCTGCGCTGGCGGCAAGCTTGCTGGCCGCTGCTGGGCCAAAGGTGATCGCGGTGGACATCGACGGCGTGATCCATCCCATCACGGTGGATCTGCTAGCGCACGCCCTGGACCAGGCTGCTAGCCAGAACGCCGCAGCGGTATTGATCCGGCTCAACACTCCCGGTGGCATGCTGGAGGCCACGCGCCAGATCAATGAAAAGATCGTCGCCTCACGCGTGCCGGTGATCGCGTACGTGACTCCCAGCGGCGGCCGCGCGGCTTCCGCCGGGTTCTTTATTCTCGAAGCGGCGGACGTGGCAGCCATGGCTCCGGGCACCAATACCGGAGCTTCCTCGCCGGTGGCGCTCGGCGGCCAGATGGATGAGACCATGCGCCACAAAGTTGAAAACGACGCAGCCGCGTGGCTCCGGAGCACCGTGGAAAAGCGCGGGCGCAACGCCACCCTGGCCGAGACCACCATTCGCCAAGCCAGCTCGTTTACCGAAAAGGAAGCACTCGACCAGCATTTGATCGACCTGATCGCGCCCAACGAGCAGAAACTGTTCGAGACCTTGGATGGGCGCGAAATCACGCGCTTCGACGGCCGCAAGGAAGTCCTGCATCTGAGCGGCGCGGAGGTGGTCCCATACCAGCCGACGCTGCGGGAGCGGATCATCAGTGCCATCGCCGATCCCAACATCGGGTTCATTCTTCTGGTGGTGGGAGCGCTGGGTCTGTACGTGGAATTTACTTCGCCCGGGCTGATCCTGCCGGGAGTCGCGGGAGGCATTCTATTGCTGATGGGGCTGTCCTCGCTGGCCGTGCTCCCGCTCAACTGGGTAGGAGTCTCCCTGCTGCTGCTGGGAGGAGCGCTGTTCATCTTGGAGGCGCACTACGCCTCGCACGGAGTCCTGGGCACGGGCGGCACCGTCGCCATGGTTCTGGGCGCGCTGATGCTTGTCGATGGTCCGCCGGAGATGCGTATCCGTCTGGTCACAGCCCTCTCGGTATCCATTCCCTTCGCGGTGATCACGATGTTCCTTCTGACGCTGGCTCTGCGCGCTCGCCGGAACAAAGCCCTGACCGGCGGCGAAGGCTTGCTCAATGAAATCGGCGAGGCGCGAACCACGCTCGCTCCGGCCGGTAAAGTGTTCGTGCACGGCGAATATTGGGACGCCGTGTCGCCCGTGCCAGTGCAGCCGGGCGAGGAAGTGCGCGTCGTTGCGATCGAGGGGTTGAAGCTGCGAGTGGAGCCCGTACGAGTCGAGGCTAAAGCAGTTCCGCAGTGCTGAAGAAGAACGGGATCTCCTGGTCGGCCGTTTCCGGCGCGTCCGACCCGTGTACGCAGTTGCGCTCGATGCTGGTTGCGAAACGCTTGCGGATGGTGCCCTCGGCGGCATTAGCGGGATTGGTGGCGCCCATGGTATCGCGCCATTTCTTGATGGCGTCCGGCCCTTCCAGGACCATCACCACCACCGGGCCTTCGGTCATGAACTTCACCAGCGAACCGTAGAAAGGCCGTTCGCGATGGACGGCGTAGAAGGCCTCCGCCTCCGTCTGGCTCAGCCGTTTCATTTTCATACCGGCGATCCGGAATCCGGCTTTTTGAGCGCTGGCGATAATCTCGCCGCTCTGGTTGGCCGCGACAGCGTCGGGCTTGATGATTGCAAACGTGCGTTCCATAGTCTCCTAAAGATGTTTCTTGATTCTTTCGCCGATTTCGGCCGGCGACGCGCACACGTCGATGCCGGCGGCCTTCATGGCGGCGATCTTGTCGGCAGCCTTGCCGCTCCCGCCTGAAATGATTGCGCCGGCATGACCCATGCGGCGTCCGGGCGGCGCGGTTTGTCCGGCAATGAATCCCACCACCGGTTTCTTGACGTTTTTCTGGATGTAGGCCGCGGCCGATTCCTCAGCGTTGCCGCCAATCTCGCCGATCATCACGATCGCGTGCGTATCGGGATCTTCGTTGAACAGCCGGATAGCGTCGATGAAGCTGGTACCGATGATCGGATCGCCGCCAATGCCGATGCAGGTGGATTGTCCGATGCCGAGGCCGGTGAGCTGGCCGACCGCTTCGTAAGTCAGTGTTCCCGAGCGCGAGACGACGCCCACATGGCCCTGCTTGTGGATATGCGCGGGCATGATGCCGATCTTGCATTTGCCCGGCGAGATGACGCCGGGGCAGTTGGGGCCAATCAACCGTGTGCCAGGGTGATCTTTGAGATACGCCCAAGTGCGGACCATATCCGCCTGCGGAATTCCTTCGGTGATGCACACAACTAGCGGCAAGTCCGCATCGGCGGCTTCCATGATCGCGTCGGCGGCGAAGGGTGGAGGCACGAAAATTACGGTTGCGTTCGCGCCGGTTGCCTGAACCGCATCCGCGACAGTATCGAACACGGGAAGGTCGAGATGTTTTTGGCCGCCCTTGCCCGGGGTGACGCCTCCGACCACCTTGGTCCCATAGGCGATGGCCTGCTGGGCATGGAACGTGCCTTCTTTACCGGTAAATCCCTGCACCAGCACGCGGGTGCTCTCGTTGACCAAGACACTCATCGGGCGGCTTCTACCACCTTCTCGGCTGCGTCGCGCATCCCTTCAGCGACGATTATTTTGAGTCCGGATTCCTTCAGGATCTTTCGTCCCTCTTCTGCGTTGGTACCTTCCATGCGGACCACGATCGGAATATTCTGCGTCATCGCGTTGGTTGCCTCCACTACACCCTTGGCGACGATATCGCCGCGCAGGATTCCGCAGAACACATTGATCAACACCGCCTTTACGGATTTGTCGGACAGCAGAATGCGAAAAGCGTTCCGGATCTGTTCGACGTTGGCGCCCCCGCCGGCATCCAGGAAATTTGCCGGACTGCCACCCGCGAACTTCACAATATCCATGGTGGCCATGGCCAATCCCGCGCCGTTCACAAGGCAGGCGACGTTGCCATCGAGCTTGATGTAGGTCAGCCCGAAGCGCGAGGCTTCCACTTCCAGAGGATCTTCTTCGTTCAGATCGCGCAGCTCCTGCAAATCCTTGTGGCGGAACAAGGCATTGTCGTCGAGATTCATCTTGGCGTCGAGCGCGTAGACCTTTCCGTCCTTGGTCAGGATGAACGGATTGATTTCGGCCAGCGAAGCGTCCAGCGCTTCGTTCGCGCGTGCCAGAGCCATCATCGCCTGCGCCGCCAGATTTGCCTGGGCGCCGGAAATCCCGATGCCGTAGGCCAGTTTGCGGGCCTGAAACGGTGTCAGTCCGAGTCCTGGCTCCATCGGCTCTTTCAAGATCCGCTCGGGCGTTTTGGCGGCTACCTCTTCGATCTCCACGCCGCCATCGGCCGACGCCATAAACACGTTCTTGCCGTGAGCGCGATCGAGCACGATGCCCAGGTACAGCTCGCGCTCGATCGGCAATGTTTCTTCGATCAGCACACGCTTGACCACGCGGCCTTCCGGACCGGTCTGATGCGTGACGAGCGTCATGCCCAGGATCTTTTGAGCGATTTCGGCGGCATCTTGTGCGTCCTTGGCAACTTTCACGCCGCCGCCCTTGCCTCGGCCGCCCGCGTGGATCTGCGCCTTCACGACCACGCTGCCTCCGATGCGTGTCGCCGCTGCCTTGGCTTCTTCGGCCGAAAGCGCTACTTCGCCTCTCGGGACAGGGACTCCGTATCGTGCCAAGAGGGCCTTGGTCTGATATTCATGGATTTTCATTGCGATGCTACAGTGAAGAATTCTCACTATAGCGCACGTCATGTCCCTCCTGCCTTATTTGCATCGCGTTGCAGCGGGCTCCGACCTTTCTTCGGAGGAAGCCCGCGAAGCCATGGGCGTGCTGCTTGAAGGCCAGGCGGGCGATGCCGAGATCGCCGGATTCCTGGTGGCGCTGAAGATGAAGGGTGAAACCGCCGCGGAGGTGGCCGGATTCGCGCGCGCGATGCGCGATCGCATGATCGTGGTGGACGCTGGTCCCGACGTGATCGACACAAGTGGAACCGGCGGCGATGGGTGCGGGACGTTCAACATTTCGACTGCCGCGGCGATCGTCATGGCGGGCGCCGGTGCGCGCGTCGCCAAGCACGGCAACCGATCCATATCGAGTAACAGCGGGAGCGCCGATGTCCTGGAGGCCTTGGGTGTGCGCGTAACCGGTGTGACGCCCGAGGAGAGCGGCCGTTCGATTCGCGAGACCGGTATCGGATTTCTGTTCGCGCCGGCACTGCATCCGGCGATGAAGCATGCCCAACCAGTGCGGCGAGCACTCAAAATTCGCACCGTGTTCAATCTGCTGGGACCATTGGTGAATCCGGCACGGGCTCGCGCGCAGTTGATCGGAGCGCCGTCGCTTGGTGCGGCTAAACTCATGGCTGAAGCTTTGTTTGAGCTGGGAACCCGCAGAGCCTTCGTGGTGCACGGGCAGGACGGCCTGGACGAGATCACCACCACAGCTGATACCGACGTTTATGAAGTCACGGGGCGGGGCGTCGCCAGGCACGTTTGGGGAGCGGTGGATTTTGGGGTAAATACCGCTCATCCAGATTCACTCAAAGGTGGAGATTCTTCGTGTAACGCGCAGATTATACGTGTGCTTTTGGGTGGGGCTCCTGGTCCCGGGCGCGACATTGTCCTGGTTAACGCGGCGGCCGGTTTGCTAGCGGCCGGGTTTGCCGCAGATCTGCGCTCTGGCATGGAATTAGCCGCCCGATCGATCGATTCGGGGGCCGCGATCGGCAAGCTGGAGTTGCTGAAGAAGAATTTCCCGGCGTCCTGAGCTGGTTTTGTTCCACACCGCGCGTATACCAGTGTCGGAGGAACGGACGACTGGAATAAGTCGCCCGATCGACACCGGCCGGGTAGAGGAGCCAGCCCGGCCGGTATCTTGTTTCACAATATAAATCGGCATGCCTCGCGTGCGACTTTTTCATTGGCGGGCCGAAGAGGCCAAGCCCTTGATCGCCGGCATGCGCGCAAGCGGCTTCACGGTTGAGTACACCGGCGACACCGCCGGCGGCAGCTGGCGCTCCTTGCGCAAGTCTCCTTTCCCCTTAGCTGTGGTGATCGATCTGACGAGGCTCCCCTCTCACGGCAGGCATATTGCCGCGGAGATGCGCGCGAGCACGTCCCTCCGGCACATTCCCATCGTCTTCGTGGACGGCGATCCGGAAAAAGTCGAGAGTATTCGAAAAGACCTTCCCGACGCCGTTTACACTTCGCGTTCGGGGTTGGCGTCGGCGTTGAAGCGCGTGAAGCCGCTAGCTGACCCGGTGACGCCTCCGCGCATGATGAATCGCACCGACCGTACCACCGCGGAGAAGCTCGGCATCAAGGCGGGCGCCCGTGTGGCCGTGCTCGATCCGCCGCCCGATTACCTGCGGGTGCTAGGCAAGCTTCCGAAGGACGTCTCGCTCGAGGAGGAGCCGCAGGAAGCCCTGCCGTTGACGTTGTGGTTCGTCCGCGAGCCCGACGCGTACCTGTCCGGACTTGCCGCAATGCGCAGACGCGCTTTCGCAACCCGGCTTTGGATCATTTATCCGAAGCAGCAGGCTGGCCGGGCGCCATCGGGCCTCACGCAAGGTTTAGTTCGTGAATCGGCGCTGGCCGTCGGATTGGTCGATTACAAGGTTTGCTCGGTGAACGAAATCTGGACCGGGCTGCTGTTCACGCGGAAAAAATAGTGGGGTCAGGCTTTCGCCATCACGCCCTTCCATTTGCGCATCACCAGCTCCGCAAGGCTCAGGAGCACGGCGAATCCCAGCAGTCCGGGCCAGAGTTGCAGTGACGATGCGATGGACCGGCCTCCGCCGGAAAATACCGCTGCCGGATCGGGCTGGAAGCGACCGCCGGTAAACGCGGCTACCTGCTTGAGGAGCGCTTCGTTCGATCCGTAATCGGCCAGCTCGGCTTCCGGACGATACAAGCCGGCTTCGGGGAAGGCGCGCGATTCTTCGGCTGTGCGGACGCGGAACAGTCCTTGACGCGAGCCGATCGGCAGGCGCCCTCGGAACGTGCCCGTTGCGACTTTCTTCACCGGGATCGGCTGCTGAAATCCATCGGGCCCGAAGGCGTACACGTCGGGAATCTTATCGGGCTCCGGAACGCCGCGACCCAGGCGATACTCGACGACCAGGTCGCCATTGGCGCTGTCATACTCGACGGCCGCCTCGCCACCTTGGGCGCGCGGAAGCAGATCGCGGCACAGATTGGTCCAGAACTTGTCGTAGCCTTTCCAGGACACCCAGTCCGCCGCCCATCGGGTCTTGGCATCCGACGCAAACACCGCGGAGCGCCCCAGCCCGTACTGCCAGCGCGCCAGTAGTGGATCGTGCCGGTCGAGCTGCAATATGGTCTCCGCGGTCGGCTTGGACGTAAACCGCACGTAGCCCTTGAGCATCGGCGCGCTTTCCATGCCGACGTCGTTGAGAATCTCGGCGTGCTTCAGCACTTCTGGGGTGAGTGGGCGCTCCACCGTAGTCGAACCGGTATGCTCCAGCACGTCGCGCAGCAGCAGTTGCTCCAGACCCTGCGGCTCGGTGAGGAAGTACGATTTTCCGCCGGCGAAGGAAGCTACCCGCTCCAGATAATTGCGATTCACGTCCTGTCCTAAACCCACTGTAGAAATAGTGACCTTTTGAGCTTCCGCCTCTTTCGAAAGCGTGAGGCTGTCGCCTTCTTCCGAGATACCGTCGGTCAAAAGAACGATGTGCTTGTAGGTGGCGCTTACGGGACGGATGCGCCGAAAGGCTTCCGTGAGCGCTGGAGCGATCTGCGTGCCACCGTCGGGTGTAATTCCCGAAATCAGGCGCTTGATCAGCGTCTTATCCTCGGCTCGCCGGATGGGCACCGCCCACTCGAAGGAATTGTCGAAGATCAGCACGCCCACCTGATCCACCGGCCGCAGGTTTTCGATCACCCCGATGGCTGCGACGCGCGCCAGCTCCATCTTGCGTCCTTCCATCGATGACGATTTGTCGATGATCAGGACCACGGCTGTGCCTTCGGGCGAGCGCGGAGGCGCCAGCTTGGCCGGCAAAGATCGCTCCAGAGGATCTTCGACGGTCTTATTCTCCTTGTACATATTCCGCTCGCCGCCGATCACGAGCAACCCGCCGCCCTGTTTTACGTACTGTTCCAGGGCCTGCTTACCGTTGGCGGGAATCGACTCCAGATCCCAGTTGTTGAAGATAACGAGCTGGTAGTCGTTCAGATGCACTTCTCCGAGTTCGCTGGCGTGATTCACTTCGAAGTGTGCGCTTGCGAGCGTGGCCGGAAAATGCGAATCCTGCGCGGCGGGATCCTGCGATACGTACAAAACCTTGGGCTGCCGCAGGACAACAGCCTGGTCGAAGCGCACTTCGCCCAGCGCGCCGGCGCGGATCGCCACCGAAATATCGAGGGCCCCCGGTGTATCCAGGGTGGCGTGCAGCCGCAGCGGATTATCGCCGCGTTCCAGATTCACCTGCGTTTGGCCAAGCGGCTTGCCTTCGGCCGAAAGCTCCACCATCGCCGGACCCGCGGATGGAGAGGAAACCACCACGTCAATCGGAAATTGTTCGCCCGTGAACGCCAGGGTAGGCAGACTCACGGATTCCAGCCGCAAAGCCGGCTTGGCATGACCTGCCAGCGCGAACGTATCGATCGGAATGCCCAGTTGCTGCGCCTGCCAGGCCGCTCGCGCAATGCTGCCCTTGTTTTCCTTGCCGTCCGAAATGAGCGCAACGCGCGGCACCATGCCGGCGGGCAGCGACGCGATCGCCTCGCGAACTGCTGCTTCGAGATCGGTGGCGCGACCCGCTTCGCCCGAAGTCGGCGTAAGCCGGATATTTTTCTGTTGTTCGCTGGGAGCCAGGTTGCGTGTCGAGCGCGCGAATGGGACCACGCGCATCCAGTGGCGCCCCTGCGCTCCTCCCATGGTCTGAGCCAGTTGCGAGGCGCGCTCGAGATCGGCGGTCGAGGAACTGGCGGAAGTATCCACCAGCACGGCCAGAGCGACTTTCGTCTCCTGCAGAACTACGCGCGGCTCGGCTAGTGCCAGCAGGATCGCCGTGAAAGACAGCGCCTTGAGGACCAGCCCCAGCTTGCGCGCAGTGCGTCGCCATTCGAAGAGAATCCAGGCGAGCGGAAGCCATGCGATCGCCAGCACCCAGGTGCGGTCGAAGGTCATGACGCTTTTCTCCACTGCGTCAACGGAGCCATCGCACGCGACGCTCGCAATCGAAAGGCCCGGCTTCGACCGTAGAGCAACCAGTCCGCCAGTAGTCCGATTCCGCCCAGCAACGCCAGCCATGGCCACAGATCTTTCGGTGCGGCCTCAGCCAGTGCGGCACGCGGAATACCCTTGTGAACGCTGGGAGGAACACGCCACGCCGCCTCACCGACATCCGGGAGCGTGAGTGAATACACTGTTTCTCGATCGCCCATCTGCACGCGTACGGTGCCCGGTGCCCCCGAAAAGAAGCGCAGGTTGTTGCCATCAACCGTGAAGGGCAGGGCACGGTTGGATTCATCCAAGACGCGCATGTCTTCCGGCTTCGCGTCCTTTTCCACCGCTACATTCACAGTCCCGACCGTTCCAGCCTGAAACTCCCAGCGGCGGAACGCTCCCGGCGTCATCCAGCGCAGGATATTGGCGATCAGCAGCGGCGTCGCCAGCTCGTACTTCATCGAGCCGCGACCCGGGTGAAAGCCAATGACCACCTGTTTCGGTTCTGACGCGCGCGCGACGATCACCGGTCCTTCGGTGGTTTCCGCAACAGTGATGTCTCCGGTTGCGGGCGAAAACACCTCAGCGGATTCAAGCGTGACGTCCCTGGTGCGCAAGCCCGCTCCCAGTGTGCTTTCCGGATGCCATTGATCCAGTCTTAGACCAGTCTTCGTGGCCCGCACAGGTACGGGCGATCCCGAGGCGGGCGGCTGAATCCGGATAGATGCGGCGTGCGGGGCGGAAGCCGGCGTGAAACGATCCAGCACCACGACGTCAGCCTTCACCGCCGGATCAAATTTGTCGGGCGATTCGAACACCGCGTCCACTTGCGGATTTGCCGCAAACAAGGGTCGGAGCAACTGTGACTCGTTGGAATAGACCACCACATGCGAGGAAGCTTGCGGCGGCAGCTCCACCACGGCCCGGTCATCCTGCGGAAATGCATCGCGCACATTCAACCGCGCTTCGAGAAAACCGCCGGTCTTGGCCGGGTAGGTAAACGTGGCTTGTTCCTCGGCCCCTGGGGGCAGCGTCAAACGCCGCGAGCCCGCGGGGGACTTGGAAAACTGCAAACCAAGATCCACAGTCTGCGGACGCGCGCCATAATTTCGAACGACCACGAAAATATCCCAGCTATCCGGCGCTGTGGGCGATCGCCGCAGCCCGATCTTGCGCAGTCCCACATTCTCCTGAGCCGAGCTGGTGGTCACTACTCGCAGGTTCGCGGGAAGTGCAGAAAGGGCGGCTTCTTCTTCGGATACGCGTCCCGCGCCGACAAAGACGATTTCTCCGGCTCGCTGCGATTGCAGCTTCTGTGCCCGATCCGCGAACTCCAGCGCCTGCGCCAGGTTCAAGGCCGACGCCCCCGGTTGCGATTGTTGAATCGCGCTTTCAAGGGCGCCGCGGCTGGATTCGAACGCTGTGGCCGGCGTCGCCAGCGCATCGGCGCGCACCAGCATGACGCGGTCGCGGCGGGGGATGCTGCGCAGGTAGGCCCGAGCATTGGCTTTGGCCTGATCCATCAGGATGCCCTGGCCCGCGCGAGAACCCATCCAGGCAGACGTATCGAGCACGATCACGTGGTCGCGACCGACGCCGTCGAAAATCCCCAACTGCGGGCCTGCGATGGCCGTCAGCAGCAGCGCCAGGCTCAGCAACTGCAGCAGCAGGCTCCAGGGTTGCTGGATGCGGCGGCGATGCTTCAGCTCGGTGCGAACATCCGCGGCCGACCAGAAGCGCAGCGTCGAGACCAGTTGCCGGCGCTTGGAGCGATCGAGCAGGTACAGCGCGACAACCCCGGCTGAGATCGCGCTCACTAATCCGAGCAGCTCGCCGAGACCGAGGTTGAGGAAGTTCATTACGTAGCCCTACTGCTGCGAGATCATGCTACCGCACCGCTCTTCACCAGGGGGCCAAAGATGGCCTGCTCGATGGGAAGCGAAGTCGGCATTCCCACATAACGGCCGTTATTGCGTTCGGCCACCTTGCGAACAAGGTCGGCATGCGCGTCGAAGGCCGAGGTGTACTGCTCCCGCGCGTCGCGGTCGAAAGCCAGCTCCACCTTCTGTCCGGTCTCGGCATCCTCCAGCTCCAGTTCGCCCTCCCAGGGAGGTTCGCGATCCTCGTCTGCCCATACCTGCAGCAGAATCAGCTCATGTCCAAAATCGGCCAGGTACTGCAGTGGTTTTTCGCAATCACGATCATCGAGGAAATCCGAGATCACCATCGTCAAGCCGCGCTGCGGATACTTCGAGCAGAACTGCCGCGAGCACTCCAGGAAATTCGTTTGGCCGGACGGCTCGAGCCCGGAGAGAAATATCATGGCGGGCTGGAACCGGTGCCGCCCGCCGCTGGCCGTGAAGGCGTCATGCAGCCTGCCGCTGAAGGGCTGCAGGCAGATCGAGTCCAGCCGCACCAGACCGACGTAACACAGCGCCGCCGCAAGCTTGCGGGCGTAATCAAACTTGCCGAGCGTTCCGGTATCCATGGACTTGCTGACGTCGACCAGCATCCGCACCGGAATGCGCGGCTCCAACTGGAACATTTTCAGAAACAGCTTTTCCAGGCGCAGGTAAGCCCGCCAGTTGACCGCGCGCAGATCGTCGCCATGATGGAACTGGCGATGATCCAGAAACTCCTGGCCTGAGCCGGCAAAGCGCGAGGTGTTGTGCCCGCCCACCAGCCCTGGAAGCGAGTTCTGCCACTGAATGGTCAGCCGCTCCAGCTTTTCGAGGAGGCGCGTCTCGATAAGCGGCTCAGGCACGGGAAGAAACCGCTGCGGCCACGCTCGGAATAATTTTGCTCAGGATAGTTTCCGGAGTCTGTCCTTCCGCGTGCGCGTCGAAGTTCAAAATGATACGGTGGCGCAGAACTGCCGCTGCGATGGTGTCGACGTCTTCGATCGAAAGATGCAGGCGGCCCTTCATCAAGGCGAAAACGCGGCCGCACTCCACCAGCGCTTGAGCGCCGCGCGGCGAGCTGCCGTAGCGGATGAACTTGTTGGACAGCTCGTGCGCTTCGGCCGCGCCCGGCTGCGTGGCCATCACCAGGCTAATGGCGTGATCCTGCACATGCGGCGCTACCAGGACCTGATGGCACGCAGCTCGTAAGCCCAGGATTTCATCGCGCGTCAGCACCGGCGCGATGTCGATCTCGTCCTTCTGGATCGTACGCTCCACGATCGTGCCGAGGTCGGCGCGCGAGGGATAGCGCACCAGGATCTTCATAAGGAAGCGGTCGAGCTGCGCCTCGGGAAGCGGATAGGTTCCTTCCATCTCGATCGGGTTTTGGGTGGCCATCACCAGGAATGGCGGTTCCAGTTCGAGCGTCTGGGTTCCGCTGGTTACTGTATGTTCCTGCATGGCCTCGAGCAAGGCAGATTGCGTTTTGGGCGTCGCGCGATTGATCTCGTCGGCCAGCACGAGATGCGCGAAGATCGGGCCGGGCGAGAAGCGCAGAGCCTTGGACCCGTTTTCGCTATCGATGATCATGCTGCCCACGATGTCGGCAGGCATGAGGTCGGGAGTGAACTGGATGCGCGAGTACTTCAGGTGCATCACCTTGGAGAGCGTGCGCAGCAGAGTGGTCTTGCCCAGGCCCGGAACACCTTCGAGCAGCACATGGCCGCCGGCCAGCAGGCAGATCAACACGCCGTCCACGACGTCCTGCTGTCCTACGATGATCTTTCCAATTTCTGCTCGGACCCGGGTGAGCTGCGAGGTGGCGATCTGGAGGGCGGTGTCTGGCTGCATCCAGACTATATTATCTCAGCGCGCTCGATCCTCTCGTCACACGGTCCGCAAAGAGGTCGAGGAAGGCTGGGGCGTTCACCCGGACCGCGACCTGGGTCTTCGCTCCGGCCTCCGCCTGGAATATCGTCTGCCCCGTGCCGGAGAGCGGGACGTCGACGGTCCCTGATTGCATCTCCAGCAGGTCGGGCCGGAAAATTGCGGCGATGGCCAGGGGATCGTAAAGCGTGGGATTCGCGTCGTGGGTTTGCTCCTCGGCCAAGTCAATTAGGCGGACGAGGAAGTTTCCGTCGGGATCGTTGGCCAGACGCAGGCGATCCAAATCCTTCTCGCGTAGCTTGCACTGCGATGTCACATCCAGGCCGACGGCCGTAATCGGCACGCCGGAGTGGAATACGATTTCCGCGGCAGCGCGGTCGCGCTTGATGTTGTACTCGGCCTCGGAGCTGAGGTACGCCCCGCCCATGATCACGATCCGTTCGATGCTGTTTTTGATGCGCGGATCAGTCTTGAGCGCGAGTGCGATATTCGTCAGCGGTCCGATGGCTACCAGGGTTATCTTGCCCCGCGATTGCAGCACGGTATCGATAATCACGTCAGAGGCACGGCGGCGAGCCGCGTCGGGGATAGTGTCATTGCGAGTCAGGACTTCGAATTCTTTCGACGCGGTGGTCATGGTGGGATCGAGCAGCGGCTCCGGTGCACCCATGGCTAAGGAGATATCGCGGCGGTTGTAGACGCCTAACATCTTCCACGCCAGACGGGTTTTGCTCTCCACGTCATCGATTACGGTGGTTACCGCGCGGACGTCCAGTTCGGGGGAGCGAAGGGCAAACGCCAGCGCCAGCGCATCGTCAATTGAATCGCCGAGATCGGTGTCGAGGATGATGGGGATGCGCGCCTGCGCGGATGCGGTCAGGCAGATCAATACCAGCAGCGCCGACCGTTTCCATGTCATGCCCGGATTATAGCGTTAGGTGTGCCGCTTCAAGGAAGCTTCGCAGGTCGACTTCATTGACTTCCGGCTCGCCCGGCGCCACGTGGTTCAGCTTCCCGGCTTTCATCCACCGCTCGAGCTCATCCACCAGGCTGTAGAGATGATCGAAGGAATCCACGATAAACAGCAGCGGCTGGTAGTGGTCGATCTCGAACGCCTGGTTGATCGCCCACTCGATCTGGAGCGGATAGCGCTGCACATCCGGGGAGCTTACAGCGTGCTCGATCTCGCCGAAGGAGCTAAGCAGCCCGCTGCCGTAGACTCGCAATCCATCCCGCGATCGCATCAACCCGAATTCGATGGTGAACCAGAAGAACCTCGCCATCGCCCGAAAGATGCTGGTTAGCGTGCGGACTCGCTCGGCCGGATCGCGGATTTCCGAGACCACCGCCGCAGCCGTATGCGCGCACTCGCCGAATCGGACTAGCGTTTCGGCGAAGTGCCTGTCTGTGTGCATCGGGACGTGTCCGGCGATGTCATGAAAAATGTCCGGCTCGGGCAGGTAATCCAGGCGTCCGGCCTGGCGAATGGTGACGGTGGTGGGGAATTCGCGATTGCGCAGGCAATCGAAAAAAACGAATGCCGGGACGTACCCGGAAACCGCACGGGCGCGGAAACCGGTCAAAGGTGAGAGGAAGCGGTTGACGTCTTCCAGGCGGGGGATACGATCCTGCGGCAGGCACAGCGACTCTATCCCCGCCTGAAAGCGTTCGTTGGCGTACTGATCCCAGCGCGGGCGCAGGCGCCGGTAGAGCATCCGCCATGTTTCATGGTTCTCGGCTGAGTATAGTTCGTAAGGCTGCCGGATGTAGAGGTCGCCTTGGCGCTGGGCTTCCTCGATAAACGGGGCGTGCCCCGTGGTCAGGTCCGAATTGGCGACTGCATTCATCCGCCTCCAGAATACACCGATAAGCCCCACCGTCAAGTGGTGTTAATGATTTGTGACTGATAACTAAGGGGAAAGCCCCGTAGTTGTAGTGCCCCGGGCCGGCTAGGATTATAGGTGGAGGGCTGAGGTATGCGGCGTGTTTCGATAGGTGTGTTGATGTGGTTGGGGGTTGCAGGGTTGGCTTCGTCCCAGGCCCTGACGGAAGCCGCGGGCGCCATCGCCGGTGGTTCCGTCGGAGGAGTCGCCGGGAAAAGGGTGAGCGACGGCATCTCCAACGTGTTCGGAAAGGTCGACACGGTTACGGCCAAAGCGGCCAAGACAGGAAAAGCCCCGGTAACGACCCTTCCGAAGCCCGCCGGTAATCCCGCGGCAGGTACCGTGCTGCAGGTGGGCCCTAGCAGCGTTGTTAAGGATCACTCGCTGGTTCCGCCGCCACCACCGATCCGGCGAGCCGCGCTCGTGGTTCCTCCGCCTCCTCCGCCCGCTCCGTCACCGGCTGCGATCCATCAGCCGATACCCGTCCTGCCACCGCCGCCGCAGGTCACAGCGGAGGATTTGAAAACAATCGCCAGCGGAACTCCGAGAGGGGATGTGCTGAAGCTCGGCTCACCTGCCTCGCGCATCACCATGTACGACGATGGGCACCTGGTGGAGATTTATCGGTACCAGTCGCGCGATACGACCTTCGGAGTTGTGCGCCTCAGCGACGGATCCGTGTCCAGCGTACAGGTACGGTAAACCCCTCACAGGCTGAAAGCCCGTGCGCCACATTGTATTCTGTCGTTAGTGTTTCGCGGGCAGCGCCATAGAGTCAGAATCCTGTTCGGGACGGCCGATGTCGTCCTGATCGCGCTCGCTTTTGCCTTGGCATATGCGATTCGCATTCGCTTAAATCTTGAAAACGAGTTCTTCATCCCACGCGGGGTCGCCGCATTCCTGCTGATTTGGTCGATGGTGGTCTGGGTGGCGACGGGCGCCTGGTGGGAAACCTACGATCGTATCGACGCCACGCATCCTCGCATCATTTTGCGCCATACGTTCCGGCAGTGCCTTCTGGGCGCGATGTCGGTTATCCTGTTCGAATTTATATGGCGCCTGGACTTGAGCCGCTTGTTTGTGGCCCTATTTTTCGTTTGTACCTGGTTCCTGCTATGCCTGTTCCGGCTGAATGCCGGACTCCTGCTGCGTGTGGTGCGGCGGGAGTTCACCGCGCCCCACTACGTGATGGTGGTCGGTTTGGGTGACGCTGCCATGCGGCTCGGCCGGCAACTTGAGGAAGCGGGGGCATCTCACGGCGTACGGCTGCGAGGGTTCTTCGCTGATTCGCTCGACGGATCGTCGGCTCCCATCGAACTCGCGCAAAGTTATCCGGTCCACGCCATCGCCAGGCTGCCCGAATTGCTGCGGAGCAACGTGATTGATGAAATCATTTTCGCTACCGACAGCCGCCGCCTGGCCGATCTGGAAGATGTCATGTTGCTGTGCGAGGAAGAGGGCGTTCGCACGCGCATTGCGGTAGGTTTTCTGCCGCACGTGAACAGCCGCGTGTACCTGGACCGGCTGGGAACGTCTCCGTTGCTGACGTTCTCCTCCACCCCGCACGATGAGATCCGCTTACTGGTGAAACGCGTGACAGACATCGCTCTGGCCGCAGCGGCGTTGCTGCTGCTGTTTCCGATCATGCTGCTGATCGCCATGCTGATCCGTCTGACCTCGCCCGGCCCCGCGATCTTCCGCCAGGAACGGTGCGGGTTGAATGGGCGCCGCTTCGTGTTCTACAAATTCCGCTCCATGTGCGAGGACGCCGAGGCGCGGCGTGAGTCGGTGGAGCACATGAGCCAGCGCGACCTGGCTATGAAGATCCCCAACGATCCCCGGCTTACTGGGGTCGGCCGCTGGCTGCGGAAATTTTCGGCCGACGAGTTGCCGCAACTATGGAACGTTCTCAAGGGGGACATGTCTCTGGTGGGTCCTCGGCCCGCGATTCCTTCAGAGGTGGAACAATATAAGCGGTGGCAGCGCCGGCGGCTTCGGATGCGGCCGGGATTGACCTGCCTGTGGGCGATCAGCGGGCGCGACGAGGTTGATTTCGAGACCTGGATGAAACTCGACATGGAGTACATCGATAACTGGTCGCTCGCGCTGGACTGGAAAATTATCCTGAGGACGATTCCTTCCGTTCTGATCGGCCGGGGCGCACACTAGGTCAAATTCTATGGAGCTGGTTCCAACACAAGACGACGTGGTGACGCTTCTGCGCCGAACCGGCGGGTTGCGCGACGGCCATTTCGAGTACGCCGGCGGGCAGCACATCACCAAATACTTGCAAGTGGCGCTCACCATGCGGGACTACGAGGTCGCCAAAATCTTGAGCGTGGGGTTGAGCCGCAAAGTGCGCGGGAACACCGAGATTCGCGCTATGATCCCCGAGCTTTCCGTGGTCGCACCGGCTACCGGTGGGCTGCCAGTGGCGTATGGCGTGTGCGAAGCGCTCCGAGCGCGCCAGGTGTATTGGGCCGAGCGCGAGAACGACAGCGAGCCCCTGCATTTTCGCCAATACCTGGAAGTAGCGCCGGGCGAAAAAGTGCTGCTGGTGGACGATATCCTTCGAACCGGACAAAAACTTACCGAGGTCAAGAGGCTGGTGGAGGAGCGCGGCGGTGAAGTGGTCGGAATGGCCGTGGTGGTCTATCAACCCAATCCAAATCGCGTGGAATTGGGTCCGCTGCCGTTCTATTATCTGGCGCAGCTCAACGGCCAATACTACCCGAACGCGGCGTCGTGCGAATTGTGCAAGCGCGGCGTGCCGTTCGAAAAAGTGCGGTTGTGAGATCGTGACACGGCGGACGATTCTTCTGGCTCCGCTTGCGCTGGCAGCGCAACCGACACGGCCGCGGGTAGAGATTACGTGGATCACAGCGCCAGAAGTTCCCGAGGAATTCGCGCGGGAAAGCGTCGTCTTTCCCCGAGCCCATGCGTGCTGTCCGACGGCTGGCCTGTCGCGGCGGGCGCTCGAGACGGGACGATTTCCGCATGCGGCCCGGCCGAAGGATCCGTCGATCGCCGCCCTTCTGGGCTCCGGGTCCGAGAACATCACCGTGCTGACCGCCGAGTCAGGGAATGGCGAGGATTCCCCGTTTCAGCGGTCCGTCCACGTTCCTCTGGCGATCCGGTGGCCCGGCAAGCTAAAGCCGCGCATTGCGGACGAGTTGCTCGTGTCGCACGCCGATGTGCTGCCGACCCTGCTCGCGTGGCTGGGTGTCATGCCGCCGGAAGGTTTGCAGGGGCGCGATCTCTCGGCTCTGATTCAGAGCGGGCAGGGCGAGGTTCCGGATTCGGTGTACGCCGAGGGCAGGCTCGGTCTTCCCGGCGAATGGCGTTTGGTGATTCGGGGATACGAGAAGCTGGTGATCCACCCTCGCGAGGAAGCCACGAGGCTCTATAACCTGGTGGACGATCCGGCCGAAGAGAACGATCTGGCGCACGATCGGGAGCATGAGCTGATGCGGGATTCGATGCTCGCGCTAGCGCAGCAGTGGATGCGGAAGCTGGGGGACGGGCTGGATCCGTCCGGATTGCGGTTGCGGAATTGATTATTTCTTAGTCGGTGCCGGCGCTCCAGGAGGCGGATCGGTGGGACGCCGCAGGGTCGGAGCTTTTTTCTTCCCGTCCTTCTTATCCTGCTCTTTTTTGTCCTTCGACTCCTCGGGTGTAAGAGCCTCTTCGCGCGCGGCCTTTTCTTTTCTATCTTTCGCTTCCACCCCGGCAGCCCGGCCGCTCAGATCGGCCTGCGAAAGCTCCAGGCTGTCGCTGGTGGTGTCGATGGCGTCCTTCAGCACGTACTCGTAGCGCGCCAGGTCGGAAGGCTCCGATTTCTGGATCTTCTGCAAGCGTGCCAGCATGCCGCGCTCGCTCTCGACGGTGGCGGCCATCCCGAGGTTGACGGCGACCTTGCGGCGCAGGGCGTCGTCCGCAACGGTGTCAATGGCGTCGATGATCTTGGTGTACTGCTCCAGGAGATCGTGAATCAGGACCGAGCGGCCGGCTTTATTCTGCGCCACGAGCTGGTCCACCTGCTCCAGACGCTGCTTGGCGAAGACCAGATAGAGTTTGAGCCGTTCGTTCGGCTCCTGAACCATGCGGACCTGATCGGCTTCATCCGCGGTGAGAAAGTCGCGTCCCACTTGCGCCATCAGGCCAACGCCGACCGAAAGCAGCACCAGCAGAGTCTTCATTTTTTCTTCCCCATGATCCCGGTAATCAGCTTGTCATGAATATCGGTAACCGTGCGCTGGACCGGTTCCACTGCCCCGCGGTCAAACGCGCTCATCAAATCGCTGAGGCTATCCAGACGCCGCATAATCTGCCTGGTAGCCTTTTCGGCGTCTTTAAACGGCTTGGAGTTGCGCCGCGCGTCTTTGCCGGTCGCCATCAACGAGTCGTAGGAGAGCTGCACGCCCGCCTCCACTTCGCCGAGGGCCGCGCGGCTCGCATCCGTATCGCCCTTCTTGTACGCATCGCGGGCGGCATCGACCTCGGAATCGGCGTACCGCAACGCCAGTTCACTTCGTTTTTCCAGCTTCGGCTCGGTCTTGATTCCGGCCAGATCCACGGCCAATAAGTTCAGCGCGAGCATGAGCGTCACCAGCAGATGCATCACTTACCTCTTGCCCAATTCTTTTTCGAGCGCTTTGACGCGCTGCCGGGCCATGAATTCCTGGTCGGGATTCACATTCTGGCTCAACGCAAGAAACCTGTTGTACGCCTCCAGGGCGTCTTTAGGCTGCTTCAATCGATCCAAGGTGATGGCCCGCAGATAGAAATGCCCGCTGGTTTCCGCGCCGAGAGCACGCACGTGGTCCAGTGCCCCCAGACCATCCATGGGTCGCTCGGCCATGATCAGCACACCGGCCAGTTCGGTCCAGGCCTCAGGCGAATCGGGCTTGATCTTCGCGGCTGCGGAAAACTGTTCCGACGATATGGGGAATTTCCGCTGGTCCCTGAGGATGCGGCCGTAGAACATGCGGAGATCGAAATCGTCCGGTGCGGCCGCTACGGCTTTGCCGGTTAACGGCTCGGCTTTCGCGAGCTGCTTCTCTTTGACGTAAGCCTGAGCCAGCGCGATCTGATTCGCGGGAGTCGGCGATTTCGCCACCACGGGCTCTAGCGTGCTGATCGCAGCGGCGCTCTGCCCGGTCTGGAGAAGCAGCACACCGGCGCGCTCCTGAGCGCCCGGATTGTCGGGGAACTCGCGGTAAATGTCCAGCGCCTGCGCGATCTCGTGATGGTCTTCGTACATCGTGGCGAGCTCCAGCAGGAAGCTGTGATACTCCCGGTCGAGGTTCGCGGCTTTTCGATAGTGCGGCTCCGCCTCATTCCGGCGGTCCTGCCGCGCGAGCGCCCGACCCAGCCCCAACTCGGCTCCCGCCGAAGCCGCATCCATCTCGACGGCCTTTTCGAACGCCGTGGTCGCCTCGGCGAACTGTTTGGTCGCGAGAAACGCGTCACCAAGATAATAGACCGGCCGGAATTCTTTCGGTTTCTGCTCTGCGGCTTCCGTCAGGAGCGGAATCGCGGCCGCGGGATCATTCGCGTTAATGAGCGAGATCGAGAGGTTGAGCTGCGCTTCGTACAGTCGGGGACGCAGTTCCAAAGTTTTCTTGTATTCGGGGATGGCCCGCACGTCCTTGCCTGCCAGGCTGTAGGCCAGCGCGAGGTTGAAATGCGCGCTGTAATCGGCCGGGTCGGCGGCGACGGCCTTGGTGAATGACTCCACCGCCGCGTCGGATTTTCCGGCGTCCAGGGCCTTGAGCCCTTCGGCTACGTAGTCGGCGGCTTGGGCGAGCAGAGCGACGAACAGGATCGGCCACATACGCCTTTTTAAATTGTAGTCCGTTGCCTCCGCCCTGACGGGCGGGGATAAGCAACGTTCGGCTATCTCGTCAGATACACCGAAAACTTCGCGACCTCGTTGAAGCCCAACCGCCGGTAGAGTGAATACCCGGCATCGGTCGACTGAAGCACCACGCGCAGCGTCCCGGTACGCCGCTGTTCGGCGGCGACGGCAGCGCGCAGCAGCGCTTCCCCGTAACCCAGTCGGCGGCATTCGGGAAGCGTAGAGAGCGAGTAAACCCCCAGGGCGTCCGCGGTCGCGACGATCGCAACAATCGCCACCGCTTCGCCGCCTACCATGCCGACAAATCCGCGGTAATCTCCGCACCAGGCTCGTTCGGGCTCGTAAACGGTCCTGGCGATTCCCGCGGGGATATCGAAGCTCACGGCTGTGAGCGCGCCGAAGGCCTGACGCGTGGCCCGATCCACAACCGGCAGGCATTCGATTTTCGGAAGCGGCCGCACCGGCGGCGCCAGCGCTTCGGCCAGCATCCCAGGGGCTTGCGAGATCGGCCGGAAGTCGCGGTCCATCAACAGGCCGCGCGCGCTGCGGCGCGTAGGGCCATCCAGGGCGTCCTCACACAGCCAAAACGACCACCGCATGGTGCGGGGCGCAAAGTAGCGGGCGCACTGGGCGAGTCTCGCATTGAATGCGTCGACTCCCGCCGGCGGATCGCCCTCCAGTAGAGCGATATTAAACACGCCGTAATCGAGGCCCGAATAGACGGCCATGGCGCCGTCGAGAGCGCGAATCTCGCCGCCACCTGTGGCATCGCCAAAAAAACGCATGGCAGCGCGCAGGTTGGCGTCGACAATCTGAAAATCGCGCATTATGCACCGCTCACAGCAGAGTCATTGGATCCACGTCGATCGCCAAATTCGCCGGACCCCATTTTTCAGCCGCCGCGAACCGCCGCACTTCGGCCAGCACTTCGCTGAGTCGTTTGCGACCGGCGGTCTTCAGCAGCATCTGATATCGATATTCGCTTTTTACGCGCAGCACCGGAGAGGGGGCCGGCCCCATTACCCGAACTCCTTCGGGCGCCGGATTCAGCAGCCGCCCGAGCGCCGCGCTCCGCGATAGCGCATCCTCTTCATTGGTGGAGCGGATGACGATGTTGGCCAGCGCACCAAAAGGCGGGTAATACATCAGGCGGCGAAACTCGATTTCCTTCCGGTAGAACTTCTCGTAATCCTGTTCAGCGGCGCACTGGATCGCGTAATGATCGGGATTGATGGTCTGGATCAAAACAATACCCGGCGTTTCGCCGCGACCGGCACGCCCCGCGGCCTGCGTCAGGAGTTGGAACGTTCGCTCCGCAGCACGGAAATCTGGTAATCCCAGGCCCAGGTCTGCATTGACGATGCCCACCAGCGTCACATTGGGAATATCGTGACCCTTGGCGATCATCTGCGTGCCCACCAACACATCGTAATGATGCTCCCGGAAGCCCGCCAGTATGGTTTCGTAATCGCGCTTGCCGCCCACCGTATCGCGATCCAGCCGCGCAATGCGGGCCTTTGGGAAGGCTGCGCCCAGCTCCTGCTCCAGGCGTTCGCTGCCGACCCCGATGAACTGTAGGTAGTCGCCAGTGCATTGCGGGCACTTGTCCGGAACCGGCGTCGCGTAATTGCAGTAGTGGCAGAGCATGCGCCGGTCGCGCTTGTGATAAGTCAGCGTGACCGAGCAGTTCACGCACTGAAGCCGCTCGCCGCAGGCCCGGCACGCGACGAAACTCGAAAAGCCGCGCCGGTTCAGCAGAAGCATGGTCTGCTCGCCGTTCTCCAGACGCTCGGTCACGGCGTCGATCAGCGCGCGCGAAAAAGTATTTTGCTTGCGGGTTTCCAGAAACTCGTGGCGCATGTCGATCACCGAAACGCTCGGCATGGGACGGCGCTCGATCCGGCCGGGCAGAGCCAGGCGGGTGTACTTGCCGCGCTCGGCATTGTAACGGCTTTCGAGGCTCGGAGTAGCCGAGCCCAGCACGATCACCGCGCTTTCATTGCGGGCCCGCACCACGGCGACATCGCGGCCATGATAGCGTGGCGTTTCCTGCTGCTTGTAGCTCTGGTCGTGTTCTTCGTCGACGATAATCAGGCCCAGGTTCTGAACCGGCGCGAACACGCCGGATCGCGTGGCGACCACGACCGATGCGTGACCGGCGCGAATCCTGCGCCACTCCTGCGCGCGCTCGGAATCGTGAAACGCAGAGTGCAGGATCGCCACCCGCTCGCCGAATCGATGGTGAAACTGCCCTGCCACCGCGGGGGTCAGGGCGATCTCGGGAACCAGCAGCAGCGCGCCTCGGCCCAGCGCCAGGGACGCTTCAATCGCACTCAGGTAAACTTCCGTCTTGCCCGATCCCGTCACGCCCTCGAGCAGAAACGCCTGAAACGCGCGCGAGGCCAGCGCGGCACGGATCGCATCAAACGCCTCCCGCTGGTTCGGATTCAGCGTGTGAGGCGCGCGGGGCGGGGCAGCGATGCTTGAAACGGGCTCCAGCGCGAGCCTCGCCAGTTGCCTGCGAGTCAGGGCGCGGGCCGCAGTGCTGGCCTTGGGCAGTGTTTCTTCCAGAGCCGCGAGATTGTGCTGGCCGGGATGAAGCTCCAAGTAGGCCAGTAACTCGCGCTCCGGCTTGGGCATTTTCTCTGTGGAACGCGTGACGAACTCGACACGCAGCCGCGCGGCTGAAGCTCGCAGGGGATCGCGCTCGGCCGCGACGTCTTCCGATTCGACGAACCCCTTCTTTTCGAGCGACCGCAGCACGGCCGCGCTTTTGGCGACTTTCTGCGCGAGGTATGACGCCGAGAGCGCCCGTCCGTCAAGCATCCGCAAAACCGCCGCGCCCGGATCCTCCTGCTCGGTTCCCGTCAGGTGCAACTGCCGGGCTGCATCGCGCCCGGATGGCGTGAGCGAGTACACGCGGCCGCGCCGGATGTCAGCGGCCAGGGGCGTCATCGCGCGCAAGGTTTCCCCCAACGGAGCGCAATAGTACGTGGAAATCCAGCGGCCGAGATCCACCAGGCTCTCGTCCAAGGCGGGATCTTCGTCCAGCAGCCGGAGCGCTTCCTTGGTCGGTCCGGCCGGCGGCTGGCTGTGCGTCGCCAGGACCACACCGGTCAGCTTGCGTGTTCCGAATGGAACCAGGATCCGGCAGCCGGGCTGGACGCGCCGGCGCAGCGTTTCGGGAAGCCGATACGTAAAGGCGTTGTCGATCGGTACCGGCAGGCTGACATCGCAGTAAACCGGTGCTTCGGTGGGAAAAGGTGCGGCGGACGTCACCTGAACGGATTATACAGCGATGCTTCAGTTGCGTGCGCCGAGGCTCCGAATCCTGTTAGGATGTATAATTCTGCGAAGGAGACCACCCCGTGAAAACCTCCATTTTTGCCATCGGAACACTCTCGCTTTGTCTGGTCGCGTGGGCCGCTCCAGACGGCGTCGATGACGCCTATCAGCAGCTCAAGGACGCCCAAACCGCCAAGGATGTCGATGGGGTCAAGAAATGGGCCACCGAAACGGCGAAACTGGCCAAGGCCCAGGCAACAGGTCCGAAGCTCGACTCCTACTCCGACGAGGACTGGCCGAAACGTGTCGAGTACGCCAAGGGGGTCGCTACACTCAGCGAGTACGCGCTGTCTACCACCGCCGCTCAGCCGGGCTTGGCTCCCGAGAAGGTCGTCGAACTTATGGACGCCTTGCTGGCGATGAATCCCAAGAGCACTTATATCGGCGTAGCGACCAATGCCTATCTGACGGCGTTAGGTAAAACGGGCGGCGCCGATAAACAGATCGAAGGAGCTACCAAGATCGTCAACGGCAGCCCCAATGAGGAAGAAGCGTTGACTGTCCTGGCGGACAACCTGATGGCGAAAAACCGCCCGGACCAGGCCTACACCTACGCTTCACGGCTCGTTACGGTGATGAAGTCCAAGGCCAAACCCGAAGGCTACTCCGATGAGGAGTGGAATCGAAGAAAATCAGCCCTTCTTTCTCGCGGCTACTACACCGCAGGCGTGACCGGCTGCATGCGCCAAGTTTGGAAGGATTGCGATACGAACTTGCGGGCGGCTATTCCGCTGGTGGGCAATCAGCCCGCAATGGCCGGCCCCACGTATTTCTACCTGGGCGTTGCGAACTACCAAATCTCCAAGATCACCACCGACCGCACCAAGCTGCAGGAAGCTCTGAAGTTCACCGAGCAATCGGCTGCGATCGCCGGTCCGATGCAGGCTCAGGCCCGGCAGTACGTGACGGTCATGCAAACCGAATTGAAGGCGCCCGTCGTCCGGCGGTAGCATTCGAGCTCATCGGCAGTGTTGGCACAACTCTTCGATTGCCGTGTGTATTGAGCGCGCGACGGACCTCAACAGCGGGCTCCGTCGACCCCGTGCCTCACGCGACGAATCTGGCGGAAATAACGCGTTTCGCGCTCCCCGTGAGAACTCGAGTTGGACGCCTTTCGTCAGCCTGCCGCGATTGGTGATGTTCGAATCCTCCAGGCCACGGAGATGCTCCGCAACGTCATGTTTGGTTGCGTCCGCGGCATGTATTTTGTGTTCGTTAAACACCACATTGATCGATCTGACGACAACCTCCCGGCCGAGATCCCACTTGCCGCCGACGAACACTATCGTTTCACTCGATTCATTCGCGCCGTGAAACGCCACAACAAACGGAGTCTGCGGGAGCAAGTTCATCAGGGTAGGCTCATTGAAATCCGTGCTCCCCAGATGCAAGGCTTCCTTGTTCCCCTTCCGTAAAAAGCCCGCGAATTCATACCATGCCCAACCGCCAAGCTCGGCGACGGCCCGCATGATTTCCGACGTTCCGGGTTCGATGCCGCCGCCATGGGGTGCGATCAAAAGACATCGATCCACGTTGCTGTCCCCGAACTCCACGCGAAAGTCCCGGCCAAGAACACATTTCCTCGCGAGGATTTCTTCGTAGCTGCGTGGTTCCGCCATTGGCGGTAAGGATAGCAGGTCAGACGGCGATTCAAAAAGCTGTGCCAAATTGTCCCGGACTGGTGAGACAGCGTGTCTCCCGCAGTGGACCAAAGTCTTGAATTTTCAGGAGCTCTCATGTGGAGCATGACGTGCTCCATGAGATTGCAACACGCCCAACGGGACGGTCCAGAGCAGACGCAGTCCGGAATCCGGATTGCTCCTATCGGTGGGGCCCTGGACCTCCCGTACTTTCTCAGTGGGTGATCGCGTAGACGATGTAGTTCACGCCCAGCCGCAGGCCCAGCGCGGAGTATTTTTCGGGATAGCGCGGGTCGTCGGCAAATTCCCAGGAATCGCCGGTGTCGGAGTTGTACATGGCCTGCACCAGAATTCGCCCTTTGTCGTCGTAGATTGCGCGCCAGTACGGAACCGTACCGCCGTTCTTGGAACCTTCCCGCAAGTGTTCGGAGCCCACGATGATATAGCGGTCATCCAGGTCGAACACGGAATGAAAGATCGAATCCTGGTTGGGGATATCTTGAACCTCACGGTCCGGGAAGGCGTATCCGATGCGCTCGACAAATTGGCCCCACTCGGCGGTTCCATGGATATCGTCGGCCATGAAGAAACCGCCGCGGTCGAGATACTCGCGAAGGATCTTGCCCTGTTTCTCGGTCAAGCCCCATTCGCCGGCTTGGACGGCATAAATGAACGGATAGTTGTAAGGATCGTCGCCGTCTTCAAGATCGACGACCTGTTCCACCGAACGCGCATCCACGCGCGTCAGCCGCCGCACTGCCTCCAGAAAATGACGGTCGGCGCGTGGATAATCCTGGGTCCACAAGGAACGCCCGCGATGATAGTCCGGATCCTCGCGTCCGCGATATCCGTCAAGCGGACCGCCCGGAAACATGATCCGGGCGAACACAAAATCCGTCTCCTGATCCCAACCCGGGGGAAGGGGAATAGAGCCCTTCGCATATTCCATTCCTGGATATTCCCGAAACGGCTTGTGGAAAGCAAAGAGCTGAAACGCGCACAGCGTTCCCAGTGCGGTCGCCCAGGCCAGCGGAAGCGGAATATTCCGACGCGTTATGCGAAGCACCCTGCCCTGAGGATACCGCGCGCGACTTAGAGTTATTCCCGGGCGGACGGTTCTTTCCGGCCAAGCTCCTCGGCCAGAATGATCGCCTCGGCCAGCTCCTTCATCGGACGGCGTAGCCGGCGGCTTTCATTGCGCATTCGCAGATATGCTTCTTCCTCGGTAAGACTCTGGCGTCGCTGCAGGATGCCCTTGGCGCGCTCCACCACCTTCCGAGTTTCCAGTTGCCGCTTGATATCCGCGGTCTCTTCGGTCAGGCGCGCGTTCTCTTCTTCGAGCAGGCTCTTGGCGATCGCGCTGCCCATCTGCTCCCCCATGAACTGGATGGTCGAAATTTCCTCGGCCGTGTGCGCATGACGTTCGCGGTGGTGAACGTTGATCACCCCGATCACCTTGCCCTTGTTGATCAGGGGCACCGAGAGGAAAGCCTCGTAAGTGTCCTCAACCAGCGCGGGGAAGAACTTGAACCGCGAATCGGCCGAAGCCTTGGAGGAAAGCGCCACAGGCGACTGGTGTTCGGCTACCCAGCCCGTGACTCCCTCTCCGATTTTCATGCGAAGATTCCCCAAGTCTGCTGCGTGCGGCACCTGTGATGCGCGCAGCACGAATTCCTCCGTAGGCGATTCCACCAGATAAACCAGGCAGGCATCGCATCCTGAGATCTGGGACGTAAGTCCCACGATCTCTCCAAGCATCTCATCTAAAGACAGTTCGGAGCTGACAATCCGGCTTACGCGGTGTAAGACCGAGATTTCCTCCGGCTCCTCCCGTTCCCGTTGTTCTGTGACCATCATACTAATGAGCCTAAGACCGCTAGCCCGCGCGGTCCAATCAAAACTTTCTATGAAGTGAATCAGCGCTGCGGATGTTCAACGGATCATTGCATTTGAGCGAGAAATACGAATATAATTGGGTCGCGGTATGACCTCTGAAGGAGGTACCATTCGCGTGACTGCATTTCGGCTGGCAGTAGCGGTTTGTATGACAAGCGTGGCGATTCTGGCCGCGCCGGATCCCTCCAAAGTCACCTTCAACAAGGACGTTCTTCCGATTCTTCAGAAGAATTGCCAGAGCTGTCATCGTCCTGGCGAAGTGGCTCCGATGTCTCTCCTGACTTACAACGACGCCCGGCCATGGGCTAAGGCCATCAAGGCCGCAGTCGTATCCAGGAGGATGCCGCCATGGCTCGCCGAGGCCAGCTTCAGCCATTTCAAGAACGATCGGACGTTGAGCACTGAAGAGATCGCGACACTCACCGCGTGGGCCGACAACGGTGCGCTCGAAGGCGACGCCAAGGACAAACCGGCGGCGCTAGCCTTCCAGGACGGCTGGAACATCAAACCCGACATCATTGTCGAAATGCCCAAGCCGTTCCAGATACCCGCCACTGGGACCGTCAATTACAAATTCGTCCTGGTGAAAACCAATTTCCCTCAGGACATGTGGATCAAAGCCGCGGAAATGCGTCCGGGCAATGCGAAAGTTTTGCACCACGGGAAAGTGTGGGTCCGTCCGGCCGGATCGCACTGGCTGGAAAATGCTGAACCCGGCGAAGCCTACGAGAACGAAACCCAGCGGGACATCATCGGACGCAATGGCGCCGAAGAAGGCAACGATATTCTAGGCAAGTTCAATCCAGGGCTGGGCGCGCAGAGCTTCGATGTCGACGGCTCGGCCAAGTTCGTTCCCAAAGGATCCGACCTGGTGTTCGAGCTGCACTACACCACGAGTGGCGAGGCAACCCAGGATGCGTCCAAGATCGGGTTGGTGTTCGCGAAGAATCCTCCGCAGACGCGCTACTTTTTCCACGCCGGGCCGACCGCGACGAATCTCGCGATTCCTGCCGGCGACGGAAACGCCGAAGTGGTCAGCGAGCTGACTCTCGCCCAGGAAGCCAAGCTCGTATACGCTCAGCCTCACATGCATCTGCGCGGGAAGGATTTTGAGCTGCGCCTCATCTATCCAACCGGCGAGACCCAGACGGTTCTCAAGGCGAAGTGGGACTTCGAGTGGCAGATGGGATACGAATTCGCGAAGCCGATCGATTTGCCGAAAGGCACGCGCATGGTGGGGATCTCGCACTTCGACAACTCCGCCAATAACCGGTTTAATCCCGACCCGGCCAAGGAGATCGTGTGGGGTCCGCAGAACTGGGACGAGATGAGCAACTGCTTCATCGGCGTGGTCTTCGATGTCGCGACGAAGCCGGAGAGCGTGTTCGTGCGGTCGGGGCCGAGCCTGCTGCCGCGCGGCCACTCAGGGCCGACATTAGCCGCTCTCGAAGCGGCGAAAACCATTCAAAGTCGCGAATGAACGCAAATAAACGCGAATGCTAGCGAAGCAGGTCCCGAACACCGACAACAACGAGGAATAGGGCAATTCCGACCACCCAGAGAAGATTCGACCAGGGAACCGTCCCGTCGCCCCGAACCTTCCGATAGTGGATAAAGGTGGCCACTGAGACCCAGGTCCCAACAAGAATAAGAAAGCTCGCCATGAATGGCCCCTGTCCGTTGGGCGTAGCAGCCGACACGGGTCCCAAAAGAACCATCGCGATAGAGCTCTCCACGCAAATAAATTAACACAAAGTAGTATTTGTGTTTATTTGCGGCTAACTTCCAGCGCGGCTACGCCCGGCAACTCGATCCCCGCGAGAAATTCGAGCGAGGCGCCGCCGCCCGTAGAGATGTGACTGATCTTGTCAGCCACGCCCGCCGACTTGATCGCTTTTTCCGAATCGCCGCCGCCCACCACGCTCACCGCGCCCGATGCGGCTACAGCTTTCGCCAGCGCCACCGTGCCTCGATCGAACGGGGGCGTTTCAAACACGCCCATCGGTCCATTCCAGATCACCGTCTTCGCGCCGCTGATGACCTGCTCATACGCGGCGATGGTCTTGGGACCGATATCCAGCCCCATCAGGCCATCCGGCACTTTGTCGACGACCTTCGACTCCGCGCCCGCCTTCAGCTCGGCAGCGACGACGTGATCTACCGGCAACATCAGTTTCGACCCGGCCTCAGCCATCAACTCGCGTGCCAGATCGATCTTGTCTTCCTCGACCAAGGATTTGCCGGTGCCCTCGCCCCGGGCACGAAGAAACGTGTACGCCATCGCGCCGCCGATCATCAGCTTGTCGACCACCTTCATCAGGTTCTGGATCACATCGATCTTGTCGGAAACTTTTGCGCCGCCCAGGATCGCAACGCACGGCCGCGCCGGATTCTTAACAGCCTTCGTGAGATACTCGATTTCCTTCTCCATCAGCAGCCCTGCGGCGGCCTGTTTCACGTAAGCGATCATCCCAACCGTGGACGAATGCGCCCGGTGCGCCGAACCGAAGGCGTCATTCACGTACACGTCGCATAGGCGCGCGAGCTGCTTTGAAAACGCAGGATCGTTTTTCTCTTCCTCTGCGTGGAAGCGCAGGTTCTCGAGCAACAGCACCTCGCCCACCGCCGGCAACATCGCCTCCACAGCCGGTCCGACGCAGTCCGGAGCCATCTCCACGGGTCGGCCTAATAACTCCGCCAGGCGCAATGAAACGGGTCGCAGGCTCAACTCCGGAATGGGCTTGCCCTTCGGCCGGCCGAGGTGGCTCGCCAGGATCACTCCTGCGCCCTTATCGAGCGCGTAGCGGATGGTCGGCAGCGAGGCGCGTATGCGTTTGTCGCTCGTAATCTCCCCGCCGGGTGCCAAAGGAACGTTAAAGTCCACGCGGATGAAGACGCGTTTTCCCGACAGATCCAGATCGCGGATGGAAAGTGTGCTCATGTGGTCGATTCTCCGATTCCTGTTCCACGGATTCCCAATATCTCGAAATATTTTCGCGGCAGCTTGGCCGGCCTGCGATCGATGCCGCAGAATACGTGTTTGGTATATCCCGTGGCCAGTCGGCGGCCGTCGTCCACGGCCAGTAATTCATACTCGAACCGGATCATCCGTGGAGTGGCCTCCGCAACCGAGGTTCGGATAATAACCTCCTCATCGTACACAGCGGGGGAGAGGTAGCGGCAATTCACCTCCGCCACTATCAGCAGGATCCCGTCCTCGCGCTCCATGTCGCGATAGCGCAGCCCGGCCGCCCGCCAGTACTCGACTCGCCCCACCTCCATCCAGATCAGGTAGTTGGCGTGGTAGACCACGCCCATCTGGTCGGTTTCGGCATACCGAACGCGCAGGCGAGTCTCGACAGGTGCCATAAGCTGGTGATTATAACTGGTTTATTAAGGTGACAGGTGAAATTCCTGTAACCGGGCAAGCGGCGTTGCGTCTGTTACCATGACATCAGAATCGTGCGAATCCGCGTCTTATTCTTCGGTGTGTTGCGTGATATTGTCGGTCTCCGCGAGGATACGGTCGAGATCCCCGAGGGCGGCCGCCTGGACTCCGTCTTCGAACATTATGCCGGACGCTTCCCGCGCATCCGCGAAATGTCCGCCAGCCTGGTCCTTGCCCTGAACCAGAGTTTCTCCGAACCCAGCGCTCCTTTGTCCGAAGGCGATGAGGTGGCGATCCTCCCGCCCGTCAGCGGCGGGTCCGCGGCCTTCACGCAACAGATAGAAGATCCCGCCGGCCACTTCTTTGCCATCACCCGCGATCCGATCGACAGCCTGGGCCTGGCGCATCGCCTGCAACGAGGCGAGGACGGCGCCGTGGTCACCTTCGAAGGCATCGCCCGCAACAATACCAAGGGTCGGCCGACCCGCTATCTCGAATACGAGTGCTATGAGGCCATGGCGATCAAGATGATGGCCCAGATTGGCTGCGAAATCGCCCACGCATTTCCGGTCGGGCGGGTCGGCATGATCCACAGGCTCGGCCGAATCGAGATCGGAGAAGCGAGCGTAGTTGTTGTCGCCGCCGCGCCGCATCGTAAGCCGGCGTTTGAAGCGGCGCTTGAAGGCATCAACCGGCTCAAGCGCCTGGTGCCGATTTGGAAAAAAGAATACTTCGCCGACGGCGAGGTGTGGGTGGACGGCGAATGGGACGATTCCGTCATCAGAGCGCGCTCCTAATCCTCGCAGCCGCGCTCGCGGTCGTGGCCCTGGCTCAGTCGACCTTCAAGGTCGACGTGAAACTGGTCCGGCTGCTGGTATCTGTCAAGGATGCGCGGGGCGAGCTGGTCGGGTCGCTCCAGCGGCCCGATTTTGCCGTCTACGACAACGGCGTGAAGCAGGAAGTAGCCGTATTCGAACACCATACTGAGCTGCCTCTGTCCGTGGCGTTGCTGATCGACACCAGCGGGTCGACGGCCAAGGATCTGCGGTATGAAACTACCTCGCTCGAGAGGTTTTTGCGAGCGCTGGTGCGCGAGGGAAATCCCGACGACGCCGTATCGCTTTACGCTTTCAACGACGAGGTCACGCGGCTGAACTCGTTTACGCGTCGCGAGCAGCGGCTGATTGACTCGCTTAAGGATTTGAAAGCCAGGGCGGGGACTTCCCTTTATGACGCCGTGCATCTCGCATCCCGCGACTTTAGCGGCCGGGATGGACGCCACGTGATTGTCGCGGTCACCGATGGCGGCGATACCACCAGCGTCAAAAAATACGCGGACGCCTTCGAATCGGCGCAGTCAGCCGACGCTATTATTTACCCGATTCTGGTGGTGCCCATCACCAACGACGCCGGACGAAACCTGGGGGGCGAGCGCGCCCTCGATACGCTCGCCAGCGGTACCGGCGGGCGCGTCTTTCAGCCCATGGGAGCCTCCGAGCTGGACGACGCGTTCACTGAGATTCTGCGGGACCTGCGTACGCAATATCTGATCGGATATTATCCCCACAATTTGCCGGCGGACGCGCCTCGGTTCCACATGGTTCGGGTCGAGCTTTCCCGCAAAGATTTGCGGGCCACGACTCGCACCGGCTACTATGGGGATGCGTCGGCGCGTCGCTGACCACTCCTACCCCGTGCCCGGAACCAGTAAAACGAAAGCGCCGGAGCAAACCTTCGAAGAGGCCCGCTACCTACGGAAGCTGGCCGAGGACCGGGTTCCAGTGCGGATCCGGCTCACCGACAACTCTGAGGTGCAAGGCATCATCGAATTCTATGACGTCAGCTTTATCCGCCTGACGCGCGAAGGCGAGCCCAATCTTTTCCTGTTCAAACACGACATCAAGTATCTCTACGAAGCCCCCTCTACTGAGACGCGCCCAACGGAACGCGGCGGCGGCGTGTCTGAGAAGGACGAGAGGACGCCGCCGCGTCCTGTGCGCTAAGTTTGCCGTCCTACCTGGAAACGGCCGTCGAGATTGCTCGTGAAGCTTCGGCGCTTCTACGTGAATTCGAACAGCGTCACGTAGGGTTCGAGCTGAAGGGCGAGTACGACCTGGTCACCGCGGCCGACGGCGCCAGCGAGAAGCTAATTGTCGAACGGCTCCGTGCGCATTTTCCGTCGCATTCCATCCTGGCGGAGGAGGGCGGGGAATACGCGGGGTCGTCCGAGTTCCGCTGGTACGTCGATCCACTTGATGGAACTACTAACTTTGCGCACAGCTTTCCGGTTTACAACGTAACCCTCGCGCTTGAACACGCGGGAGAACTGATCGCGGGCGTGATCGCCGATCCTACACGCGATGAGATCTTCACGGCGGAACGAGGCGCGGGGGCTTTCCTGAACGGGCGGCGCATTCACGTGTCCAAAGTGCAGCGAGTAGAGGATGCGCTGGCCGCCACCGGCTTTCCATCGCGCAAACGCCACCAGAACGTCAACGTTCACTTCTTCTACCAGCTCGCGATGCTATCCCACGGCGTGCGCCGGCCGGGAGCCGCGGCGCTCGATCTGGCCTATGTGGCCTGCGGAAGGCTGGACCTGTTCTGGGAATTCCACTTGAATCCCTGGGACATGGCCGCCGGCGTTTTGCTGATCCAGGAGGCTGGAGGCGTGTGCACGAATATGCTCGGCGCTCCGCTCGATCTGCGCGGCCCGCACATCCTCGGCGATAACGGACTGGTGCACGAGGAGACGGTCGCGCTGTTCACCGATATTTTCGCGGGTCGCTACCAAAACGCGATGCCGGAACTACCCGGCACAGGCTCCTAGAAGCTCAATCTCGCTGCCAATTGCACCGTCCGCGATGCGCGCGCGGTCGATACGCTTCCGAAGCCCGATGCGCCCAATGTGAACCCTGGGATGTTGAAATTGGTGTGATTCAGCAAATTGTAAGCCTCGGCTCGGACGTCAAACTTCCATCGCTCGGTGAGCATGAAGCTCTTCTCCAACGTGGCGTCCGTCGTAAGAATCGGCGCTCCACGCAGCACCGATCGCGGGGAGTTGCCGAAGGTCAGCGGAGCCGGGTTCGCAAAGGCGGAAGTATCGAACCAACGCGCCACCGTTTGCTGATCGGACGGCAATGCGGGATCTCTCAACAGAGTTGGCCGCTGTAAGCCGCCCGGGAAAGAATTGGTCTGGTTTGTGGACGTCACCACTGTGAACGCCGGACCCGATTCAAATGTCTCCAGCGCGCCAACCTTCCATCCTCCCAATGCTCCATTCACGAAGCGATTGCCCTTGAACTTACGGACTTCATACAGCAGCGTGATCACCACATGGTGCGGCACATCGCTGCCGCTTAAGCCCTTGTCGAGGTAGCGGCGATAGGAATCCATATAGCTGCCGGTCGATCCGAATTCCTGGGAAGCTTCCACGTCATCTATAAATTTCGAGAACGTGTAATGAGCCAGGAAGGAGAGCCCTCCTCCGAAGCGCTTCTCCGCCCGGATAAACCCGCCATTATATGTGGAGTTGCCGATCGACGGATTGATCCAAGTGACGCTGTTGAATTGCGGGAACGGACGGCGTGCTTGCCCGCCGCCCAATGCCATCTGGTCCGGCGACACCTGGTTGAGCTGGAAATCGTTCGCGGTCAAATGATGGCTGGTGTTCCCGATGTACCCGATTTCGAGCACCAGGTCTTTCGCGATCTCGCGCTGAATGCCGAAATTGTATTGGTACGAGGTCGGAGCTACCTGGTTCGGGTTGAAGAACGCCACCGATGTGTTCGGTGTCTGACCAAGCGCTACGGCGCCGAATCCAGGCGTCAGCGCCGGCCGTGAATACGCCGGGAATCCGTTCTTGAGCTGGATCACCGAGTCAGTCTGCGGAACCGTGTAGCTGGCCGAGGTTGAGAAACCCAGGGACGCCACATCGCCGATCGTATTGCTGACAGTCCCGCCATAGAAGATCCCAGCCCCGCCGCGGATCACCGTATCGTGCTTCCCGGGGAGACGATACGCGAAACCCAAGCGGGGTCCGATGTTGTTCCAATCCGTGGCGAACGCCCGCTCCGGTGTACCGTTCAAGCCCGCAAAGGTAACCACGCCGGGAGTGCCGGACACCGGATTGATCGCAAGTGGATCGAACGAATTCTGCTTGTTCCCGACCACCTTCCGCGGTAGCTCCACGTCGTACCGGATGCCGGCGTTGATCGTCAGGCGGTCTGTGACGCGCCAGTCGTCTTGCAGGTAAACGGCCCAGTAGGAAGCCCGCGAAGGAATCTTATCGGAAACCTGGATGTTGGCCGAATATGCGTCGCCCAGAAGGAAGCTCGCGAACGAATTGCCGCCGGCGCTGCCCAAGCCGGTTCTCTGCGGGGAGAAGGAGAAGTTACCAGCCGAGCCGCGGTCGCGAATCTCATCATTGGCACCGAAGCGAGCTTCGACGCCGAACTTGAAGGCGTGCTTCCCGTGGTACCAGGACATCGAATCCAGAATCTGCTGATCGACGATGGGCGTCTGAAAACGATAAACAGCGGTTGGGTTACCAAACGTCGCGCCGGACGTTGGCAGCACGATGTTGCCGGATGTGAGACCGGCAGGAGGTCCATAACCAGGGATCGTGAAGGCCGGGAAAGCAGCATCAGTAACCCCGCTCAGGCCGATTGTCGATGCCAGATTCTCGCCAAATCCCGGACGCGAGTCCAGGAACTTGCGCCGCAAATACGTGTACCGCAGGTCGTTTGCGAGTGTCGGGCCGAATGTGTGGGTGTGCGCGACAAGAAGACTTTGCACCCGGACGTCAGTGATGTCCGACAACGGATCGGAGACCGGAATTCCATAAGTCCCGCTGTTGTTGGTGCTGGCGTCGTTGATGTAATACCGGGCTGTGATCGTGTCGGACGAGCTCAAGTGGTGATCCAGGCGACCCACAACAATGTCCCGATGCAGTGTATTCGCGCTGCTCCCGACAAAATTGTTGGCAAGGCCGGGAAGATTCGGCTTGGGAAAGTAGTTCAGCGATGCCAAGGCTACCGGGTCCAGCCGCGTCAGGGGAATTTTGTTTCCGTAAAACGGAACGCGGGGATTGGTCAGCGGATCGTAGATCGTATTCGCGATATCCGAGAAATCCCCGGCTCGGTTTAGCAGCGTAGGAACCGTGGAAGTAACTGTGTCGCTGCTTAACTGGCGCGTCTGTTCCCAGGTCACGAAGAAGTGCGTCTTGTCCTTCTGGATCGGACCGCCAAGAGTTCCGCCGTACTGGTTTAGCCGAACGGCCGGCCGGGTCTTCGCGAAGAAGTTGCGGGCGTTCAGAACATTGTTTTGGAGCGATTCAAAGAGGCTGCCGTGGTACTGGTTGGTGCCCGAGCGCGTGGACATGGTCACGATGCCGCCGGTGGAATGGCCGTACTCGGCGGAATAGTTGTTGGAGATTACGCGGAATTCCTGCATCGCATCCACCGGCAGGCTGGTGAGCTGCTGCGGGCGAGTCAGGCCGACCGCGTTCGATACGTTGCCGCCATCCAATACGAAGTTCTGGTTGCGCGCACGGCCGCCGGCCACGCTAAAGACCGGATAGTTTTCGGCGGTCCCGCTTCCCGCGTCAATCATGATGACGCCCGGAGCGAGCGCAGCCAGCGAGGAGGCTGTCCGGCTTGGCAGCGGCAGACCGATCAGCATCTTCTGGTTCACCAACTGCGACACGTTCGAGGATTGCGATTCCACCAGCGGCGCCGCTTCGCTGACCGTCACCGTCTGGTTATTCTGGCCGACTTGCAGCGTCAGATCCAGGGGCAGAACCTGGCCGACTTCCACTACCACCGGGCCGCGCACCAGGCGATCGAATCCTTCCATTGAGACTTCCACGCGATAGCTTCCTGGCACCAGCGATGCCGCTCGGTAAAGACCTTGCTCATTGGTGACGACATCCAAGGCGACTCCGCTAGCTTCGTTGACCACTTTGATCTTCGCGCCGGGTATGATGCCTCCGGTGGCGTCCTTGATGTTGCCGGAGATGACGCTCGAACCGCTTTGCGCGAAAGCGGCTGTTGAAAATAACGCCAGAATGATGATCGAGATAAGGGTTTTCACGAAACCTCTCCTTTGGTTTTGGAACAGACTGAGTTAGCGGACCGGAGAGGCCCAACAGGAGCACAGTTTTGGTGGCATACTGTACATTCTTGATAGAGATTATCATGATTGGCGGGTTTAGTCAAGACTCAGCGAAAAAGCAACCCTGCCGCACGGCTTATGCGTCAATAAGGCTAGTGATAATTAGAACTTCGATAGCCGCCTGGACTTTGCTTGCCACCACCGTTCTGTTCGGCCAGGCCACCCGGACGCAGGTCCAAGGAGTACCGAGCACCCCCGCTGTCACACTTCCGCCCGGCAGCGTCGAGGGTCGCGTGATGAGCACCACCGGCGAGCCACTGCGGAAAGTGTCGTTGACCTTGCGTCCGAACGGCCGCGCCGGCGGCAACTACTCGGCCACCAGCGCCAACGACGGTAGTTTTCGCTTTCCCTCAGTCGATCAAGGCAACTATGCGCTCATCGGCGAACGAACCGGTTACGTCCGCGAAACCCTCAGCTCGCCTGGCGGGCAAACGAAGGTGATCGAAGTTGTTTCTGACAAGAACAGCAGCGGGATCGAGCTGAAGCTGACGCCCCAAAGCGTGATCGCAGGTCACGTTTTCGACGAGGACGGCGATCCCCTCCAGTCCGTCAACGTCGAAGTGTGGCGCTACACTTATCCGCGCGGCCGGCGGCAGCTCACGCAGGTGCAGAACGGCTCGACCAACGATCTGGGCGAATTTCGGATCGCCAATCTCTCACCCGGCCGGTATTATATGAGCGCCTCGGCGCCACGCAACGGCCGGCTTCAGGCGATCCTCGACGCCGGACGCGGCGGGCGAGCCGGGCGCGGTGGCTTCGGCAATTTTGGCGGCGCGGGCGGTGGCCGTGTGGGTCCAGTGGACACCATCGAAGACTACGCCACCACTTATTTCCCGAACCTGATGGAACCGGCTGGCGCATCACCTCTCGATCTGGTGGCCGGCAGCGAAATGCGCGGCATCGATATCCGTTTGCGGAAAACTCGCTTTCACCGCGTCTCAGGATCGGTGGCCGGCCTCCCGGCGGCGCTCCCGGGAGCGGACCCCGCCAACGGGAAGGCAAAACAGGCTAAGGGCGCGGATGGCGGATTCGTGCCCGGCGGGCCAGGACTCATTCTGTCGCTGACGCCCCGAAACGGACAAGGCGGCCGGCAGATCGCGGGCACGGCAGTGAATGCCGCCGACGGAACCTTCGAGTTCGCGGCCGTGCCGCCGGGATCGTATTACATCGTCGCCCAATCGCCCGGACCTGCACAGCAGCGGATCACCGCCCGCGTTCCCGTAGACGTCGTCAACAGCGACATCAACGGCGTATCGGTTCGACTTCAGCCGCCTTTAGCCGTTTCGGGAAAGGTCACCGTCGATAGCACACAGCCTTCGGTCCGTATGTCTTCCTTGCGGCTGAATTTTACTCCAGCGGAACCCGGAGTCGGCAATCAAGCCAATGGCCAGACCCAGCTCGCAGACGATGGAACGTTTCAAACCACGCTGGCCGCCGACGCGTACCTCGTCGAAGCCGGCGGTCTCCCGGACGGATATTATCTGAAATCGGTGAAGCTTGCCGGTCGCGAGATGCCGGATGCGACGCTCGATCTCAGCTACGGCGGAGGATTAGTCGACATTGTTTTGGCGCCCACCGCCGGCGACGTTACCGGAGTCGTCCAGAACGCGCGCGGTGAGCCGGCCACGGCCGTGCAGGTTACCGCGGTTCCCGCGTCGGGATCGTTGCGGCGCGACATGAACAAACTGGTGACCACCGACGCGAATGGTAATTTCACCCTGCACGGGCTGCCTCCGGGCGATTACAAGATTTTCGCCTGGGAAGAAGTCGAGACCAACGCCTGGATGGATCGCGACTTCCGACAGCCTTTCGAGAGTCAGTCGGCCTCGGCGAAGGTGCAGGAAAGCACGACGCCCACGATCACACTGCGGCTGATCGAGCGCGCAAGGTCGCGGTAGCCTGCACTCTGTTAGCATGTGCCCTGGAGGGTGCATGTCAACCATCAGAATCGCCACGGTCGCGGCGCTATTCATGGGCACGCTCGTTGCGCAGAATGTCGCGCAGAGCCCGATAATCGGCGTCGGGAACTTCAGCCACATCGTAGCCAACATGGATCGCGCGATCGAGTTCTATCGCGACGTCATCGGTCTGGAGATGCCGGGGCAGCCGGGTGCCTTTAGCGGAAACCCCGCCATTTTGAACCTGGGCAACACGCCCGGCGCGCAGTCGCGCTTTGTGGCTTTGCGGGTTCCCGGATCGGCCTTGGGCGTCGAGCTGATCGAGTACAAGGACATCGACCGTAAGCCCGTCCAGCCGCGCTTTCAGGATCCAGGTGCGGCGAACCTCATTCTGACCGTGCGCGACCTGGATGCGATCGTGGCCCGCGTGAAGAAAGCCGGCGCACACATCAACACTGCCGGCGGCGTTCCCGCGACCATTCAAGCTGGCAGCAAAGTCATCTTCGTGCAGGATCCGGACGGATTCTTTATCGAGCTTTCGCAACGCACACCTGTGCCCGAAACTACCGCGCCCGCTACGGCCAACGTCATCGGCGGCAATTTCGAAATTATGGTGGCGGATACCGGCAAGACCATGCGCCTTTACAAGGATGCCCTCGGCTTCGACCCGCAGGTTGGCACGACGTTCGACGGCACCAAGCTACTGATGGACACCGCAGGAACACCTGGAGCGCAGTTCAAGCGCAGCGTCGCGCGAATTCCGGGCACTTCCGTATCCATGGCGTTCCTCGAGTTCAAGGACATCGATCGCAAGCCGATCCGCACCCGTACTCAGGACCCCGGCACTCCGATACTTCAGCTCCGCGCACGCGACGTGGACGCTGTCGCCAAGGCGTGGAAGGCGGCGGGCGGCGAGATCGTTTCGACGAACGGGGAGCCAGTGACGATGGGCAACGGCAAGCTGGTCCTGCTGGGCGATCCCAACGGATTGATGCTGGAGATCCTTCCCGCGCCGCAACAGCCGCGCTAGAGAAACGATATAGTGATGGAATTGCTCAGGAGGTTTCCGTTCATGCGCCCTTCGTGGATATTCGCAGTTGCCGGCATCGCCTTGCTGTCGGCTCTGCTCGTTCAGGTGGGTCCTGCGCAGCAAGGCGCCGTGCAAAAAGGAAAGACCCAGCAGGCGAAACAAGTCAAAGGGATTCCCCCAGGCGATTGGCCTCTCTACAGCCGCGATCTGGCGAGCGATCGTTTCTCGCCTCTGACCCAGATCAATACCACCAATGTGGCGCAGCTCACGCAGGCCTGGACGTATCGGCCTCCGGCTCCTCCTCCGCCCCCGGCCGGCGCCGCGGACAAAGGCGGAAAAGGCAAGGGCAAAGGAGGCGGTGGCGGCATCGGTGGCGAGGTGACGCCTATCGTGGTCAACGGAGTGATGTATATCCCGGCGGGACCCCGCGTGCTCGCACTCGAAGCCGATTCCGGCAAGGAAATCTGGACCTACAACGCACCCGGAGCGGTCGGCAACCGCAGCGTCGGCTATTGGCCAGGCGACGCGACCAATCCTCCGCGCGTTCTGTTCACTACCGGACGCAACATGATGGCCCTGAACGCCAACACCGGGACGGTGGACCCGGGCTTCGGAAAAGAGGGCACGGTCGAGATCGGTATCAACTGGGGTGGCGGTCCCTACATTTACAAAAATCTGGTGATTCTGGGAAACAATAATGGCGAGAGCACCGACGGCCCTCCCGGCGATACACGCGTGTACGACGCCCGCACCGGATCGAAACTATGGGATTTCAAGTCGATCGCGCAACCCGGCGATCCGGGCCACGATACCTGGCTCAACGACGGCTGGAAGAAGCGCGCCGGTGTAAACGTGTGGGGCTGGTACTTCACCGTGGATGAAGCGCGCGACCTGATTTACATGCCGTTCGGGAGTCCGGCGGGCAACTACTGGGGCGGCGATCGTCCCGGCGCGAATCTCTACGGGAACTCCATTGTGGCCGTGGATGCGAACACCGGAAAATACAAATGGCATTTCCAGGTGGTGCATCACGACCTTTGGGATACTGATCTTCCGGCGGCACCCAGCTTGTTCGACGTCGTGAAGGACGGCCGCAGAATTCCTGCCATGGCCCTTATCAGCAAAAACGCGCTGATGTTTATTCTGAATCGCGAAACGGGCGAACCGATTCACGGCGTCGAGGAACGACCCGTTCCCAAGGGCGACGTGCCGGGCGAGTGGTATTCGCCCACACAGCCGTTCCCCGTGAAGCCTCCGCCGCTGGCTCGCAACAGCTTCAGTAAGAGTAAGGACTTTGTCACCGCCGCCGATACCACTCCCGAGCACGTCAAGGCCTGCGAAGAGATGTGGGAGAAGGCCGGCGGATACTACAACGCCGGTCCGTTTACTCCTTTCCTGTATCATGAGGCGGGCACGCCGTCCAAGAGCACTGTCCAGCTCCCCGGCGTTGGCGCGCCCAACTGGGGCGGCACCTCGGCCGATCCCACCACCGGCTATGTGTTCGTCGCGACTAACGATTCTGCACTCTCAGGCTGGATCGAAAAGAAAGTGGAGGGCGGCAACTACGGTAGCGGCAACGGATCGCCACAGCCCTACGATCGCGGCAGCATCACGGGACCGGGTCCGTACACCGGCTTCACGGCTGGCGGCTTTCCATGCTACAAACCACCATGGGGACGCCTCTACGCGATCAACGCCAACACCGGCGATATCGCCTGGCAAGTGATCCTGGGGATCAACGAGCGTTTGCCCGAGGGCAAGCAGAACGTTGGCAGCGTAGGAAGCGCGGCCGCGACAAGTACCGCCGGGGGGCTGGTGTTCATCCCGTCGAGTGACAGCCGCTTCCACGCGTTCGACTCGAAAGCGGGCAAAGAGTTGTGGCAGGTGAAGCTGGATGCCAACATGGGCGCGAATCCCATGACGTATCAGGGCAAGAACGGAAAGCAATATGTTGCGGGCGTAGCCGGCGGCGCGGTGGTCGCCTTCGCAATACCCTAAGGAGTCATATGATGCGTTGCTGCTGGATGATCCTTCTGATCGCGGGCACGACGTTGGCCCAGTCTCAGGCCGATCGCGACTGGCCCATGTTCAACCGCGACCTGGCCGGTACACGCTACTCGCCGCTGAAGCAGATCGATACCGCCAATGTCGCCAAGCTCACCAAGGCCTGGCAGTATCGATTCAATAGGGAAGGGAAGACCATAAGCGGCCAAAGCCCCAGCGAGCTCTACCAGGAAATCACGCCCATCGTGGTGAACGGCGTGATGTACTCGCCTTCCGGCGATCGCGTGGTCGCGCTCGAACCCGAAACCGGCAAGGAACTCTGGACCTATGAAGTGATCGGTGGCCTCGCGTCGTTTCGAGGCGTGGCTTACTGGCCGGGCGACCGCAATAATCCTCCCCGCATCATCTTCACTACCAGCCGCAAGATGATGGCGTTGAACGCGCGCACGGGCAAGGTGGATCCGGGCTTCGGCAAGGAAGGGTCGGTCGACTTGGAAGTGCCCTATGCTGGCGTGCCCACCATTTACAAGAATCTTCTGTTCGTCGGCACGAATTTCTACGGACCCGGCGAGCGGCACATCGCTCCGCAGCTCGATCAGGCCGGCGGCCAGATTCCCGAGCAGCACGCCTACGACGCTCGCACCGGAAAAGAACTGTGGACGTTCCACACCATTCCACGCGATGGCGAGCCCGGCAACGAAACCTGGGCCAAGGACACTTGGAAGAATCGCACGGGCAACAATGTCTGGGCCTTCGCGCTTACCGTCGACGAAGAGCGCGGCATTCTCTACATTCCCGTCAGCGGGCCCGGCGCGAACGTTTACGGTGGCGACCGCCCCGGCGCGAATTTGTTCGGCAATACGCTGGTCGCGCTCGACGCGAACACCGGCAAGATGAAGTGGTATTTCCAGACGGTTCATCATGAGCTGTGGGATTACAACCTGCCGCCCGCGCCCGGCTTGATCGACATCAAAAAGGACGGGAAAACCATCCCGGCGCTGGCGCAGGTGGGCAAGTCCGGCTACATGTTCATCCTGGATCGCGTAACTGGCAAGCCAATTTACGGCATCGAGGAACGCCCCGTGCCGAAATCGGACGTCCCGGGAGAGGTATCTTATCCGACACAGCCGTTTCCCTTGAAACCACCCGCGATCTCGCGGACCGGCATGACCAAAGCCGACATCGTGACGGCGGCGGACACCACGCCCGACCACGCGAAAGCCTGCCTCGAACTATGGGAGCGGACCGGGCTCTTTAACAATGGTCCGTTCACGACCTTCCCGTATCATGCCGAAGGTTCGGACTCGAAGCCCGCGATCATTTTTCCGGGATTCACCGGCGGCGCCAACTGGGGCGGGACGGCAACCGACCCGAAGTTGGGATATATTTTCGTCAACACTAAGGACTCTCCGGCCGTCGGCTGGATGCAGCCGAATCCGAAGTACACGCCCGGCAACCCAGAAGGGTTAGAGCCCTACGTACGCAGTTCTCCGCAGGGCCTCGGCAGCTTCACCGCGCCCGCGCGCGATGCGGACGGCAAGCAGATCGGCAACTACCCCTGCTTCAAACCGCCATGGGGCCGTTTGATCGCGGTCAATGCCGCGACCGGCGATTTCGCCTGGCAGGTTCCCTTGGGCATCACCGAGTCACTGCCGGAAGGCAAACAGAATACCGGTTTATCGAACACGGCGGGCCCTATTGTCACCGCTGGCGGATTGGTCTTCATCGGCTCGACCGGGGACAATCGCTTCCGCGCATTCGATTCGAAAACTGGCAAGGAATTGTGGGCAACCAAGCTCGACTACACCGCCACGGCTGTGCCGATGACCTTCATGGGCAAGAACGGAAAGCAATACGTGGCGATCGTGGCAGCGACCGGCGGAGGTGGCGGCCGCGGTGGTCGCGGGGGCCCGCCCACCCCCCAAAATCAAGGGATCTACGTGTTCGCGTTGCCGTAGACTCGTACAATGCGTTCCTACTGGATGATGTTGCTGGCGCTGCCGCTGGTCGCGCAAACTCCGGCCCCCGGCGACTGGCCCCGCTACAGCCGCGACCTTGCCAGCACTCGTTTCTCCCCACTCACTCAGATCACCACCGGCAACGTTGCGAAGCTCAAGACCGCCTGGACGTATCGGCTCCGCTCGGACGCGGAACGTAACCGTGGGGGCGGTGGCTTCGGATTCTCGCAAGTCACGCCCATCGTCGTGAGCGGAGTGATGTACATCACCGCTGGCAGTCGCGTGCTCGCGCTCAATCCCGACACCGGCAAGGAAATTTGGAAATACGAAGTCACCGGCGGGAATCCTTCTTCTCGCGGCGTTACCTACTGGCCCGGCGACAAAGAAAATCCTCCGCGTATCATCTTCACCGCCGGACGCCGCATGATCGGGCTCAACGCACGCACCGGCAAACTCGATCCGGGATTCGGCAAGGAAGGCGAAGTGGACCTGGTGGTTCCCTACAACTCGCCTCCGACCATCTACAAGAACACGCTGTTCCTCGGCGCCAATGTTCCCGAGCAGCCGGCCACCGGACTCCCCGGCGATACGCGCGCGTACGACGCCCGCACCGGGGTAAAAAAATGGGAGTTTCATTCCGTCCCGCGGCCCGGCGAGCCAGGACACGAAAGCTGGACCGCAGACGAGTGGAAAGATCGCACCGGAGTGAACAACTGGGGATTTTTCATGACCGTAGATGATAAAACCGACACCCTTTTCACCACCTATGGGAGTCCCGCCAGCGATTTCTACGGAAGCGACCGCCAGGGCAATAACCTGTTCGGAAACTCCGTTGTGGCTCTGGATGTTAACACCGGAAAGATGAAGTGGTACTTCCAGGCAGTTCACCACGATTTGTGGGACATGGATCTGCCGCCCGCCCCGGTCCTGCTCGATCTCACTGTCAAGGGAAAGAAAATCCCCGCGCTGGCGCAGACCGGCAAGGTCGGATACATGTACATCCTGAACCGCATCACCGGGGAGCCGGTGTTCGGCCTCGACGAAAAGCCGGTTGCGCAGAGCAGAGTCCCTGGCGAACACACCTCGCCGACCCAGCCGATTCCAGTGAAGCCTCCGCAACTCTCGCGGCACGAGTTCGATCCGGCCACCGAAATGGTCACCGCCGCCGACACGAACGAAGCGCACGCGAAGGCCTGTGCAGAGCTGGCGGAAAAAAGCGGGCCACTGTACAACGCGGGTCCATTTACACCCTGGGTCTATCGCGAGCTCGGCGCGCCCCCGGCCTCGAGCGTCATCTTCCCGGGTGCGATCGGCGGAACCGACTGGGGCGGGATATCTGCAGATCCGCGAAACAACTACGTATTTGTGAACACCTCCGACTATGCCAGCATCGGTTGGATCGAAAAGATGCCGGACACTGCCCGCGTCCCTTATGACCAACGCAGTGCTTACGGCGCCCCTGTTCCCTCGAAATTCTGGGACCGCAAAACGGACGAGAAGGGAGCCCTGATGGGCTCGTCGTCCTGGCCTTGCCAGAAGCCGCCATGGGGACACCTGACCGCAGTGAACGCCAACACCGGCGAGTTCGCGTGGCGCATCGTGTTCGGGGTCACGGATGATCTGCCCGAAGGGAAAAAGAACACCGGGCGCGTCAACGGAGGCGGCTCCATCGCCACCGCCGGCGGCTTGGTGTTCATCGGCGCGACCAACGACAAGCGGTTTCACGCCTTCAATTCGAAGACAGGGAAACTGTTGTGGGAGATCAAGCTCGAATACGACGCGATCGCCACGCCGATCACGTATTCAGGCAAGAACGGAAAGCAGTACGTCGCGATTACGGCCTCAGGCGGCCTGGGGATTACGGATCCGAACCCGGCCAACAACGAACAGATTTACGTGTTCGCGCTGCCGTAAATCGCCCAGCGACTATTTCTTTTTGTCCTTCGACTGCGGCGGCACGACGTGGACGTCGTACAGTGTGTAGTCGCCGTCGTACACGGTGGCTGTGATCCGGTCGCCGACCTTGACCTGCTTGAGCAGATCGGGTTTGTCGACCTTGTACGGCATGGTCATCGCGTCCATGTATCCCTCGACCTTACCGTGGTTCACAGTGAGCCGGTCGGCTTGCACACCCTCCACCTTGCCTTCGAGCGTGTGCGATTTTCCTTTACCCTGTTGGGCGGTTGCACTTGTTCCAAGCAGGCAGGCGACCGCAAAAAGCACTGCAAAAAAGTGCAAGATTCGATGTGCTCTCATTTTTCTGGTGACCCTCCACTAAAGTTTATCATCGCGATTCGGCGCCTACCTTTAACATTCTTAACCTATGTTTAACCCGACCTTAGCAGCATCCGCGGGCGCGCTCGATTATCGTAGAAGCAGATGGACCCGGATCAGATTCGACGCCGCGCCCCTATGTTGTGGCTGTTCATGGGGCTATTGGTGGTGCTGGTCTGCGTCCTGGCCGTATTGCAGTACAACTGGATCGGCGAGATCAGCGTCAACGAACAAAAAACACGCCAGGACGATCTTCAGACCGCGGCCAATAAGCTGAGCAGTGATTTCAACACCGAGCTCAGCACCGCTGCCGCAGCGATTCAGCCCAACGAGCAGCAGGTTGAGGAAGTGGGGCGCCAGAAGGCTTACGAAAACCGCTACAACCAATGGCGCGCATCGGCGATGCACCCGCGCCTGTTTCGTCGCATTGCTGTGGCGGGCGAAGAGAATGGTCGGCTGGCGCTGCGTCTGTTTAATGCGGAGACCGGCGCGTTGGAGCTTGCCGAATGGCCCGCTGACTGGACACCAGTGCGGGAATTTGTCGTTGCGCGTCTGGCCGGACGGGACAATGGTCCTCTGCGGACCGACGATTCCACGCTGCTCGATATTCCCCGTTTCCGCGGCCGGCCAGAACCGGGACGTGGGGGCGAACAGGACTGGCTGCTGCTGGATGTCGACAGCAATTACGCCGGCGGTGTGATCCTGCCGGAATTGCTCGCCCAGCACCTTACGGAAGACTTTCGCTCGCAATATCGAGTGGAAGTTGTGGTTCGCGCGAATCCTTCCGACTTGATTTTCGGAACCGATTCCGGCCAGGTGCCTTCGTCGGCCAGCCACGCGCAAGCCTCGGTGACACTGTTCGATCCTGTTCGCCCCAATCCGGGCGCCTTCGGACGCGGACGCGGGGCCGGATCCGGCGGACCGGGAAGTTTTTCGGGGGATTCCGGACGCGGCCGGTGGCTGCTCTCGGTATGGCTGCGAAATGGCACTCTGGAAACCGTTGTCGAAAGCGCCCGTCGCCGGAACATCGCGATTTCCGCGGCTATCCTGCTGCTGCTGCTGGGAACCGGCGCCGCTCTGGTTCAGTTGTCGCAGAGAGCGCAGCGGCTTGCTCAGGTGGAAATGGAATTCGTCGCAGGCGTGTCCCATGAGCTGCGCACGCCGCTTACTATCATTCGAACCGCTGCCTTCAATCTGCGGGGCAAGGTGGCGTCGAACCCGGCGCAGGTCGAGCGTTACGGTGCGCTGATCCAGCAGGAAAGCGAGCGCCTGGGCGCGATCGTCGAACAGGTGCTTCGGTTCGCGAGCGCGAAAGCGGGTCACGTCGTGCAGGAGCGCCAGCCGGTTTCGATTCCCGGCTTGATCGAAGAGACATTGCAATCCAACAGGGGCATGCTGGAAGACGCTCTGTGCGAGGTGCAAACCCGCATCGAACCGAATCTGCCTCCCATCACCGGAGACTCCCTTGCGCTTCGGCACGCCCTCCAAAATCTGCTGGCGAACGCCGCGAAGTACGGAGGCGCAGGCAGGCAATCAGTCGGAATCTCGGCGCGAGCTGTGCATGGCAACAAGGGGCCGGAGATCGAAATACGCGTGGCCGATCATGGCTCCGGAATTCCTCCCGAGGAGCAGACGCACGTGTTCGACGCGTTTTTCCGGGGGCGGAGGGCCGTGCAGGATCAGATCCATGGCACCGGACTCGGCCTGCACCTGGTGAAAAAAATCGTAGAGGCTCACGGCGGCACCGTTAGCCTGGAAAGTGAGCCGGGCGACGGGTCCACGTTCATCGTGCGGATCCCGGCCGCGCCGGCGGAACATCAGGATGAACTCGCGCCTTCTGTTGGTTGAGGACGAACCCGGCGTAAGCCTCACGGTCACCGATCTTCTGGAGGCCGAAGGCTACCAGGTGGATACCGCCATGGATGGGCCCACCGGCCTGTCCAAAGCCGGAGCCGGCGATTACGACGTCGTCATTCTGGACGTGATGCTTCCGGGCAAGAGCGGCTTCGATGTGTGCCGGGAGCTCCGCCAGAAGGGCTGCGATACCGCGATCCTGATGCTCACCGCCAAGACACAGGTGGTGGATCGCGTGGTGGGGCTGAAACTCGGGGCCGATGACTACTTGGCCAAGCCGTTCGATCCTTCGGAGCTCCTGGCGCGCATCGAGTCGCTACTGCGGCGCATCCCCAAGAAGAAACGGATTCCGGTAGCGCATTTCGAGTTCGGCAACGTGAGCGCTGATTTCGCGAGCGGCCAGGTGCACAAGAAGGGCGAGCCGGTGACCATGGCCGCCAAAGAACTGCAGCTCCTCCGCTATTTGATCGACCGTCGGGGCACCGTGGTGTCCCGCGACGAATTGCTCCAGAACGTGTGGGAGTATCAGGCGGAGGTTTCCTCGCGGACCATCGACGTGCACGTGGCGTGGCTGAGACAGAAACTCGAAGACAATCCGCAAAGCCCCCAATACATTCACACCGTGCGCGGCGTCGGGTATCGATTCACCGCGTAGAGCCGTGTTAACTCTCTGACAAACATCCGTTAAGAAGGTTAAGCGCCTGACGCTTTTCAGCCTTCTCCAGCGTCTTAGTGGCATGGAAGTAAACACCCATGCACGAAGATGGTTCCGGCTGTGGATCCTGTGCGGCGCCGGTCTGGCGATACTGCTCCTGGTGAGCAGTGTGATCAATTACGTCAGCTCGTCACGTACCACCGCGGTTCGCAACACCCGGCGCGAGATGGCTAGCGAAATGGCAGCTTTGGACAAGCTGGTGCGGTTCCAGAAACTGGATGCGGCTTCGTTGAGCCGCGTGCTCGACCAGATGATCGAGGAAAGCAACGGCAGGTTGGCGTGGGCGCAGATGCTCGATCGGGATGGCGTCGTAATCGCGCGCTCAGGAGCTGCGGCCGCGCCCGCTTTTACCGCTGATTACGTCACATCGCAGATGCACGCGCGCCGGCCGATTTTCACCGTTCGCGATACCGGCGCGGGACATCTGGTGGTCGAAGCATTCCCCATTCGTTTGCCCGTATCTTTCTCCCCTGCGCCATTCAAAGTCACAGCGTTGGGCCCAGCCGGCATGGGCTTTGTCGAACTGGCGTCGTTCGCCAACGCAGGCGCCGTGGCGTGGCCCGCGCGCTGGACTTTGATCCTCGGCGTGACCGGCGGCCTCGCTCTGCTCGGAGCTCTGACTGTACTGGTGATGCGATTCCGCGCGCATCTTGCTTCCCGGCGTATGGAGCGCCAGATCGAAATCGCGACGCAAGTCCAGCGCGGGCTGCTCCCGGCGGCCAACGCCTCGCCGCGCGATTTCCAGCTTGCGGCCGAGTGGCGCCCCGCCGCTAACGTCAGTGGCGATTTCTACGACGCCTTCGACCTTCCCCAAAAAGGCGCGGCCTTCGTGTTTGGCGATGTGTCGGGCAAGGATGTTCCCGCGGCCATGCTCGCCAGCGTGATTCAGGGAACCGTTCACGCCACTGCCTGGACCCGTTCGGCCTCCGATCACAACGCCGCCACCGAACAGCTCAACCGTCTGCTGTGCGAGCGCGCTTCCGACGAGCGGTTCGCCAGCCTCTTCTGGGGATATTTCGACGTCCGCACTGGGCTGATGCATTACGTGAATTGCGGCCACTGCGCTCCGCTGCTGTTTCGCGCCCACC